>CACZAK010000166.1 GCA_902779075.1 uncultured bacterium | reverse complement strand
CAGCTTCTCGCCGGTGAGGGCGGAGACCTGGCGGTTCTCCACGTTGTCCTGCAGGAACTTCGACACCTGCTCGCCGCCGAAGTACTTGCCGTTGCCCCATGGGTCGATCACGCACTTGAGGCCCATCTCGTGCGCCTTCTCGACGATCTTCGGGATGTTGGGCCGCCAGAAGTCGAAGTCGAACTCCGTCACAGCGAGGATCACGCACGTCACGCCGTGCGCCTTCATCTCGGCGAAGTCCGCCTCTGCATGCTCAACGTAGTTGAGGCCGTAGTAGCTGATGGATGTCTGCTTTATCATGACTGTTTCCTTGTTGTTGTACGCTTGTTGTCAAACAAATGCTCCAGCTCATCCAACGTCTTGCCCTTCGTCTCGGGGATGAAGCAAGCCGTGGCGAAGTAGAGTACGCCGTTGACGGCGAAGAAGAAGAACATGCTCGACCAGCCCCACGCCGCCACCCACGGACGGAACCAGGAGGCTAGTCCCCAGGCTACGAACTGGTTCATGAAGAGCGCGATGGCCATGCCGTTCGCGCGAATCCTGAGCGGCATGAGCTCGGAGAGGACGAGCCACACGCAAAGCCCCGGCCCCAGCGCGTAGAACACCTGCATGAAGAAGAACGCGAACATGGTGAGAAGGCCCGTGAAGTTGTTCGCCTGCACGCCGAAGCGCTCGATCGCAAGGAACACGGAACCAATTGCCGCAAGGCCAATCGTCATGCCGCCAGTCCCGACCTTGAGGAGCCATGTGCGCCCCTTGCGGTCCACCAGCGCGGCGGCGGCGATGGTGACGAGCATGTTCGTGAGCTTCACCGCGAGCTGTCCCCAGTTGGCGTAGATGCCCTCGAAGCCAGCACTGTGCAGAATCGACACGAGATAGCTCGTGAACGAGCTCATGCCCGTCGTCTTGTTGAAGGTGAGCACGAGGCACGCAAGCAGGAACGGTATTACGTACCTTCGCTGGAGTAGGCTTCCGGCGAAACCGGAAATTCCGGATTTTCCGGATCCTCCGGATTTTCCGGATTCCCCAGATTCTCCGGATTTTCCGGATTTCTTCTCCAGCCACACGGGACTCTCGGGGAGCCTCAGCGCGCCGAAGAACAGCACCGCCACGGGCAACATCGTCCACCAGAAGTTCGCGCCCCATGCGGCGACGCGCTCTGCGGCATTTGCCGTATCGGACGCGCCATACCATGTCGCGACGAGGCATCCCGCCCCTGCGGCCACTACAAGCCCGAACCCGAGACAGAACTGGAACACACCCGTTCCGCGTCCTCGGATGTCCGCCGGCAGCGTCTCCGTGAGGTACATCGGCATCACGACGGCCATGTAGCCCGCGCTCATGCCCTGCAGCACCCTTCCGGCATACAGCACGTAAAACGAGCCCAGCGAGAGGCTGACGATGGGGATTGCGACAAGGAACATCGCCGCAGATATGACGATCATCCGCTTCCTGCCTAACCAATCCGCAAGCATCCCGGCGGTGAGCGACGCCACGATCCCGCCCAGCAGCACGGCCCCGACGATGTGGCTGATCTGCCCGTCGGAATACGCGCCCATCGCCTTCATGTACGGCTCGGCTGCGGCGATCACGCCGAAGTCGACGCCGTACAGAAACCCTCCCAGTCCCGCGATCGCAAGCAGGAGGCGAACATTTCGCGTGCTGAACATCAGTTGTTATCCACCCACCAGCCCGGCGGGACTTGGTAGTTCAAATAGCCGGTATCGAGGTAGTCGGTGACCTTCATGTCGTGCCCGACGAGACGCAGCGAGCGTTGGAACGATACGCCGTGCGAGACATCCGAACCCCATGCGGCCTTGGACGCGCTCATGAACATCTGCTCCCATTCCCTGCCGCGCATGTGGTGCCAGGTCGTCTCGATGAACCCGAACCCGCCGATCTTGGAAATGTAGTCCGCCATCGGCTTCATGGCGTTGAAGTTCCGCCACGGACACCCCGCCACGGGGAAGCCCTTGTCGGCGAAGTACTTCATCGTAGGCCAATCAGCGCGCTTTTCCTTCATGTTGCCGTAGGAATACTGCCAGTCGCAGATGATCACGTCCTTCGGGAGCGTGTCCGCAAGCGTCGCGGTCTCCTTGTTGCCACAATGCACGAAGCCCTTCCAGCGCGGATCGCCACGTGCGAGGAGCATGTCGTGCCAGATCATCGGACGCGCCCCAAGCGACTTAACGAAGTCCGCGAGGCCGGTGATGTGGCGGCACACGAGCTCCGCATTGGGCGTCTTCACGCATTCGGGGCACGTCTGATTCACGGCCTCGTCGCAGCCGAGGTGGAAGAACGGCGGCTTGTCGAAGTTCTCGTACATCTCGGCGATGAGTTCGCGGAGGACGCGCTGCGTCTCTGGGTTGGAGAGACACCAGTTCCATCCGCCCGGCTCGAACAGCGGCTCGTACTCGGGCGTGATGTCGAGCATCGCGTGCTTGATCGTGCAGCCGCGTGAGGACGAGGCGTGCCCGTAGCAGTTGATCTGCGGGAGGAGCGTGATGCCGAGGTCCTTGCCGATCGCGACAAGGCGCTTCACCTCCGCCTGCGTCATCGTCGGGTTGGGCCAGTGCCACCACGGATGCTTCTTGCTCTCGTACATGCCCCACGGCTCGATGATCGCGTAGTTGAACTTCAGGAGCGCCGCCAGTCGGATCGAGCGCTCCATCTGCTGCGGACGCACTTCAGGGAACCAGCACAGGTGGATCGCGCGGAACTCAAGGTGCGGGCGGTCCTCAATCGTGAGCTTCGGAAGGAGGTACCCCTCGGTTTTGAACGTGCCGCGCTTCGCGATGACGAGCTGGCGCAACGTGTACGCTGCCCACCGCGCACCGGTGAGCGTGTTCGCAGCGATCTTCACGCCGGTTCCATCCGCGCTTGCAGTGTATGCCTCGTTGCCTCCAGGGATCGCGGCACTTGGCGCTATCGCCCTAACTACAGGCGCGTTGGTGATGAACCATTCGGCGAAATGGTCGCCAACCCACTTTGCCGCTGCGGCGTCAGGACATGCTACCGTTACGGTCGTCTTGGCGTCGAACGGCACGTACGCCCCCGTGTCGCACGAGAACGTCTGATTCGGCCCGTCGCCCAATGCAGACATCGAAAACAGTCCTGCGAGGCCAAGTACGGCCAGGCCGACAACAAACTTTTGCTTCATATCAATCTCCATTTTGTTGCTGAATCTTTCTGATTAGGGTTTTCAACGGCGGAAATTATAGCAAAATCCCCGCCCTAAAACAACCTTTGCACATCACTTGTTACCTGCGTAAAGGATGAATCCCTTCTCGCCGGGAACCGTTACCGGCGCGGTGATGTCTGGCGCGGTAGCGGACTTTTGCACGCCCGCTATTTCCGGCTGCGTCCATTTCGCCTTGGCGCCGTCGAAGCCGAGCCTCCTTGCGTCGAATGAGATCGTCGCAGTACGCGGCTCCTTCGAGAAGTTGGCAACGACGAGCACAGCGTCGCCTTTACCCTTCCACACGCTGGCCTTGATCTCTTCTGAACCTGACACCTTAACGGGGCATTCGTCGTCCCACCAGCCGACAAGCTCCATGTCGCCGAGCTTCACCTCGTCGAAGAACTTCCAGAGCCCCAGCGGGTTGCCGCCCCACCCCCACCGGTCGGTCATGCCGAAGAGCAGCCCCCGGAACGGATTGCCCCTTCCGAGCATCTCGCCCGCAATGCCGAACGCGGCGCCAGAACGCTCGATCAGCCAGAAGTCGGACGGCGTGTTGTTGTAGAAGCCCTCGCCGCGCCAGAGCAGGTCGAAATACGGATAGAGGTCTATGAACGCGAGGTTCGTGCTGCCGCTTCCAGCATGGGGATTGTGGTGGTTCCAGCTGTGGTTGTCCACGAGGCGGCGTGTCCCGTCTCGGTCGAGGATGCGCCGCGCGCGCTGCATGGACTCGCCCGTGAGCGCCGTGTCGTCGATGTAGAGCCCGTCGATGCCGTATTCGCGCACGAGGTAGTCGAGGCCCTCGAGGTAGAAGTTGTCCCAGCGCGTGTCGGGCGTGGTGATCACGGCGAGGTCGAGGCGGGGCGGATACGCCTGCGGGAAGCGCACGTTCTCGCGCCACGCGGGGAGGATGTCGAGCCCCACGTGCGCGCGCAGCCAGGGATGCGGACCGCCCCTGTTCGTGATGGGCCAGCCCGGCACGGACGCGTCGCGTTTCAGGAGCGCCTCGCCATCGAGCGACTTGAGCGCGAAGAACTCCGGCAGGTTCTGCGTCAGCTCGCGCGTCGTGTAGTAGACCTTCAGCTTCAGCCCCGCCGCGTGCGCGTCCTTCACGACCTTCTTGAGAAGCGGGCCGCTGTCGTCGTTGTAGGGATAGTTGATGTACGGGTTCCAGACCGTGTTGTGGTGGAGGTTCACGACCGTCGCGCCCACTTTGCGCGCGGCGGCCGCGTCGAACGCGCCGTTGCGCTGGCCGAAGTGCCAGTACCTGTCGCCGAGGTGCGTCTTCATGTCGAGTTTATGGAACGGCGTGATGTAGAGGTCGAAGTTCCACTCCGCGCCCTCTGGCGCGTCCTTCCCCTCGGCGCAGAGCGTCGCCACGTCGGCGGTCTTCTCCAGCGTCATCGCGCCGTCGCCGGAGGCCCAGCTTTCGGGCATTCTCAGCTTCTGCCACGCATAGTAGGCGTTGATGAGCGGCCGCCTGTAGTTCGCGCCCTTGAAGCGCACGGCGAGGCCGCCGTTGACGCTGCCCATCCACACCGCGTCGCGGTTCAGGTTCGCATCCCATTTCTGCTCCACCTTACCCTCCGGGAAAACCCCGCCTTTGATTCCGAATCCCTCCCGGAACCGCGCGACGTTCGTCGGCATGGCAACTTCAAACGATGCCCGCGGAACCTTGCCGCCCACGTGGCGGATGCGGAACTTACACGCCCCCGCGAAGTCGATGCGTCCTTCGACGATACGCGTGATGCCACCCGCGATCTTAGCTTCCGACTTCCACTCCGCATGAGCGGGCGTAATTTCCGTGAAGGCGAACTCTTGCTGTTGTACGCTTGTTGTCTCCCCTCCCCCGGAAACAGCAAGCGTACTACAACAAGGTTTGAAACAAGATTTGAACTTCACCGGCGCGGCGAGGAGGTTCATTCCCTTCTCGACGACGCGCGCGTTGGAGCCGCTGAAGTGCGAGATGATCTGCGCGGGCAGGCCGTCTTCGCCCAGCACCAGCTCACGTCCGAGAATCTTCACCGTTCGGCGAGCTGGGTCGACGACTACGGACTCGTACGGTTTCGTCACCGTGTCCTCGCGTCCGATGTCGGAATTGAGCCACTTGAGGCGCGCAAGACGCCAGGCGTCGCCGATGCCGCCATCCTCCAGCACGTCACCCTTCACCTCGATCTCGAACGGGATGGATGCGCGAGCGGTGTCCGCCGCATCTTCCACGCACACCTCGCCCCTCAGCGTCTTGCCCGCCGCGTCCTTCGGAATATCCACCATCACCCAAATCGGCTTCACGCCCTTGGCCGCGACCGCGCACGTTTCGGGCGTGATGCGACTCACCTTGAGGTCGGTCTTCGCGTTCCAGCGGAACGTGCGCGCTTTCTCCGATGCGACGCACACCTGGAACGGGTAGAACTCGCCCGGCTGCGCGACGCCGTGGAAACGCTCCGCCGCGTGGTTGCCCTTTGCGAGCCAGTGCGCGGGCACGATATTGTTGCGCACCGCGTACTGGCGGTCCTCGCCGAAGAGGTGGAACGGGGCGGGGTGCGCGTTGCACCACTTTGTCCATGCGAACGGATCGACCGCGTTCTCCATCCATTCCGTCACCTTGTCCGTCGGCATCACGCCGCCGGAGGCGTCGGGGATGTTGTCCTCCGCCGACCCGACCTCGCGCAGGACGAGCCAGTCGACGTTGTAGCCGTTCGTGACGCGGTCGTTCGGCAGCACGGAGTACGCATCCATCGAGGAGGTTTTGTCAAAGGTGTCGAAGTCCGCGCCCACCACGTCGGCATTTTTCTTCGTGCAGTATTTGGCGTAGAGGATGCGGCCCGTCACGTCGTCGCCGCGTTGGGAGAGACGCAGCTTCACGCACTTCGTGTAGCCGCAGTCGAACAGCTGGCACTGCGCGTCCAGCGTACGCCCGTCGTCTATACGGCGCGTGTGGCAGATACTGCCGTCGCCCTGGCTCATTGCGCGCGTGCCGTCCGCGCGTACGCGCTGCGCCTTGTTGAAACAACACTTCGCGAGACGCACGTCCGCGAGCTTCACGCCCTTGAACAGCAACGTGTCGTTCGTCACCGTCATGAGACGTCCGTCCTTAGTCGCGTCCCAAACGAGCGCACCGGCGGCAGCACTCGCGAACAGCGAGAGCGCCGCCGCAACTGCGGTGCGCATTGCAGCGATTCGGCAATTCATAGCTTGAACTTCTCAAGGTCGATGTCAACTACTTCCATCTTCGGCGCGGTCTTCCACGCGCCGCGCGTGAAGTCCGGCACGTCCATCGCCTGCGAGCGGTTCGTGGCGCTCTTCTCGGTCAGCTCGCAGAGGCAGCTCGTCGTCGCGAGGTCGTAGACGCTCGTGTCGAGCGGCAGGCCCAAGCGCAGGCAGTACGACCAGCGCGCGTCCTGGATGTAGTCCATGCCGCCGTGTCCGCCCGCCTTCTTCGCGATCTCGCCGATCGTCTTCCAGAGCGGATGCTTGTACTTCTGGCGGATTTCCTCCGCGCGCTTCGCGTCCCACCAGACATGCGCCCCGCTGCCGTAGTAGTACTTGCCGTCGCCCTCGAGCGCGATGCGGTACGGGTAGTCCGCGATGATGCCACGCGTGCCCTGCACACGCTGGAGACGCGAGTACGGACGCGGCACGGAGACGGTGTGCTGGAGCATGATCGTCTTGCCGCCGACCGTCCGGATGAGGCTTGTGTTCATGTCGCCGACCTTGAGCGTCTGGCCCTTGCGCGGGTTGCCCTTGCGGAGACCGTGCGCCATGAAGTCGGCGAAGGCGGCGTTCTTTGAATCGATGGAGACGATGTAGTCCATGCGGTCGCCGCGGTTGACGTCCATCGTGAGGCAGAGCGGAACGAGGCCGTGCGTCGGGTATGGGTTGCCGGCATGTTCGCGGTACCAGTCGTAGCGCCAGTACTGGTAGGCGGGGAAGAGGTCGTTCGCCATGTGGCGTCCGTCATGGTTGTACGCGCCCTCGGCGTGTACGATCTCGCCGAGCATTCCCAGCTTGGCGAGGTTGAACGTGAGCATCTCAATCTCGCCGTAGATGCAGTTCTCGAGCTGCATGCAGTGGACCTTGCGCTTCTCTGCGGTCTCGACCATCTTCCAACAATCCTCCACGGTGAACGCGGCCGTCACCTCGGTGAGGACGTGCTTGCCGCCGTTCATCGCGGCGATCGCCACGGGGACGTGCAGGTGCCACGGCGTGGAATTGTAGATCACGTCCACGTCGCCCGAATCACACAGCGCACGGAACGCCTCCGGTCCCTTGTACACCTTCGGTTCCGGACGTTTCTGGCGGGCAAGGGACTGCTTCGCTTTGTTGATCTTGTCGTCCTGGATGTCGCACACCGCCGCCACCACCACGCCGGGGAGCTTGCTCACGCGGTTGATCATGCCCATGCCGCGCGAACCGATACCGACCACGCCCACGCGCACACATTCCAGCGGCTTGCACCGGAAGCCCAGCATTGGCGCTCCACAGACAGCCGCCGTAGCGGGCGCGTCCGCCTTAAGGCTGTTCACTACGGAGCATGCGGCCCCGGCGAGCATGGTGTTTCGCAAGAAGTTTCTTCTGCTTTGCATTGATTTAGTTCCTTTCTTGGGTTGTTGAAGTATTTTACATCAGATTTCATTGACTCCGGGAGCGAGCGGCTTCACTACGTCGCCGAACACGAACTCGCCGGCAACGGGCGTGGTGATGCGCCCGCGTGCTTTGCCAGCCTCGAAAATGAGATCGACTTCGATCATCTTCCCGGACGGATGCGGATAGGACGCCTTGATCGACTTCAGCCCGCCAGGCTGCGGCGCGATGCGCACCTTCTCGAAGAACGGCGCTGCGCTGCGAATACCGGCGACGCCCGTCCTGAGGAACCAGAGCGGATGCGCACCCCATGCATGGCAGTCGCTCCGCGCGTCGTGGCCGGGATATTCGGGCGCCTCCAGCGTCGTCGTCGCGCCGAGCTTCACGTACCCCTTCCAAAGGTCGAGCCGCTTGATGAAGAGGTCGGCACGCCCGAACTTGAAGTACGTCTCGAAGAGATAGTACGAGAAGTACACCGTTGTGCGGTGGATGTTCTTCTCCGTGATCAGTCGCTCGAAAAGTGCCTGCGCACGCTCACCCTCGAAGACGTCCGTGAGAAGAGCAAGACACTGTGCGTGTTCCGCGAAGGATTTCTTCGCGGCGTCAGAGGCAAAGAGCCCGCGTCCTTCGTCGAAGAACTGCTTGACGATCGCGGGTTTCAGTTTCGCCGCCTTCTCGCGCCAGTGCGCGGCGAGGTGGGGGTTGCCAAAGGCGTCTTCGATCTTCGCCGCGCCCTGAAGCGCCGCGAGGTAGAAGAGGTTCATCTCGGCGTTCGCCCCGCCGTCGCGCGAACCCGGCGCCCAGCCGCCGTGCCATTCGCCGCTCGTCACCCAGTCCATGAACGACCAGCCAGGGAGCTTATGGATGATGCCGTCCTCGCGCTCGTACAACTCGAAGCCGTGGAGAGTATCGCGCATGCCGGGGAGGCGCGCGCGCAGCCATTCGCGGTTGGCGTGGTTCATCACGTAGTCGGCGTACATGCCGAGGTAGCAGAGCGTGTAGGACGCGCCCTCCTGCGTGCCGACGGTCGGGAAGTTGAACGGCACGTTGCCGTCGTCGCGGCGGTTGATGTCGTAGATCTCAATCGCACGGCGGATGATCGCGTCGTCGGACGTCATCGCGGAGATCACGTTCAGCTGCACGCGCGTGTCGCCGGGGTACATCTGCTGCTCGTAGAACGGACAGTCGAACAGCATCTCGTGGCAGCACATCTGCATGGCACGCGCGCAGATCGCCTGCACACCCGCAAGCGCGGGATCCTCCGGCGACTCGAAGCGCGTCTCGCACTCAAGCGGATATCGCGACTCGATGAGCGCGAGGTCCTGTATCTCGACAGGCTCCGCGCCCGCCTCGACGACGATCTCGCACCAGCGTCCACACCTGAACCACGGCGGCTGGAACACGGCGCGTTCGCGTCCGTCGAACACGAACCGGTCGCCGAATCCGCTGAACGTCTTGCCTTCCCACTCGCCGCGGTTTCCTTTGAAGTTGCCCTTGATCTTCGGATTCTTGGACGGGCCGCGCAGCGCCTCCGCCCACTGCCAGGTCATCTTGCCGCCCTTGCCGCCCTTCACGATCGCCTCGGGATACGCGCAGATGTAGCGGTCGAGGTCCCAGAGAATGCGCCGCTTTTCGCCTGGCTTCACGATGAGCGGGAACTTCATCTCGCCGCCATCCACGAACTTGCCGGGGCGGACGCGGTATTCGGTCTGCTCAGGAAGCTGCGACGGGAAGAGCATCCAGCCCTGTTGGCGGATGCCGTACCTGCTGCCCCCGCCTAGCGCCTTCCTCACGACGGCCGGCTTGAGCCCCCACGCGCCGCCGGACTTGCCGATGTTCTTGACGCCCGTGACGGGCCCGCATTTCCACGCGCCCTTGCCCGTGGTGAGGACGGCGTCGTACGTGCCTTCCGCCTTGAGACAGAAGCCGAGCTTGTACGAGAGCTGCGCGAGCGGCGACGCCCGGAACGGCATGCGCCACACCGTCGCCTCCATCACGTGCTTCCCGGGTTCCAGCTTGGCGCGGTAGCTCTGGTACATCCAGTTCTCGACCGTGCCGCGGTGCGGGCCGCGCGAGACGAACGCACCGTCGAGCGTGAGGTAGTAGCGCTCGTCGCCGGTCACGTCAAATTCAAGCGGCGTGCCGTCGCTCGTGAACTCGCACTGGAAGCGTACGATGCGCGGAAGCATCGGATACGCCACCTCGTCCTTGATATCGGGATGCGAGAGCCACGCCGCCTGGTCGATCGGTTGCACCGGCAGGATGGACGTGTTGCCGCGCGTGAAGCGCGGGGGCTTGATTATGCGCTCAACCGACGCGCCATACGCGACGGTGGCGACAACTGCCGCAAAAAGCATTAGCCTTTTCATACTTTCATTGTTGGATGTTTTCATTTCATTTTCCTTTTTGAACGCATTGTCAAAATTTGCCTTTGCTGGATTTCATCACCTTGTACATGGTGAAAGGACTACCTATGAGCCGCCCCAGTTGTACTTCCACTTCCCGTCAAGCGACATAACGTACGGCGTCTCGGGTCGTTTCGTTCAATCGTGAACGTGTCGGCGTAAAGGGTTGTCGCCGCAAGAATGAGAATGGCCAGTCTCTTCATAGCGCTCATAACCCGAGAACGTGAATGGTCTTGCCGTCGAACACCTCGTCACGGGTGTAGATCTTCTCGTCCCACGTCTTCGTCTTCGACTTATCGAATATCGGCATCCATCCTTCGGTGAGTTTAAGGGCGTCGAGATACTTTGCACATTGCTTGTACGAATCCTCGCCCTTGAAGTTGTCGGATGTCTTCACCTCAATCGCGTAACGTGCGCCGCGAAACTCCACGCAGAGGTCAAGCCGGCCCTGTCCGAGCGCCATCTCGCGGTTGATGTGTCCGCCGCCGTTCGTGACACGCTGGAGGAACGCCATGAGGACGAGATGCGGCACGGCCTCGCGGTAGCCCATGATGTCACGGTCCGCCCCGGAGTTCTCGCGCCAGAACTGCTGAAACGCCGCCATGAGCCCCGCCATGTCGAGTCCGTCGTCCTTCACCCACGGCGTCTCCGGAACGCTGCGGATCATGCGGTCCTGTTCGCCGCGCGAGAGGTAGCGTCCGATGATCTCCGCATACATGGGATTCGCCGGAACGAGCGTCCCCCTTTCCACGCGCAGAAGGCCGAGGTCCGTGATGAAGCGCCAATCGTCGTCGTTCGCCGTCAGTTCTGTTTCGTTGCCGAGTATCAACGGCTCGACTATGCGCCTCACGCGCGGTTCGCGCATACGCTCCATGAGTGAATCCACGTGCGTATCACGTCTGCGGATAATTGCCTCTTTTGCAGCCTCGACATCCGCGACCGTAATTGCCTCACTGTAGCGCGAACCGTGTATCTCTTCGACGCACTCGCAGGCGATGGCGTTCACGAGCCAGGGCTGCCCGCGCGCCGTATGCTGCGCATAGAGCGTACCGATGTCAGATTCCGTGAAATTCGGAATCAGCAAATCCTTGCGGATGATGTTGAACGGGCTGATCTGCCCGAGCGATTCGCCGTCGGAGCGAATCTGTGCCTTATAGTCGCGCACGTCCAGCATCCCAACGAGTGCGATGGACTTGGGGAAGGAAATCAGTTTTCGGTTTACGTACCCATCGCGCAACTGACGGAGGAAGGATATCAGCACATCTCCCACGAGACAATCGGCCTCGTCAAAAAAAACGACGACGGGCTTCCCCGCCTTCCGGCAGAGGGCCGCAAGCGTGTCAGAGACTGCAGTGACCGTCCAACCCGATTCCTGACTGATGGCCAATGCGACATCGGGATTGCCAAGCCGATGGACAAGTTCGGGGGTGGCGAAAACCACTCGTCGCAGCAGTTTGCAAATCTTGATCATCGTGTCATCAACGTCCGTCGCGTTTTGCATCGTCTCGAGCGTACAGTAGATGGCGAACATGTCGCCCTTCTCGTTGATCTCACGCACAAGTGCTTGAAGTGCCGTCGTCTTGCCCGTCTGACGCGGCGCGTGTACGACGAAGTAGTTGCCGCCCGCGACGAGTTCGCGGATGCCCGGCAACCGGTCAAGCGCCGGCAGCATGTAGTGCTCATCAGGAAAGCACGGGCCAGTCGTGTTAAACCTCTTAATGTTCTCCATGTCAATTAGTATATCATAGTTTCAGTTGGCGTGTGGAGAATACTGAAATTCCACGAAGTTTTTCAGCCGCTCATTTCACTTCGACAACCTTGGTCTGTTCCTTGCCGCCCGCGCCCTTCCACGTGAGGCGGTAGCGGCCGCGGAAGCCGCGGAAAGCGACATTGCCGTTCGCCGCCTTCGCGACCGTCCGTGTCTTCCACTCGCGGTTGATGAGGTCGTCCATCGCGAAGTACGCAGCCTTGGGCTGCATGTCGCGGGTGAAGATTCCGCTGAGAACGGGTTCGCCGGAAAGACCGCAGTCGTCAACAAGGTTCCACCAGGTGATGCCATCCATCTTCTCGACGGAGAACCACGCACGGTAGAAGTTGCGCAGGATGATCGCCTGGATCATTTCGCCGCGCTTCGTCCTGTCCGGCGCCGTGACGGTGATCTCCGAGCAGTGAATCGGAAGCCCCGGTTTCGAGAGGAGACGGCAGCGCTTGGCAATCACGTCTGGCTGACGGCTGACGTTCTTCTCGATTTCGGCGCTCGCCTTTGGGTTCATCAGGTGCATCTGCGCACCGATCATCCCGACACGTGCGCCATGCGCGCGGAGGTCCTCGATCTGCTTCACGTATGTCGCCGACTTGTTCCAGTCGTTGATCGAGAGGACGGCGCGTTCCGGTAACGACTCCTGCGCCCACTTGAACGCCTTGAAGGCGTAGTCCGCCGGCATGGGCTGCCCGCAGACGCCATCCGCGCCGTAGCGCGCCTTGTCGAACGGCTTCCCGCGCACGGACTTCCCGCCGAGCCGCTTGAACACCGCCGCGGACTCGTTCACGACGTCCCACGAATCGACGCGGTCTCCGAAACGCCGCGTGATGTCGCGCACGTGGCTTTCGTAGTATTTTTCAAGGTTCTTGAAATATGTCGGCACAAGCGCCACGATCTCCTCCTCGGACATCTTGTCGAACACCTTGCCCCACGCCGCATCCAGGAGACGGTTCGAGAACCTCTTCTGCTCCTTAGGCGAAAGGCGCTCTTGCTCGCCGGAACGCGGGAACTTCACGCCGCTCGCCTCCTCAAGCGCGAGCTTCTCGTCGTCGGGACAGCCCTCGAACCACAGCCATGCCGGATTCTGGTAGAAGTTGGCCCACACGAGGACGTGTCCGTGGATGCGCACGCCGAGCGGACGCAGATAGTCGATGATGTCGCCCGGCGGCGGACGTCTCCAGTGCGGCTGGCGTTCCGGTGACGGACACGCATTCCAGAATTCCTCGGAATCCTCCTTCGCCGCATAATAGCGCGGCGCGCCCATCTTTGGCTCAAGCGTCTTCCAGTAGAACGGGACCGTCGCGGAGTTGAAGAGCGTGCGCCACAGCGCCTTGTAGCGGTCGTTGCGCTCCTTGGTGCCGAGCTGGTTGAAGTTGAAGATCGACGCGCCGAAGTGGAAGGCGTGGGTGAGCTGCTCGACCTTCACCTCCGCGCCGTCCGGCGCGGCCACCTCCACCATCGCATCGGCCTTGCGGTACTTCTCGATGTCGGCGTCGATCTTCACCTGCACCTTGTCGTTCCAGAGCTTCCAATATGCCTCGTTCATCACCGAACGGTCCATCTGGAACTGCGCAGCGGACGCAGACGCCATGAGGACGGAGACCGCAAGCGCGGCATTCACGATTGTATGTTTACTACTAGTAGTCATCGCATTTCTCCTTTAAATTCACAAGCCGAGGACGTGGATGGTCTTGCCGTTGAAAGTTTCGTCGCGGATGTAGATCTTCTCGTTCCACGTCTTCGTCTTCGACTTATCGAATATCGGCATCCATCCCTCGGTGAGTTTAAGGGTATCGAGATACTTTGCACATTGCTTGTATGAATCCTCGCCCTTGAAGTTGTCGGATGTCTTCACCTCAATCGCGTAGCGCGCACCACGAAACTCCACGCAGAGGTCAAGCCGGCCCTGTCCGAGCGCCATCTCGCGGTTGATGTGTCCGCCGCCGTTCGTGACGCGCTGGAGGAACGCCATGAGGACGAGATGCGGCACGGCCTCGCGGTAGCCCATGATGTCACGGTCCGCCCCGGAGTTCTCGCGCCAGAACTGCTGAAAAGCCGCCATGAGCCCCGCCATGTCGAGTCCGTCGTCCTTCACCCACGGCGTCTCCGGAACGCTGCGGATCATGCGGTCCTGTTCGCCGCGTGAGAGGTAGCGTCCGATGATCTCGGCATACATGGGATTCGCCGGAACGAGCGTCCCCCTTTCCACGCGCAAAAGGCCGAGGTCTGTGATGAAGCGCCAGTCATCGTCGTTCGCCGTCAGATCGGTTTCGTTGCCAAGGATCAACGGCTCGACGATGCGCCTCACGCGCGGTTCGCGCATGCGCTCCATGAGTGAATCCACGTGCGTGTCACGTCTGCGGATAATTGCCTCTTTCGCCGCCTCAACATCCGCGACCGTAATTGTTTCATTGTATCGAAATCCGTGAATCTCCTCTACGCATTCGCAGGCGATGGCACTCACGAGCCATGGCGCCGTATGCTGCGCATAGAGCGTACCGATGTCAGATTCCGTGAAATTCGGAATCAGCAAATCCTTGCGGATGATGTTGAACGGGCTGATCTGCCCGAGTGACTCGCCGTCGGGGCGGATCTGCGCCTTGTAGTCGCGAACGTCCAGCATCCCAACGAGTGCAACCGACTTCGGAAACGGCATCATATCGCGATTGATGTATCCATCACGTAGCTGACGAAGGAATGAAACGAGTACATCACCGACAAGGCAATCAATCTCGTCGAAAAACACTGCAATCGGCTTGGGCGACTTGACGCAAAGCGCCTGAATCGCATCCATTACAGCCGTTGAAATCCCCGTACTGGATTTTGATTCTCCGATCTCTGCCACCAAGGGTGCAAGTTCGCGAAACATCCCCGCGTTCTTCAGAACAAGATGCCTAATCTCCCGCATTGCCGTCTCATACGATCCGACAAGTTTCTGAATGGTCTCGAGCGTGCAGTATACTGCAATCATCTCTCCTTTCGCATATATTTCACGCACAAGCGCCTTGAGTGCCGTCGTCTTGCCGGTCTGACGCGGCGCGTGCACAACGAAGTAGTTGCCGCCCGCGACGAGTTCGCGGATACCCGGCAACCGGTCAAGCGCCGGCAGCATGTAGTGCTCGTCAGGGAAGCACGGTCCTGTCGTGTTGAACTTCCTCATCTCGCTTTCCTTTTCAAAATCACCTCACGATGATCGTCAGGCCATTGACAATGTACACGCCATCGTCCTTCTTGACGACCCTGTAGCGGCGTTCGTCGGCGGGGTCGCGCACGAAGGCGAGCGTGTCGAAGTTGGACGGCTTCGTCTCCCACGAGACGATCCTGCCGCCCTTCGCGCCGCGCTTCACCTTGATCGTCGCATCGTCCGCGAACGTGACGGTCTTGTTCCCCGACGTGAACGCCGAAGTCGTGCTCCACGGCCACGCGCCCGTCCAGCCGGAAAGGTCGAGCGTCGAGCCGTCCTGCAATACGCAGCCGTAGTAGTTGGACGTCACGGGCCGGAACGTCCCGAACACGTTCAGCGGCTGCATGCCCGTGTTGCTCGATCCCTCGTATGTCGCCTCATAACCGCCAACATCCATCGGCGCGTAAAGCGTCAACGCGCATCCGACGGAGAAGTCAACGTTCGTCGCGGCGATTTCACGGTTCGCTGCCGCCGTCCCCGACCTGCCCACAATAAGGCTGCCCGTCGTGACGGGAATCTCCACGCGCCCTTCGTCAAACGTCATGTTGCAGACCAAGAAGCTCTTGCCCGATGCGATGTTCGCGGTAAGCGTGTTGCCGCCAAGGTGAACCTCGCCCAGCCGGTAGCCAGTGCCGATAAGGCCATACGACCGTTCCAGATACCATGTCGAATCCTTTTCTAGGCGCAGTGCCGCAATCATCGCCGTGTTATTTCCCACATCCGTCCTGGTATTCCTGAGCATCGCATCATCGAGAATCACGTTGTAGTCATAGTAGTCCCCTCTTCCATCCATGTCCAAAACGGCATCTGCTCCAGATACCTTCACATCAGAAAGACGGACAAACGACACGTTGTCGAAAATCATGTAATATGCCTCGGTGGCATCGGAAGGGGTCCTGTGGTATCTGAACTTGAGCGTGTACGTCCCCGCCTCGGCGATTTCCACATATCCTACAGCTCTGGTAAAGGTATCAACCGTCATCGGGGTCACGACCGTCAGCAATTGCTCGACGCCGTCATGCACAAGCAGGACATCAACATCAAGGCTGTAATCCGTCTTTCGCCTCGCATGGTCGAACGAATAGCGATAGCGCCCCGGATTCGTAATTGCTATGTCCTGCCAGAACTGCGCCGGCGTGCCAGCCTTAACCTGGCTTCCGCCTATCATGGCGTACTTGCCGACAGACAATTTCTTGCTCGTGTAAGTTCCCGCCGGCTGGCGTCCGCACCAGTTGCCAGGTGACGCAGACCAGTTCTTTGCGCCATACCAGTTGGCGCTGGTATCCTCGTCAAAGCTTCCATTGGCGATAAGTTCCGGCGGATTTTGCATGGGTCCGAACGGATTGCTGGTGCCCGACGTGCCGCACTTCAACACGCCGTTCGTGACCTCCGTACCGCCTATGTATGTCTGGCCAGTCTTCGTCGCCGTGAACGTTCCCGCGCCGACCTTGAGGAGCTTCACGTATCCAGTCAGCGTCATCGCCGTATTGTTAACCGTACCGGCGATGTCCGCCACGAGAACGCCGCCCGACACGGACGACGTAACAGTGAACGGCTTCGTTCCGCCGATCATCGTCTCAGGAAGCTTGAGCACTCGCCCGTTGAGGTCGATTATCGTACCCGCTGGGAATTCAAACGAAAACACTGCCATGTCGAGATCTCCCTCGCCAGCCGGGAGCGCAAGATCACCCGTCAGCACGAACGCGCTTGGCGTGACATTCGTCGCCGCGATGGCGGAGTATTCCTCATACGACGAGAAACGCACCTGCATGTTGCCCGTCACGCCCTCTTCCCAGTCGGCGATCTCGGCATCCGTCGCCGTGTAGAACTTCCACTTGGATGTTCCGACATCCCATGTCGCATACGCCGGTTCCGCCGCGCGCTTGACGAAGAGTCCGTTGGTCTGCACGGAGAACGCCTGCGTCTCCGAAACCGCCCCGTTGCGCACAAGCACGAACAGGACGTTGTCCTCCACGGGCGGCTTCGTCGTCCACGAAACCACCTGATCGCCGATGGCGAGTTCGCGATCTCCGACCTCGATGTTCACCGTCGCATCCGGCGCGAAATCCACGACGCGTTTCCCGGTTGTGAACGATGAAGCCGTTGACCACGCCGCGCTCTTCGCGGAGAGATCGATCGTCGAGCCGTCCTGCATCGTGCAGCCGTAGAAGTATGCCGTCTCGGGCGTGAACGTGCCGAGAACGTTCAACGCAGCAGTGCCGTCGTTGTAGTTCGCGCCATACCTCGCCGTATAGTTGCGTACGGTAATTGGTGCGTTTGCTCTAAAGGCCGATCCGACGATGAAATCCGCCGTCGAGGCATCCACGCCGGTACCATCAATCTGCAACCAGCCGCCGCTCGTCACGTTGAACGTGCCGTTCTTGATCTCGGCATCGCGAACCGAGAAGTTCTTACCCGTCGGTATCGCAACGCTGTTCGTCTTGCCGCCGAGGTCAAAGGACGCCACGGCTGCACCATAACCAGAAATCGGATAGAGCTTCGTCAGTTGAAGCACATGATTGTCCGCAAACGTGACGTCCGCAAAACCGATCTTTTCCGAGGTCATCTCGCTACCGGAATTCATGAGCGTTCCGCCGCCGGCGACGGTTATGGAGTACATTCCGTAACCCTCGTGTCCGTTCATGTCGAGCGTCGCTCCTGCGCCGACCGCAATCTCGCACTTGGGAGCGAAGGACACATTGTCAAAGGCAATGTAGCGATTGCCGGAAATTCCGATTGCATCGAATCTGAGCGTGTAGTCGTCCGCAGACACAATCTCAACATCCGCGAAGAACTGACGGTATCCGACCTCTGCAACAGGCGTCACCACGGCGGTGAGTTGCGTCTCGCCACCGCCCGAAATAGTGACGGTCGTCGGGGGACGGTCGTACGTCGCGGTATCGATCCACGGCCCGTACTCGAACACGAAACGGTAGGTGCCCGGTTCATCGACGTGGAACGTCTGCCAGGCGGCGCGATCGTTCGAGAAGAAGAGCGCGTACCCGTACCATTCGTACTGCGGGTCGTTGGCGACGGTCACGTATTGCGTCCAGTAGAAATAGGCGTTGACAAGCCCGGTGTAGGACGTGGCGGACGGCGTCCAGCCGACAATCTCCGTACCGGGAATCGCCGACGTGTACCTGTAACTCCATGTATCGGGAAGCCCGTTCGCCTCGAAGTCGGCGTTGGCAATCAGGTTCTTTCCCGCGCCGAACGGACGGAACCTGCCGTGGACTCCCGCGATGAGCGTTCCGCCGTTCACCGCCGTACCGCCCCAATACGTCTGGCCGATCTTCGACGCCTTGAATCCGCCCACACCCTCCTTGACGAGCCTGACATTGCCGAGGATTGCGACAGTCTTGTTCTCGTTCGTCGCACCCGCCGCAACGTCGACTGTGAGCACCGCCGCCGCGCCGGACGCGGAGTTCGTAATCGCCGCACCCGTAAACTCTGCGGACGAAAGTCCCGAGAGCGTGAGCGCGTTGCCGTTCATGTCGATGGTTGCGATTGGCGAAGCAGCAAGCGTGCCGAGTCCGCGCCAGTCCGCCGTTGCACCGAGCGTGATTGTCAGCGTGGAGGCGTTCGGCACGGCAGACCAGTTGTCCGCGTCCAACAGACTTGACGGATCGCCCGCACCGGTCCACGTCACGGAAACGGGCGCAGACGCCTTCGCGATCAAGACCGTCTTGTCGTCCTCGATGAGCGAAAGCGCGTAGTCGCCCGCGTTCGCGAGCTCAATGAAATCTAGCGGATCGCTCTCGCCTTCTGGAAGAACGATACCACCCGTCCGCATCACGTACGCATCGGCTGATGCGCTCGCCATATCAAATATGAGTTTTGCGCCAGTTGCAAATGTGACCTTGCCGCCCAAAATCTCAGTCGTGGCAGTGGTGGGCGCGTAGGTGAGCGTGGAATCCGCGCCGAGTTCCATGTCGTGCGGCTCAAGACCGAACGTGGTAGCGAATGTCTCGTTCACGCCAAGGACGAGTGTGCGGAGCGAGAAATTCACGTTGTCGATGACATTGTAGGCATAATCGAGAGATGGTTTATCCGTCGCATAGAAGCGAAGCGTATAGTTGTTGCCCGCGCCGTAGGTGGTAAGCGTCTCGGTATCCACTGCGAACGACCGGATGCCTTCAAGGCCGTAGTCGAATGAGACCGGCTTGAAGTTCTTGAGGGCGTTCGTCACCACGCCGCCGGGCTGTATCAGCTGCGCAAATGCGTTCAAGTGCGCGTATGTGTTTTCCGGCGCCCAGTTGCAGCAGTTGAGCGAAAGCCTGTACTTGCCGGGCGCGGGGACTGAAAACGACTGCTCCGCCTCGGTGAACGTGCCAGCCGTATCTGCTTTCCGACGTTCAAGGAACATCGAATACTTGCCCATCAGGTCGAGCAAGCCGAAACGGGTCGTACCCTCGTTCACGCGCCCCGTGTGGTTGGCGGGCGAGAGCGTCCAGCCCGTCGGCTTGCCGCCGTTGCCGCTTTCGCTATTGTACGAGTACCCCGTATTGTGGTTGTAGTTTGCGACTGGACTCTCGAAGTCGCCGTTCGAGATACAGTTCTGCGCCGCAAACGACGGCAACGCCGCAGCAGCCCAGATGGCAACCGCGACAACGGAAATCCTTCCGACGAAGCCACGACAAAGCATGTGACTCCCATTCATTGCAGCATCACTCATTTCATTCTCCTTGTCTCATTTTTTGCGGCATATTATACCATAAATTCTCTCGGCGCGCGGATGGAATCGTGTGAAAGTTGGATGTCTACCGGCAACGCACTACACTTTTGCCACGAGCCATGCAGCGCCTCGAAATTTCATAGGGATTTTTTGTATGCATGACGGTACTGAATCGTGTATACTATTGCCAATAATGAAACGGCTCCTCAGCATATTTTCAAAAGCACCCGCGACCATTCCGTTGCCTGCGGACTTGCAGCCATGACGATCAAAGGCTATAAACTTGCAGGCGAGATCGGACATGGAGGCATGTCCGTCGTCTACGTGGCAACGCGCGTGGCATCAACAGAGATGCACTCACTCGCTCCGGTGGCCGTCAAAGTTTTCGACGCGCCCGAAGGCCCCCATCGCACAGAACTGGCGAAAAAGTTCATGCAGGAGGCGAAAATTCTCGCCGCGCTCGACCACCCAAACCTCATCAAGGTGTTCGACTGCGGCATAGCGGACGACGGTCGCCCCTGGCTCGCAATGGAACTGGTAGAGAACTCCCACGGCGGCGCTTCCCTCGCGTCCCGTCTCAGCGCGTCAAAGCCACTCTCCACTGACGAAGTCGCCCACATCTACTCCCAGCTTCGCGCTGCGCTCGCGTTCTGCCATGGCAAAGGCATCGTCCATGGCGACGTAAAGGCAGAGAACGTGCTGACTGCGCCCGACGGCACGGTGAAGCTTTCGGACTTCGGCATTGCCAGAGTCCTTCAGCCCGACACGCGGCGCGCAATCGGCGTCTCCACTGTCACGCTGGAAGGCAACCTCGGCACGCCATACGTCCGCGCCCCGGAATGCCGTAACGGAGAAAAGGCTACAACGGCGGCGGATGTCTATTCATTCGGCGTGCTCCTCTACAAGCTGGTCACTGGCATCTGGTACGAGGAATCGTCCCGTCTGCTCGACCAGGCGAGTGCATTCGCGCCAGACTGGGCACCCGTGCTGAAGCGGATGTTGGCGTCGAACCCGGCTCGCCGGTTCTCAGACGCCGCCGCGCTCCCGGAGGCCCCTACGGAGGAGGCGCGGCGCAGTCGTTTCCGCAGACGAGCACGAATCGTCGGCATCACGTTCGCCGTCGTGCTGCTTGCCGCATTTGCGGCATACCGCCTTGCAAAAACGCATGCCACGGCTACGATACCAACAGACGCAACCACACGCGAAACTGCGCCCCGGATCCCCCCTCCGCCGCCGAACGGCTACCAGTCGTACATCGACGAGCGAGGCCTAACGGACGCAGAATGGGCGTACTACATCCTCGGCACGAACGAATACGACTTCGTGGAGGAGGCGACGCTCACGCGCACGAACCGCCTTGTCCTTACGCGCCCCGTGGTGTACGGCACGCTCCACCTACCTGACACGAACGGTACGGTGGAGGTGGAGTCTCCGCCCGGTTATGAGGGGTACGTCGTCATGGCGCGACGCGTCGACGGCGACCTCTTCTACCAGATGCACGTCGTCCGCAAAGGGAAACTCAGGGTCCGCGCCTCAAACCGCTCCATACGCGTGAGCTACCGTCCGTTTCCACGCATACCGGATCCATGATCATGTCCCTTTTCCCCGACACTCCGAAGACGCTTCTCGACGAACTCGCCCTCGACAAGGTAATGGACGAGGCGAAATGGCGTCAGTTCGACGAAATGTACCGCCCCGTAGTAGCGGCATTCATAGTGCAGAGGTTTCCGGCCGTGGCGTATGAGGCGGAAGACATAGCACAGGAGACGATGATCCGCCTGTCTGCCGCCATTCGCGAACGGAGATACGAGGCGGCGCGGGGGAAATTCCGCACATTCCTTGGCGCCATCGCGAACAACCTGGTCGTGGACATCCTACGCCGTAACAGCCGATACGAGAACTTGCCCCTTGATGAGGTGGACTGGATCTCTTCATACTCCTTCGACCACCCAGCCTTCGCCCTTCTAGACCGCCAGTGGAAAGAGGCCGTCTATCGAGCTGCACGGCGGCACGTGTTGCACCACATTCCTCTGCCGCCATTTTATGCCGACGTCTGGCGAGCACTAGAGAAAGGCGAAGCCTCTGCGGACATCGCCGCGCGTCTGGGTGTCACGCCCGCGTTCGTCCGCCAGGCCAAGCAACGCGTCTCCGACCTCATTGCCGCCACCGTCGCCACTTACGACCCCTCCTGAAGCGGGAGTGTCGCGCTTGTCGCGACCTACACGTTGAAAAAATCTCGTCACACTTCGCCATTTTGTTCGTATAATTTGAAATGAGGGCAAGGCGGCGTACCTGCAAGGGCACGTTGCGCGGTCGCAAAATACCGATTCGTGTCCGCTTGCGCGGACACAAACGGATGTGGTATACTTGCTGCCGTCAGGAAGCCGGAGAGAAAACCGGTTTCCGCGTTGGCTTCACAACTGCTGGAAACTGCTACATTCTGAGGTTGGGAGGAAGTTGAGCGGCATCGTTTCGGGTGCGCCGTCTTGTCCTTTTCCAACTAGGCTGTAGCAGGCCTCCAGCGAGAGGATGTCGGCGCACCCGGTTGTTTCGTAACATGAAAGGAGAATCAAAATGAAAGAGTTGGACCGTCTCCAACAACTTTTGGCAACTATAGAGGCGGCAAAGAAATATAGTGATTTTTCTGCGGAGATTTGATATACTATGCGGCATGGAAAATCAGATAAAGATGGACGCTCGGAAGTCGCCTGCGGCACTGTTCGAGATTCGCAAGCAAATAGTCCGCCTTCACAAGAAAGGTGCGGGACCAATGGCGATAAAGGAGCAGACCGGCATAAGCTGGGGCGCAATCCGCAAGGCCATAGACCTGTACGAGTTTGGCGGCATAAAGGCGCTGAAGCCGAAGCGCCGTGGCTGCAAGAAAGGCGCATCGCGCACGCTCACGAGGGAGCAGGAGAAGCAGGTTCAGAAGGACATCTGCGACAAGCGCCCCGAGCAGCTGAAGATGGATTTCGCCCTATGGACACGGGAGGCGGTCCTCATATACATCCGCGAACACTTCGGGATCGAGATGCCCGTGCGCACGGTCGGCGAGTACCTCAAACGCTGGGGTTTCACGCCACAGAAGCCGATCAAGGTTGCCTACGAGCAAAAGCCGGAAGCCGTGAAGAAGTGGCTTGCAGAGGAGTACCCTGCGATTTCCGCGCGCGCAAAGACGGAAAAAGCCGAGATCCACTGGGCGGACGAGACGGCGGTGATGAATACGGACGTGCGCGGGCGGTCGTATTCGCCTCGCGGCACAACGCCGACGACCCGTGCGGTGTGGGGGTCGCGGCAGAGATTCTCAATGATTTCATCGGTGAACAACCAGGGCAAATGCCATTGGATGATAATAGACGGCGCGTTCAATGCAGACAGGCTAATCGAGTTTATGAAAAGCCGCCTCTTGGGTGGAATCCGAAAAACAAGTGCGCCTGAAACGGGAGGCAGCCTAGCGGCATAGCCTCTGTTTCAGGCGCGATTTGCTATCATGTCCTTT
>CACZAK010000165.1 GCA_902779075.1 uncultured bacterium | reverse complement strand
GAAGCTGCGCGGCGCGTTCGATTCCGACGCGATCACCGATCAGGCGTACTTCCAGGAACTTCTCCTCGTCGCATACCGATTCCTCTTTCTCTATGTGGCGGAAGAGCGCAATTCGCTTCTCTCGCCATCTCCCGATTCGCCGTCTGACGCTGGGGAGACATACGAGGCCGGCTATTCGCTCCACCGCCTGATCCGCCGCGCATTCCGCGCGTCGGCATACGACCGCCACATCGACCTCTACGAAAGCGTGAAGATCGTATTCGACGCGCTCGACCACGGCGAGAAGGAACTTGCCTTGCCGGCGCTCGGCGGACTCTTCCGAAAGGATCGCCTCAACTGGCTGAACGGATGCGTTCTCGACAACCGGGCACTCCTCGAAGCGACGCGCGCCCTGCGCTGGACGCAGATGAACGGCGCGTATCAGCTCGTCGATTACCGAAACCTCGGCGCGGAGGAACTGGGCTCCGTGTACGAATCGCTCCTCGAACTCGTGCCAACGGTCTCGCGTCAGGAGCGCACCTTCGGCTTCGTTGGCATCACGGAGGAAGGTCTCACCGCCGGCAATGCCCGCAAGACATCGGGCAGCTACTACACGCCCTCGTGCCTTGTGGACGAGCAGGTGACGCGCGTGGTCGATCCGCTCGTCAAGAAACGCCTCGCAGCAGCCGACGACAAGGAACAGGCCATCCTCTCCATTTCTGTTCTCGACCCCGCCTGCGGCTCCGGCCACTTTCTCCTTGCTGCCGCGCGCCGGCTTGCCGAACGCCTTGCCGAGATTCGCGCCGGAGACGAAGCCGTCACTTCGGTACACTACCGCGAGGCGTTGCGCGACGTCGTCTCCAACTGCATCTACGGCACAGACCTCAACCCGATGGCGCTGGAACTCGCGAAGATCGCGCTCTGGATCGAAACACTCGTCCCCGGACAGCCCCTCGGATTCCTCGACTCGCACTTTGTCTGTGGAAACTCCATCCTCGGCATCGCCCGCCTCAAGCAACTCGACAACGGCATACAAGCCGAAGCGTTCGATGCCGTGGAAGGCGACGACTCTGCCGTCGCGAAGGCGCTCAAGGCAGAGAATGCAGCCGCCCTCAAGGATCTCAAGAAGAATCCAAATGCGGTCACGCTATTCACCCATCCGGACAATGCACTCGCCGAGAAACGCGCCGCCATCGAGGCGATGCCGACATGCACCATTGCCGAGATCGAGGCTAAAACCGCCGCATGGGAATCGTTCTACGCCGAGGCGAAGACAAACCGTCTCACTCTGGCTGCCGATCTGTACACGGCGGCGTTCATCGAAGAGAAGAAGGGCAATCTTGTCCCGACTACCGCTAATCTTCGCGCGCTTCTTTCGGGCGAGGCGATCAATGCGCCGTCGTCCGCGATGCTCGACGCCGCGTCCGCAGCGTGCCGTGAGGCGAACGTTCTCCACTGGCCGCTCGTTTTCCCTACCGTCTTCGGCAGGGGCGGATTCGACGTGGTTCTCACCAATCCACCGTGGGACCGCATCAAGGTGCAGGCCAAGGAGTTCTTCGCCACCCGCTACCCGGACATCTCCGAGGCGCAGAACGCCTCCAAGCGCAACAAGCTCATCTCGCAACTTGAACACGGCTCCATCGCCGAACAGAAGCTCTTTGCGGACTTCAACGCCGCCATCGCCATGAGTGAACGCACAAGTGCCTTTGTCCATGCGGAGGGCGGACACTACCCGCTAACAGGCATCGGAGACGTGAATCTCTATGCTCTCTTCTCGGAGCTTGTCCTCCAGATTCTCGCGCCTAATGGTCGTGCTGGGCTTGTTGTTCCAACGGGCATCTGTACCGACAACTCTACAAAGGATTTCTTCGCGGAGATTGTCAGCAAGAAGCGTTTGGAATACATCTATGATTTTGAGAACAAGCTACCGCTTTTCCCCTCTGTTCATAGAATGTACAAGTTCTCGCTTCTCTCCATTGGCAACTCGGAACGCCCCGATCTCGCGTTCTTCATGACGCACCCCAAGCAGCTTGCGGAAACGGAGCGCCACTTCACGCTCACGGCGGATGAATTTTCTCTCGTGAACCCCAACACGCGGACCGCGCCCGTCTGCCGCACTGGCTACGACGCGGAACTGATGAAGAAGATATACCGCAAGACTGGCGTGTTGGTGAAGGAAGGCGATGCTGAAAAGCCCGAAGAAAATCCGTGGGGAATCGAATATAAGACGCTTTTCCACATGTCCAACGACTCGAAGCTTTTTCACGACTCGCCGTCGGATGATCTCTTCCCGCTCTATGAAGCGAAGATGATGCATATCTATGACCATCGTTGGGCAACATTTCCTGAAGGCGAAAGCGACATCGTCGACTGTACCGCAGAAGAGAAGGCGAATCCCGCTTTCGACCCACGCCCGCAGTATTGGGTGTCGAAACGTGCAACTTACGCGCGGCTTGCCGACGTCCCGCCTACTCTTTTCAAGGCGGCGAAGAAATGGGATATTGATGCCATGCGCGTCGCCATTGCCAACTGGGCAATCCGCACGATTCACTGCGAGACAATAGGCGATGAAAAGAATGTTCGTGAAATCTTCGGTGACGATTTCCTTGAATCGCTGCCTGCGAGTTGGCACGCCAAGAAATTTGACACAAACTGTCACCGGCCGCTTGAACGCATTGAAATCGACGGAACCTTTGATGATGAATGGTTTGAGTCGTTCCTTGCCGAACGGTCTCCAGAGTGGTTGATAGGGTTTAGGGATATTACAAATGCCACTAATTCAAGAACTCTTGTGACAACAGTTTTCCCAACTGTTGCTGTGAACAATAAGTTCCCACTTTACAATCCGTGCCAGAGAGCGGAATTACAGGCTTGTCTTATGGCGGAATTTTGTTCACTCCCTCATGACTGGATGGTTCGGCAGAAGATAGGTGGTGTCACGCTCAATTATTTCTATTTCGCCCAAATGCCAGCACTTTCCCCCTCCGCCTACGCAGAGGAGGACATCGCATTTATCGTGTCTCGGGTGTTGGAGTTGACATACACGTCGTATTCGCTGAAACCGTGGGCGGAGGCGTTGGGGTATAACGGCGAGCCGTTCAAGTTTGACGAGGAACGGCGTGGCGTGTTGAAGGCGGAGCTTGACGTGTTCTTCGCAAAGAAGTACGGGCTCACGGAGGAGGAGTTCAGGTACATCCTCGACCCGAAGGACGTCAAGGGCGAGAACTTCCCGTCCGAATCCTTCCGCACCCTCCGCGACGAAGAAATCTCCCGCTTCGGCGAATACCGCACCCGCCGTCTCGCACTCGAGGCGTGGCGTGAGCAAGAGTTGGCATCTCTTGACACTTATGTGCGTCAGGCTGCTCCATTTGTTGAGGCCGATGTGAGAAAGGATTACTTAAAGTTCCTGATTCGGCAGATGTTACGCAGTACCGATCTAGGTACATTGCCTGTAACTGAAATATATTCTGCATGGGCAGCATTGACTGACCCAAAACGAATGGCGGACAATGCGGATATGCCGCGGGTCACTAAAGAGTGGGCAGAACAGTTTAAAGATGCCATACGTGACGATGACAATCTGGAGGACATTCTCGTTAGGATGTGTGCGGATAAACAGATATCAATCTCGAAGCGCGGGATGGTGAGTCTGAGAGACTTCCCATTGGATGAAACATTGGCTGAAGTGCGGGACATTTCAATTGACGCACGATTGGCATTGGCTTATTGCCATAAAGTACGAGAAGTAGGCGAGTCGTTGCGGCATAGGCCTTCTGAGACATTTATTAAGCGCATTGAAGGGGGAGAGTTTGAATATGGAATTGCTGCCTGAGATTCCTGTGCCAAGTGATTTCGCAAAACCGGTCGGTTCGGATGAGCCGCTGTTTTGGATTCGTGAAATTAGGTTTCTGCGGTCGTGGAAATCTGGGGTGGTGGACGAGATTCGTCGTGTTAGCTTTAAAAGGGGGTTGAATGTAATCTGGTCGCCACCGCCAAAATTAGATACGATGGAACAGCGGATTGCAGGCCATGCAAGTGGCAAGACGACGCTTTGTCGTTTAATTCGGTACATGTTTGATGAGCCGAAAATGGGCAATGATCGTTTTAGAAATAGTGTCAATCATCGGTTTGTTGACGGTTGTATTGTGGCGTCTGTCAGATTGAATGGCGAATCATGGTGCCTTGCTCGTCCGTTCTCGCCATTAAGAATGCCTGGTGGATTGTCCGCTCGACATGAGTCGCTGGATCAGTTTTTGCGTGGGGAAGTAGGATGTGGAACGTATGCAGATTTTAGACGCGAGTTGGAGAAATGCGCAACGCGGATTGTGCCTGTGAATAGTCTGCCAAGTGGTGAACGCCTGACATTCAGGCATTTCTTTCCGTGGTTTACGCGTGATCAGGAATGCCATTTCTCACATATTCATGATTGGCGGCAGAATACGACAAGCGAAACAGATTCGCCGTTGCTCAATCAGACGGAAAAGGCCATTGTAATGCGTTCGGTGTACGAGCCGAATGTCATGAAAGAAGTAGAATTGTCCGCTCGGCAGGGTAGTTTAAATGCGCTTCTGAAAGACGGGGCCAGGGAGGAAGACACATATAAGAGAATTTGCGCTGAGAAGTTGAAGATGCTTTGTGAACATTGGAACGCTGACATTCCTGATGAGACAAGTGAATTGTTTGTTTCCATGGCCAAGCAACGTTTGACAGAAGAGATTGATCGGGCGCGCAAAAATCCTCCGGAAGTCCAGGACAGGCTTGATGCATTGAGACAAGAACAGCGTGATGCTGAACAGAAGTATCAAAATCTTGCTGCCGCATACAATGCGACTATAAACTATATCGAGTCTTTGCGGTCTGAGATTAAGCAGCTCAAGAATGGGGCTGAACAGACGGAAGAGGAAGAACTTCCTCCGCTTTCGCGTGTCAAGCTGATATCGCAAAGCATGCCCGATCGTGAATACTGTTGCGTGCCGCGTAGAATCGCCCGGAAACGCGGTTGTCATATTGGAGACGAAGAGGAATTCTCTCAGGATCCGTATGCGGCGGCCGAGGCACGAAAGGTCATTTCAGAAACGCGGCAAAATGATCTGGCTAGCAAACAGAAAGACTATAGGGAGGCATACGAGATTGCCCAAGAGGAATGGCGTAAGGTAACGTTAGCCTTCAGGGCAATGGAGCGCGCTTCGGAGAATTATAGGCACGAGGAAGATGCGGCGATAAGGGCGTCTCAAGACCGAGTTTCGGCGGTGTCTATTGTCTTGCACGCGGTTGAAGATTATGAAAAATTGTGTGATGCGCTGACAAGTAAGAAATCCGAGATGGAGGATAATCGGGCAAAGCATAAGGAAGTGTCAGCTGAACTAGCGGCGATTCGCAAGAAAGCGAAAGGACGCTACGGGATAAATGATTGTTTTGCACAGGTCATAAAGTTTATTCTTGGCACTGAAGTTCTGGGCAAGGTGGTTGAGACAGGTGGTGATATTGCATTTGAGATGAATTTTAATGATGCCCCCTACGATAGTGCGGCATTGGATGAAGTGGAGACGATCGCATTTGACTTGGCAGTGCTCACATTGTCAATACAAGGAGGTGCAACTCACCCGCGTTTTCTTATCCATGATGGGCCGAGAGTTTCTGATCTGACAGAACACATATATCGCCGTTACTTTGATTATGCGAAGTATCTGGAGGAGCGAGCAAATGGCAATCCGAACTTCCAATACATTATCACCACAACGACACCTCCGCCGGAGGAATTCCAGAAGGCCCCTTACTTGCGTCTTCAGCTTGACTCCTCCACCACCGAAGGCCGCTTGCTTAAATGTGATTTGGCGTAGGAGAGTGACATGGCAAATATACCGAAATTGACACAGCAAGTTATTGAGCAATCATCACGGTTGCTCGGCGAATGTGGCACTGGCGATGAAATCACGCGCATGTTTCAAGGCATTGGTGTCGTCGACGATTCTGGCGAGAGCACAAAGTGGAGGCGGATCAATACGGTACTCTGGCGGGCGCAGCAGCGTGACGGTAATGCGACACGTTATATCGAATTTGTTCAACGGATGTTGGCTCCAGTACGTTACATCGGGAAGGGCGATTGCTTTAAGTCTATTGTCGAGCAGTTGAATCAGATTATTTCGTTTGATGGGTTGAAATACAACGATGATGGAACGTTCATTCGCATAAGCCCTACGATGACCTTGTCAGCTGCTGAGCGCAGGGCAAATTCATTGCGCGTTCAATTGGTGAATCGTAATGCGCATGCTGAGGTCTTGAAGTATTGTACTGCGGAGTTGGTAGCTAACGACGCGTTTCATGCGATATTCGAGGCGTGCAAAGGCGTATTTGAGAGGATTCGTACAATGTCCGGTAGCACGCTGGACGGAAACAGACTGATTGAATCGGTGTTTGGAGGAGCTATTCCGATTCTCGCGCTCAACACTTTGCAAACGCAGACAGAGCGCGACGAACAATCTGGTTTGATGTCCTTATTGAAAGGATGTGCATCGGCCTGTCGAAATCCGATTGCACATGAACCGCGTGTCTTGTGGGCTGGTTCTGACGAGGACGCATTGGATTCGTTGGTACTGATTTCGTTGTTACATAAGAAGTTGGATAGATGCGTGAGAACGCACTGAGAAATGCGAGGGAGGAGATTTGGATGCGTCCTTTTGAACAATACGAATTGCGCACAGTCTTGCAAGAGCAGCCAGCGAAGATTCAGGCGCGTATTGACAAGTTTTCCGATGATGAGATTATGGCAAATGATCTCAAAATATTGGCTCACAATGTGTGTGAGGAATTTAGAATCGATCCGTTGGAACTTTATGAAGAGGATACCGAGCGAAGAGACATTAAGAACGGGAAGATTCAAAAGTGGTTTGATCCTGTTCGATATTTTACACCAGAACGTCGTGGGGTGTATCGCGAAGTTGATGGTGTTACATTGACTTTTGTTTTTCCTTTCAGCGGTACTTCTTGGCTATTTGAGTGTCGAGCCTCGCACTTTTACATGTCGCGTTATCCAGAGATGTCCCTTGGAGATGGAGAGGTAAGCATACAGTATCAGTATGCAATAGAGGATACGAAGGAAGATGGGTGGAAAGAGAAAGTTCTCAGACGACTTGATGAGGATGTCAGGATGATAAAACAGGGGATAGACTGGGTGAATGCTGATGTCACGGGATATAATCTTGGTTTTGCTGGTAATGTCCTGTCTTGCTTGGAAGCCCGCCGCAGTAAGATTGAAACATACTATAATGTCGCAAAGATGTTTGACGTGTCTGTAAAGAAGAATGCATACGGAAGTAGGATAATATCGCCAGTCAAACGAAACATATATCCCATAGCGCATCAGTATGGGGCACAAGAGAGGACGTATTGTATCGAGGCGGTAAACTATGAAGAAATACTTGCGATTTTAAAGAATACAGGTGCAACGATGGAGCGTACGCCCAATTCGTATCGTTCCTTGGGTGAAGAGGATTTGCGTAATGTCTTGTTGGCTTCTCTCAATGCTTCGTTTAAAGGTATCGCGACCGGCGAAGCATTTCGTAATAACGGCAAGACTGACATTTGCATTGAAGCAGAAAACCGAGCGGCCTTTGTCGCAGAGTGCAAAATGTGGACTGGCGAAAAGGAGGTCGCTGGTGCCATCGCACAGTTGGATAGTTATTTGACATGGAGAGACTGCAAAACTGCACTAATATATTTTGTGCGAAGAAAGGATTTCTTGTCAGTGGCCAAAAAGATGGAGAGTGTATTAGAAAACCAAGGCAACATCTCACAGGTGTCTATGCTTGACACTAACGAGTATAAGTGTTTCTTGGTGTCAACATCAAGTCCTGGTCAGAGGAAAGAGATGCGCGTTTTGATGTTTAACTTGTCGTCAGATGTGAAGGGGGAGTGAGTCGCGACATGGTTGATCTTTCTGAAGATGAGTTGTTTCGTGTTGAACGGAATATTATTTGGCAATGCGAACAGGTCTTGGAGGTGGATGGTTGGATGCTGACATGGTTCGTTTCTGCCAGTAATAGGATGCTTGTTGAGAAACAGGCTTGCCAGCCTATTTCTGAAAGCGAGAGGGAAGCTGAGTTGGCCATTGTTAGGAGATACTTGATTGATGTCTTAAAGATGACGCCGGTAGACGTGGAGTCCGCTATCGAATTGTACGAAGAGAACGTGGGTGGCGATATGCCGTATGTTTCTGGTATAGAGGTGGCGATTGATGGCGCTACGGTGATTGAAATGTATCTTCGCGAACACCCAGACGATGCTTCTGCTTTGAATAAAGGGGGCGCTTCAGAAAACCCTGCTTCTGATATAATATCAATAGGAGGTGCTGTATGACACTTGAAGAACTCAAGAAACTGATCGCCGAAGACGAGGGAGAGACGGTGGAGGTGAAAGAGACCACCGGGCAGCGCGGCGATGCCTGCGAGACGCTGTGCGCATTCCTGAACAAGGATGGTGGAACGGTTGTGTTCGGCGTCACGAAGAAGGGCAATCTGACCGGGCAGTTGATGGCCGATACGACAAAGCGTGACCTTTTCGAGGTTTTCCAGAAGTTCGAGCCTGCGACGGACATCGAGGTCTCGTATGTTCCTGTGGACGACACGCATACGGCCATCGTGTGCCATGTTGATGGCGGGAACCGCAAGCCCTACATCTACGACGGCAAGCCGTACAAGCGTGTGCAGTCCTCCACGACTGTAATGAGCCAGGAAGAATACGAGCGGATGCTCCGTGCGCGGGGTGGTTTCAGGAGCGAATGGGAAGATCAACCGAATACGGAACTGTCTCTCGACGACCTTGATTTGGATGTCATTCGAGATACGGCGCGAAAGGCGGTGCGGGTCGGGCGACTGGATGAAAACGTCGATACGGAAAACGCGGTCTCTTTGCTCGACCATTTCAAACTGAGGAAGAACGGAACTCTGTTGAATGGTGCCGCCGTGCTTTTCGGGAAGGCGGATCGCATCGACTATCCGCAGCTCGAAATCAAGATGGGCTGGTTCAAGGGAACAGACCAGCGGGTGTTCCTCGACAATTCCCATGTGCAGGGCAACGTCTTCAAGCTGATGGACGCTGGGATGGCTTTTTGTTTCAAGCATTTGAATCTGGCGGCATGGACGAGCGGCAAGATCGAGCGAGACGAGGAACTGGAGATCCCGGCAGATGCCCTCCGTGAAGCATTGGTGAATGCCTTTGCCCATCGCAGTTACGAGAACCGCAGCCAGACGATCTACCTCGCCGTCTACGATGACCGGGTGGAAATCAAGAACCCAGGGAAGTTCCCGCCGGATTTTAACCTCGCCAGATTATTCTCGCCGCCGATTCAACATTCGGAACCACGGAATGAGAAAATCGCGCGTGTCCTGTATCTGCGTAAATCCATCGAGACCTGGGGACGCGGACTTACTCGTATTGCCAATGAATGTGCCAGGGTGGGATTACCCGTGCCAGAGGTCAAAGAGGAGTATGGCTGTGTTACCACCGTTTTCAGGCGTCCAGATTGGACGGGCGCCAATACACCCGATCAAAGAACTGGCACTGGTGCCGCAAGAACTGGCACTGATTCGGCAAGAACTGGCACTGGTCGCGGATTATCTGGCACGGCAAGGATGCACGAGCGAATGTTGAGACTGTGCTTCACGAACTTATTGCCGATAAAAACGCGACAATTCCGCAGATTTGCGCGCGTACGGGCATGGCCCTCAGGACGATCAACAATGCGCTGGCGACATTGCGGTCAGCTAAAATTGTGCTTCCCCGTGAGGTTGCAGAAAAGGCGAACGAGGGTACAGAAAAACTGCACGTTAGAAACGAAAACCCGTCAATTGGATCCGAAGACCCGTCAATTGAATCCGAAAATCCGTTAATTGAATCCAAGAAAACGTCAATTGGCCCTGGAAACCCGTCAATTGAAGAATTGGCAGTAAGATATGGCCTAACACGCCCAACAGCAGAGAATATTCATAGGTTGCTTTGTGCATTTGGAACTCAGATTGTTTTTGGACGTTCTATGGTCATGGCAGAGACGGGCTTGGAGATAACTGCGGCAGGCGTTTTGATCAATACAATGCTAAAGCATCGTCTGCTTGATACGGTCAAGGGACAAGGAAAGGGCAAGTATCGCTTCAGAACTGCGGGTGTATCGAATGATGAGGAAGCAACATGATAATTTTCATCGACGGGTACTCTGTGGTGGAGGCATGAAATGAAGATCGACGACATCCAGATCGAGGCAGCGGCAAAGAACCACTTGTGGGCGAACATTGCCCGCGACGGCGAGGCGTTCGTGCTGACGGATTTCCGTCACCCCGGTACGTTGCGTATCGAATGGGACGGCGATATTCTGTGGATATCCCATTCCTCCGGCGAGCAGGTCGGCATCAGTGCGGATCCACCGCTCGCTCCGATTCTTGATGTCTATCTTCCCGGCGTGTTAACGTATTTTGCCGTCGGCGGGGAGAAGCCGGAGTATCCTGCTGGTGTGCTGGTGGAGGGCGAGGAACTGCCTGCCGATGGCACGACCGAGCGCGAGCAGGTGATTGCTGCGCGTAAGGGACAGGGCGTCTACCGCGAACGGTTGCTGGCGAAATGGGGCGGTGCGTGCGCCGTTACCGGGCTGGCCGTCCCCGAACTGCTCATGGCGAGCCATGCGCGTCCGTGGAAGGTCGCGACGAACAAGGCGCGTCTCGACGGCGACAACGGCTTGCCGCTCATCCCCAACCTCGACAAACTCTTTGATAGGGGATACATATCCTTCGCCGACGACGGCACCATTATGATATCGCCTGCGCTTTCCGCCGCCGCGTGCGCTGCTTTTGGCGTCGATCCAACGAAACACCTCATCAAGCCGCTCAGCGCCGAACAGCAGGCTTACATGGCATACCACCGCGACTATGTTTTCAGGAAAGGATAGCCCACATGTACCTCGCCAAGATCAGGTCTTACTTCGATTCGGTTGGGACGCTTTCCAAGGACGAGCGATATGCCGTATGGGATGCGGTCAACACGATGGAGCAGGGGAACATGACCTCTCTCGGTCTTCACGACGAACCGCTGCACGGCAAGGGGAAGGGGTTTCGCTCGTGTCGGGCCAACCAGGACGTTCGCTTGATTTACGTGCCGTTCGGAGAAGAGGGCGTTCTTTGCTATGCGGGACACCACGAGGATGCCTACAAGTGGGCTGAGCGGCACAAATGCGCACAGAACCCGACTACGCACATGGTTCAGGTGTATGAGGATGTCGCGACGCAGACAACGGCGCCTGTTGCCACGACAGCGGCCTTGCCTCCGGCGGGCGACCGGCCGAATCCGTTCCTGGCATGGCCATCCGACGACGATTTGATGTCGCTGGGCGTCCCTGCTGACCAGCTTGCGTTCGTGCGTGGCATCAAGAACGAGGATGATCTGGCAGATAAGGGTGCCGCCGGCGTAATGCCGGACAACATCTGGAACATCCTCGTGGACTTGCTTGATGAACCTTCAAAGTTGACGGACCACCTCGCAGCGGCAAAAGCCGCAGCTGCGGCGCTCGGAACAAATGCGACGCTTTCGCAGCAGGCGGCTGTCAACGCCAATGCCAACGGCCCGTTCAGCTTCCTTTCGGGCGACGAACTGCTCAACCGTATGCGCGCGGGCGCGCTTGATGCATGGCGCGTGTTTCTGCACCCTGAGCAGCTGAGCGTTGTCAACCGGAACTTCAACGGCCCGGTCAAGGTTATTGGCGGCGCAGGCACGGGCAAGACCGTCGTTGCCATCCACCGCGTGAAGTGGCTTCTGGAGAATCCTTTTGCCGATGTGCAGGGCAAGATACTCCTCACCACGTTTACCAATACGCTGGCAGTGGATCTGAAGCGACTCCTTGCCGACATCTGTACCCCCGAACAGATGGCGCGAGTGGATGTTCAGACACTCGACAAGACGGCACAGGAACTGCTCAAGTCTAACGGCGTAAAGGCAAAGATAGACTATGCCAACGAAAGCAACATTTCAAAGAAGTACATGACGCCGTCGATGTCCGCAGTCGGTTACACTGGAAAACGCAAGGTGGGATTCTTCCTGGACGAGTACGAGCAAGTCGTTGAGGCCGATGGAATCGAGACGGAGGAGGCGTACCTTGCGGCTAACCGCAGCGGTCGGAGCGTGCCGCTTTCTGCAGAAGAACGGAAACAGCTATGGCCTGTGTTCGTGAAATTCAGGGAGTTCTTCGTGAACAGTGGACAGGTTCGGCGCGGCGAGGCGTTCAACATGGCCACGGCGCAACTGCTGAACGAGTTTGAAAGCCAGTATCTTGCCGTGGTTGTTGACGAGGTGCAAGACCTTGATGCTCCAGCACTGCGCTTTGTGGCCGCACTCAGCGGGAATTCGGCCACTGTTGCGAGACCCAACTCACTTATGTTGGTTGGCGATGCGCACCAGCGCATTTATGGGCGGCGTGTCTCGCTTGCGGCTTGTGGCATCCAGACTAAGGGGCGTTCAAAGACGTTGAAGATGAACTATCGCTGTACGCAGAAGATACGTCTTCGTGCGGAGTCGATACTCGCCGGAGTCCCGGTGGATGACCTGGACGGCGGCATGGCCACGCTACGCGGCGGACGGTCGCTCGTCCTCGGTCAGGCTCCAGACGAAACGCGGTTTGATACGGAAGAGAACCTGGTGAAGTACATCGAGAAGACGATCAAGGGATGGATGGATGCCGACAACGCCAATGCAGAGGAAGAAAACAAGAAGACGTATTCCGACTACGCGATTCTGATGCCAACGAATAGTGAGGTCGACAAGATGATTCAGGCGCTTTCAAACACATGGTTGCCTGCGGAGAAGGTGATAGGTGAAGGTAGCACCGCGTCGAGCGATCCAGCCGTTTGCGTGATGACGCTTCATCGTGCGAAGGGTCTGGAGTTTTCAGGGGTTGTGCTTGTGGCCTCGCAAGGCAAGTGGCCAAGAAAAACAACTGGCTTTGACTCGCTTTCGGATTCCGAAAAAGAGTCGCTACTTGCACGGGAGAAGTCACTTCTTTACGTGGGAATGACACGTGCGATTTCGCATGTTCTTTTGACTGGTTTAGGAGAGGCCCCAGAGGAGCTTCAGTCTAACGCTTCTGATTAAGGAAAACAACGGGAATGATGAAGGGTCGGAGTTCATTGATAGAGTAGAATTGATAGAGCAGCCGATGGTTTGATAAATGTTTGGGCACTGCGGAACGCCTGTAAAATCGCCATGTTAGTGCGGCGTAATAATAAGGCGGCAAATGACAATTATTCGTGCCTATGCATAAGCTGGAATTAAAGTCAAGGGGGTATTGTGGGAAGAAATTTTAAAAATATGCGGTTACCCCTCTTGTCATAAATTTGAAGTTGCGTTATAATAGTCTACAGAGTTGCTCCGACTCAACAAAAGTAAGTTGCCTCCAAGGTTAAGGCCTTTGATGTGCCAGTTCATGCCTTCAAAGGAGAGGCCTCGTGCAGCTACCGTGGCGGACGTGGCTGGGGTTCTTGTGCTTGGAATGGCAGAGGGTCTATCAGTCTGGGATTCTGCTGGCTGAGGTTTCGACAACAACCTCCTCGGCCCTCGCCATGCCGTATTCGCAGACGGTAGGTTAGAGGGCCGTAGAATCTTCCCAGAAAATTGCAAGAAGAAATAAAGAATCTAGTAGTGGTGCAAAAGGAAGGAGGCGAGAGATGATTATTCAGTGCCCATGGAGCTATGAAGCGCGCGAACGCTGGCAGTGGACGCTCGGGACTGGAAGATACGCGGAGAAGGATTGAGGGACGGCGAAGCGCCGTCTGGACATTAAGACCATTGATTCTTTGCCTGCAAAGCCATGAAGTATGCGATTATGAGTGATGTGCATGCGAATCCGGCGGCGCTCAAGACGGCGCTGGCGGATGCGCGTGCGCTCGGCTGCGAGAAGTTTGTGATGCTTGGCGACATCACGGGGTATGGGTACGATTCGAAAGCGGCGCTCGACCTGGTGAGGGAGAATTTCGACGTCGTCTTGATGGGCAACCACGACTCCGCGTGCCTTGGGCTGGAGAAGGAGCAAAGCGACCTGGAAAACCCGAACTATGACATCGACCGCAAGCATCGCGCGACATTGACGGACGACGACGCAAGATGGCTGCGGAGTCGAAGGCCCTTGCGCACCGTTGCCGGCATGGCGCTTGCGCACGGAGACTTTACCGAGCCGAAGGAGTGGAACTACATTGCAGGGCCGGCCATAGCGGCCGCTAACTTCGCGGCACGGAAGGAGTCGCTCCTTTTCTGTGGCCATACGCACCGTGCCGAGGTCTGGCGCTTGTCGTGCGGGAATCGGATATCACGTCTCTCCGACGGTCGTTTCGGGGACATGCCTCTCGGTGCTCCGGGAACGGTCGAATTCAAGCGGGAGAAGGGGGCTCGCTACATCGTGAATGTCGGGAGCGTCGGCTATCCCCGCCATGATCTTTGCATTTCGTATGCCATCTGCGATCCGTCGGCGGACTTGCTCGCGATCCGTCGGCTTCCGTTTGACTTCAAGTCTTACATAATGGAAATGATTTCCAGCGGCAACGACCTGCCAGGATGGCTTCTCTTCCTGCTCGCCTCGGCGCAGGGGTGATTTGTTATTGCCGATACATAAGCTGGAATTTGAGTCAAGAGGGTATTTTCAAGGGGTTTTCTCCAGATTGCGTTTACCCCTATTGACGTAAATTCGCGTTTGTGTTAGGATATAGATAGTTGGGGCGAAAGGGAATGACCACGGCTAGTGGCGAAAGGAGGGACCATGGACGATAGAGACAATTATGTACCTGGGGTGCTTGAGGCGCTGGAGCGCCAGCGGGCGGAGGCGCCCGAGGACTGGACTCCGTGGAGTGACGAAGAGGCGGACAAATACGTTGACTTGACGTTGCCAATATACGGGCTCTACCCGAATGAAGACACGGTGTGCGAGCCGCATCGCGGTTTCGCGCTGGTGTGGAACCACTTCGGGCTTTGGCGCGTGGATGTGAAGAACGACGAGATGGCGAAACTCGCCTGAACTTTAGTCTGGAGGAGAAAAAATGAAAGAGTTGAAATGTCCTAAGTGCGGAAACGTGTTCACCGTGGATGAGGCGGATTATGCCTTCATCCTGCAGCAGGTCAAGACGGCCGAGTTCGACGCCGAGTTGAAGAAGCGTCTTGACGAAAACCGCAAAGAGGAAAAGACGCGGCTTGACCTGGCGCTTGCCAAGCAGAAGTCTGAGATGGGGGATGCGCTTGAGGCCAAGAATCGTGAAATTGCAAAACTCGAGGCGGCTATCGCGAATAAGGACAACGAGACGAAAGCGGCGCTTCTCGCAAAATCGCTGGAGGACCAAAAGGCGCTTGCAAAGAAAGAGGAAGAAGTCCGCAAGGCGCTTGATGCGAAGAAAGCGGAGATTGCGAACCTCAAGGCAGACTACGAAGGGCGTCTCAAAGTAGCAGAGGAGCAGGTTGCCTTCTACAAGGACATGAAGGCAAAGATGAGCACCAAGATGATAGGCGAGTCGCTTGAGGTGCACTGTTCGACCCTCTACGAGCAGTTCATGCGTTTCGCTCTGCCGCAGGCAACATTCGAGAAAGACAACGAGGTCGTGGAAGGCACGAAGGGTGATTTCATATTCCGCGACTTTGCGCAGGACGGCACGGAATACGTCTCCATCATGTTCGAGATGAAGAACGAGGCGGACACTACCGCTACGAAGCACAAGAACGAGGACTTTTTCAAGAAGCTCGACGAGGATCGCCGCAAGAAGAAGTGCGAATATGCGGTGCTGGTGTCGATGCTTGAGCCGGATAACGAGCTCTACAACGCCGGAATCGTGTCTGTGGCGGGCGGCTACGAGAAGATGTACGTTGTTCGCCCGCAGTGCTTCATCCCAATAATCACGCTCCTCGTTCAGGCGTCGCGGAAGGCGATGGAGTACAAGTGTGAGGTTGCGGCGATGCGCCGCCAGTCCGTGGATGTCACGAATTTCGAAGCGAAGCTTCTGGAATTCCAAGACAAGTTCGGCAACAACTGCCGCCTTGCAAAGGAGAAGTTCGACAAGGCCATCGCCGAGATCGATAAGTCTATCAAGGCGCTCGAGGAGACCAAAAAGGCGCTTCTGGGGAGCGAGAACAATCTTCGCCTCGCCAATGACAAGGTCGAAGGGCTTACCATCCGCAAGCTGACGCGCGACAATCCGACGATGCAAGCGAAGTTCGCGGCGGCCAAAGCTGCGCAGAACGGACAAGAAGGTGAGGATTTGGAAATCAAGGCCTAAGACGAGTCGGAACTTTTTGGGGACAGACCCTGCGAAAGGACTGGAAAATAAGGGTTTCTTGGGGTCTGTCCCCACCGGATCTAATAGAATTTAACGCACAAGAAAATGAATGCCACCTTGTGGTTGTTGGCGAGTGGAATAGAAGGAAATAAAGGGTCCAACAAGGCCAATAGTAGGAACGTTGCATGGTTATTCATTGCGCAAAATGCAAGGCTAAGTTACAGTTGCCCGATTATGCGGTCGGGCGGAAGGTGCGATGTCGTCGCTGCGGGGCGAAGTTTGTCACGGATGAGGCGTTTATGAGGGAGGAGACGCGGATTCGACACGAGGAGCAGGAAAGAAAGCGGCGACGAGAGGAATTTGCGGAGCAATTTCTCAAGCCGATTGGAAAGATTTTTGCGCAGATTCGCTCAGGGGTTGGAACGATCCTTATGTTGCCTTTTTATGCGGTATGGGGCATTGTTAAATATATCTTGGAAGGTTCAATGCCGAAGATGGAGGATGTGACGGATCTA
>CACZAK010000164.1 GCA_902779075.1 uncultured bacterium | reverse complement strand
CGAGAAGAAAAACAGCTCGTGTCCGGCGGCGCGAAGCATCTGCGCGACGACATTCTCAACAAGCATGCCCTTGTTGATCTCAAGCGCATCCATCAAGAGTCGTCTGTGTATCTGCTCAGCCACCAGTTCCCGTTCGCCGAACGCCTGACTAACGAGAAGCCCCGCGTCGCACAGGTAGCACTTGAACATGTTCCGTTCCGCGTTGAGGTTCAGCCCGATGTTCGGTTCGGTCGAGTTGACGCAGATGTTGGCCACCATGCTTTCCTTGAGATACGAGAACGCATCCACGTAGTCGCGATAACGGGCCTGTGGGGAGATTTCAGAAATCCGATACTTCTTCTCGTGCCGCGAAAGCTGCGCCGGGATTGCGTCAAACGCCCGCTTTACCTTTACGGCTGAACGCCCGCAATGCTTGTCGATGTCCTCGCGGTACAACTTCAAAATCTTCCGCTTCATCCTATCTGTAGCGCCAAGGTCGTTCGTTGTTGTGAACTCAAGCACGGCCTGCGGCATGCCGCCTACCACCATGTATTCGCGGAACGCATCCATCGCCTTGCGGTGCAGAAGATTCCCCAGCGGTTCCATCCGCTCGAAATAGCCACGTATCAACGGCATCGTGGTCTCGTCGCCCTTCGCCCACAGGAATTCCTCAAAATCCATGGGGTACATCTTGACGCGATCCTCCTCCGAGGGAATCACGATGTCTTTGGTGTTCTTGTCGATGGAAACCAGAGAACCCGTCTCAAGATAATCGTATCGGCCATCTGCGACAAGTGCCTTTATCGCCTCGCGTGCGCGCGGAAACTCTTGAACTTCATCGAATATGAATAATGTTTCCCGATCATGCAGCGTAACGCCATAAGCGCCCGACAGCTTCAGGAAGAACGTGTCAAGGTGCTCCAAGTAGTTGCGAAAGACATCTTTGACATCATCGGCTGCCTTGCTGAAATCAATCAAAATATAGCTCTTGTATTCACGCTTGGCGAATTCCTCCGCGATGTAGCTCTTACCCACGCGGCGAACGCCATCGATCAGCAGAGCGCTCCGCCCTGCATCCCTGCGTTTCCACTCAAGCAGTATATCGTAGATTTTCCGCCTCATCATCACCTATTTTCCTCTTGTCGCAGTATATTATAGCATCACCATTGTTCCACCGCAACAACAAACATACACGTTTTGACGGGTTACGAAATCGGCTTCAATACACGTTTTGACGGGTTACGAAACCGGATTCAATACACGTTTTGACGAGTTACGGAAAACCCGTTCTCGCGAATTTTCTAGACCTCACCATACCAGCAGATCAAGCCCCTCAAAGCGGCTGAAATGGCGGATGTTTCCTGTAGCGACTTGGAACACGTTGACGAGCGCAATGGACGCAATGAGTATATCCGCATCCTCTACTGGCGTACCGGCAGCCATGAGCTTGGCCTTTTCTTCCCCAAACCGCTCCATTGCCTCTTGCGAAGAATGTACGACTGGAAGTATCTTGGCGAAACGATCCACAAGAGACTTTCCCAGCTTCGGATCGTCAGAGCGCGCGCATCTGCACGGGATTGAACGCGGGCTCGCCGCGTGCGCCGCGAGGCAGCGGCTTTCTTGTGGACAATTCTTCGTGTTTGGTATTTACGCCGTGGCGAACAGATCGTCCAACGTGATCTCCGATTGTACATTGTTCCAGTACATGTTGTGGGCCAATCCATTTGCCGTCACGATGGTAAGGTGTATCGGTCGCTTCGCACCTATTGTCTCACGAAATGCCTCTATTCGGTTTTTTATCTTCGCGTATTCCTCCTTGTCAATGACGTATTCCTTCTGGGAGAACTTCATTTCACAAAGATTCACGATGCCGTCCTTTCGGTCAATCAGCAAATCGACCTGCGCACCCCTCACCTCTCTGGACGTTGATGTCCGCCATGAATAGACTTCAGTATGCACGCCTGAGATTCCAAGCGCTTTCTTGATTTGGGGTATATGCTCCAGACACAATCGTTCAAATGCATTTCCACGCCATTCGTTTTTCTCACCTTCTCCCACTTCGGCTGTCCAGTAGTCTCCTGAACGTGACGAGTTTCCACGGACGAACCGCATGTAGAAAAGCGAGAAATTGTCCACAAGTTGATACAACCCTCCGTTCACACCCCCCATCGGATTGTATCTGCGTATAAACCCACACTCCTCAAGATCAAAAAGGTGTGATGAGAGGTTTCCGTTGTTGTCAATCCCCGCCGTCTTGGCCAATTCGTCGCGCCCCAATCCCTGTCTGTGTTGCCCTAACGCCAGTATCACGTTCATGTACGGTTCAGGATTGACGAACAGCGATGAATAAAGTTCATCGAATTCCTGTCGGAGACCATCACGCTTGCCGAAGAAAAGTTCGTTGAAATTCTGTTCAGGCGTCTTGCCCTTCTCCAACAGGCTCCAATAATATGCAACGCCCCCAAAAGCCATGTAGCACTCAGCAATGTGCTCGCGCGAATACGCGAGATTCTCCGCCTGCGCATACTCCTCGCATTCTGCAAGCGTAAAGGGAAACATCTTGATGCGCGTTCGCACGCGATTGTGCAAACCGGCCCTGTTGCGGTTGATTTTCTTGACAATCCAAGAGGTTGCCGATCCACAGGCAATCAGGAGAATGTCTTTGCGAGAAGTCGCCCACCCGTTCCAAAAGCCTTCAAGTGCCGACAAAAAACCGGACCTCGGCGTGTCCATCCAGGGCATTTCGTCAATAAACACGATCTTGCGGCCTTCTGGCATCCGTTCCAGCATTAACTCCAATTGATGGAAAGCCTCCAACCAATTGTGCAAACGTGGACAATTAGGACTTCCTTGCCGCTGGAGGGACAACTGGAAATTCAACAACTGGCGAGCAAATCCCTCCTGCTTCAGCCCCACTACATGAAAGGCGAAGGAGTAGTTGAACACCTCGTTTATCAGGAATGTCTTTCCTATGCGCCTGCGCCCATATACCGTTACGAATTCGGAATAGCGCGATTCATAGGCTTTCTTCAACAACTGAATCTCTTCTTTTCTTCCAATCATCCTTCTTTCTCCTTATCGGCGGCTAAAGTATACCATTTTTTCACATGTTTAGCAACCGATGGCTTATATTTTGCTAAACAACCACCTGTAATGATGCCTTTAGCAACCGACAACATCGAACGAAATCGAAAATGGGAACGAGTTGCTCTTGCCGATGTCCTCGTGCGGCTCCTCCGTATGGCCGCTTCAATACACGTTTTGACGGGTTACGAAAACCACTTCAATACACGTTCTGACGGGTTACGGGAACCGCGCTACTTAACGATGATGACCATTCCGGGGAAGTGGACGCCGGTTTCATTCACCACGCAAGACTTGCCGTTCATCCGGTATTTGCCGTATGGCAGGTAGAAATACAGGTTGGCGTCGTCGCCGTAGCCCGAACCGTGGTAGGGATAGGCGCACGAGGGCGGGCTCGAGCGGAGCGAGACGCAGCCTGAGCGAATCGGAGTTTTCGCGGGGCACGAGTTTCGGCACAGGACCGAACACGCTCTCGGCCGCCGTGCGACCGAGACCCGCCAGCCCCACTGTCACTTGCAGCTCCTTCTCGTAGCCATTGACCACAAGGACGTACTCCGCGCCGTCCTTCACCCATCCACGCGCCGACACTGGATGCTTCGGTCCCTTCCAGTCGTCATCCGGCTTCATGTGACTAACGCCAGTCACGATCAGCCGCCCGTCCCCCTCCGCCGAAAGCAGCACGGGGAACTGCGCGCGTATCTCCTCGCCTACGCGGCAGCACTCCGCCCACCTCCGCTCGAACTCCTCGCCGTTGGGACGCTTCTCCAGATCGAAGAACGAGTACATCACAAGTCCATTTGCGCCGTTGGCGATGCACTGCCAGCACATCGAGCGCAGCTCCGCCTCGGTCGGCGCGCGGCATTTCGCCTTCTCCTCGGGCGTCTTCCTGTACGCAGCCCAGTTGAACGCCTGCGGTACCTGCCACACTGGCTTGCACCCGAGCGTGCCGCGTACGGTTTTCTTCGTCCACTCCGTGGCCATTGCCGCCGGCTTCGACGGAATCGGATAGGGATCGGTACCCACCACGTCAAACGACGGCATGTACTCGCGAATCGATTTGTACTGGTACAGCACGGCCCAGCCGGGATGTCCAGGATCAAGTTTCTCCATCAGATCGCGTCGCGCCGCAAGGCGTGGCAGCATGGTGAGCGGCAGTTCGTCGTTGAGGTACCACGCGAGAAGCGCGGGGTGGTTCTTGAAGCGGTTCACGCGATCCTTGATATAGCGCGTTTCGTCCGCCTCAGTCTTGATCCCCTTCGGCGCCCAGCGCGTACCGCTGTAGATGTCCTTGACGCTGTAGATCACCTTCAGGCCCTTTGCGTGACAGAGGTCCATTAGGTCCTTCGAATTCGGCGCATGGTACGGCATGAGGCAGTTGAACGGACCCTTCGCGTACGTCTCGATCTTGTTCGTGGTGACGGCGCTCCAGTACATGCCAAGCGGAAAGAACGGCTTGCCGTCCACAATCGCGCGGCCCTGGCGGTCGAAGCACGTGGACATCTTCGGCATCCGCTCCACGCGCGTGAACGTCGTCTCCGCGCCTCCCAGCCGCTCCTTTCCGTCGAAGAGCTCGGCCGCGACGCGCTGCGCGCCCATCTTCATCTCTGCCACCTTCAGCGTCACGCTCTCGCCAAGCGAATTCGTGGCGCGCGTTCTGCACACGTCACCCTTTGCGTTCTGATATATGAACCATATGGCGAGACCCGGGCCTGCGCGGTCTTCCGGTACGTCAAGCGCCGCCCGAAAAGTCACCTCGCCCTCCGCCGCCATGTTGCGGTATGCGGTTGAATACACGCCCGCCACGGGCGGCAGCACGTATTCGCGCACCGACACGTCGTCAAACCACGCCTTGCCCTTCATTCCCTTGCGCACGTATGGACTCACCCTTGCGGATGCGGCCCCCTTCGGCACCTTGTCCGTCACGCCCTTCACGCACGTCCAGTCTTTCGTGCCCTTCACGCCTCCCACGTACGCGCCGCCAAGCCACTTCCCGTTCGCGTCGTTCCACTCGATGCACACGGTTGCGCCAGATTCGTTGCCCGTCAGGTCCTCGGTCTTCACCCACACCTGGTACTCGTATGCGTGTCCGGCCTTGAGCCGTATCCTCTGCCCGGGGAACGAGTAGAACTTCGGGTCGTCGTTCTCGTAACAGAGAGCGCGCGTGCCGTTGCGGCCCTCGCCGTCGCGGTAGGTGAACTTCCTCCCGATCGTGTTCCAGTGCGCCGTCTTGCCGTCCATGACCTCGTCGAAGCCGCCATTGAGAACGAGCTCTCCGCCGCTGCTGGGCAGACTCTTCGCGGCGGCCATAATCGCCGCTGCAACGATCCTTAGTTTCTTCATGAGATCTCTCCTCTTGCAATGCCTTACGACGGTAGTTTAACAGTTCCGTTCGCACTTCGCACGAGCAAACTGCGGTACTCGCCCTGAAGCAAAAGAGATTTCGATCGGGGCGGAAGAGGCGTTGCCGACATGGAACTGGCGTTTGACGGTGCGCCCGTTGGAGGTCGCCTCCACCTCATACGTGCCGCAGAAACCACGGAACGAAAGACGCCCACCTGGCGCGTCGCGGTCGAAGTTCGTGCGCCATTCGCGTCCGAAGAGATCGCAGATCACCTTGTAGGACGGCTTCGGGCTCATGTCGCGGCGGAGGAACGAGCCGAATAACTTGGGCTGCCACGTATAAGCGTCGGAAAGGTCCCAGTAGATGATCGCCTCCATCGCCTTGTGCGAGAACCAGACTCGGTAGAGGTTGCGCACGATCTCTGCCTGCACCGCCTCGTCGCCGGGATCCTCCGAACAGGCGGGAATGGTGCACTCCGTGATCTGGATTGGCTTGCCAAGCTTGGCGTAGGTGTCGAGCAGGTCGAACGTGAACTGAGGATTGTACTGGAACCGCGCGAGCGAAGCGACCTTCTTCATGTCCGCGCCCCAGACGGCGTGCGCCTGCATCCCCACGCCGTCGATGCGGCATCCCTTCAGCAGCGCGTTCTCGATCTGCATGTAGTACGAGCTGCGGCTCTTCTTGAACCGTTCCCACACCCACGCGTGCATGTCGTTGATGACGAGCTTGTTCTTCTTGAAGTACTTCGCCGCAGTCTTAAAGCACCATTCCACGAGGTCGGGTTCGGAAAAGAGGCTGCTCAGCTGCCGCTGGTCGTTTGCACAGGTGAGCGTCTCGTTCGTCACCTCCCACATCGGAATTCTCTCCGCGTAGCGTTCGGCGAGTACGCTGAAGCGCTTCTCTAGGAGTTCCTTCTCGTGCTTCACGTCGCTCTTCTTCCACCATTTCGGGAATTCCCCCGGCGTCATGTAGTTCAGGCAGTGGGCCTTCGGCTCGATGCCGTTCGCCTCGCAGAATTCGAGGCATAAGTCTATCGGCGGACGGCGGTACATGTAGGGAGAGTCCTTCGCGAACCGGTATTTGCCGGGTTCAGGCTCGTTGGCCTGCCAGTAGAACGGCAGCGTCGCGAAGTTGAACGCCGCCGCGAAACGCTCCCTGTACGCGGCGGCATGCTCCGCGCCGTTCTTCGTCTCGGAGAGACCAAAGAGGTTCGCGCCGTACTTGAAGTCGTGGCGCGTCTGGCGCACCTTCATGTGGACGTTCTCGCACGGACGCCCCTGCGCGTCCGTGAAGAGAAGCGTCGCGTCGCCCTTGCGGTTCGCCTCGATCCCATCCTTTACGCGCGCGTCCGTCGCGGCGGCGTTTGCGCGGAAGTACCGCAGCACGGAGTTCTTGTCGAACTTCATCGCCGCCCACAGCGGCGCGGTGACGCCCGCTCCCGCAAGCATCACCGCATGGCGCAGGAAATCCCTGCGAGACTGTATGTCCTTGCCCATTTTTACCTCTCCTCGTTTCTTTTTTTAACTCGCCGCCGAGCCGTTCACAATCCAAGCAAGCGGCGAAAAGGAATGATTGCATCGAAATACCCATTCGCCTCCACCGTCGGCGCGATTATTCCGTCGAACACGAGCGCAGTACGTATCGAGACGCCCGGCGGACGGGATATGCACGACACTTTTTCATCGACTTCCCTTATTATCGACTTGTCGATGTCGCGCCTCTTCACCTCCACGACGCAGATCATCCCCTGCGACTGGATGAGAAGGTCAATCTGACAGCCCTTGCCCCTACCACGCACGGCGGACTTGCGGTACGGGGCCGCAGACGTTATCAGCGTTCCCCCGAGATGCAGGAGCGGCAGCAGATCGACGTAGTTGTTCACGACAAGGTTCTCGAACGACAGTCCCATGACCGCATCCCATCCGTCAAGCATCAAAAGTGAGACGAAGCGATAGGACCCATCGTCGATCATGCGCCCGACTGGCTCGACGAACTTCAGGTAGAACCGCGTGTAATTGTCCCTCAGGCGATACCGCCGCGTCCTGACCTCCGCGCCCGTTTCGGGATTCAGACCGGCGTCGGACGAGACGAGCCCCGTCTCCGCAAGCGTCTCAAGCGCCTTGGAGATGCGGCCGCTCTTCTCCGTACCGAGGGCGGATGCAATTTCCGTAACGCTCTTCGGGCCGTCCACAAGAATGCGGAGGACTTTGCCTACGAACACGGGCTGCTCCGTTATCACATCGTTGAACATCTCGTCGAAATCAACACGCAGAATGGCGTTCGGCAGGTAGCACAATCGCCGGACGTTCTCGGAAGCGGAGAGTCCGGGATCGATCTCCTCCAGATAGCGCGGAATGCCGCCCGTTACTGAAAGGACGTCAAGGATGTCCCTTGCGTCAATCCTATTTGCGGATTCGCCCCAGAACTTCACGCACTCCTTCAGAGGCAGTTCTTTTAGGACGATGTCGAGCGAGCGCCGTCCAAGGAACGCGCCGTTGTCGATGATGTTCTCCCGTATCCAACTCGACACGCTTCCGCACACCACCAGCACGAGCCTGTCGTGCTTCTTGAAATAATTGTCCCATGCGATCTTCAGCGTGGCGGCGAAGGTGTTGTCGAAATACCCCAGCCATGAAATCTCGTCGAGCAGTACGACCGTCTTCGCGCTGTCCACGATCTTGTCCGAAAGCCGGATGAACGCATTGAGCCAATTTGACGGCGGCGTTGTCTCCGCGCCCGTCTGCGCCGCAAGCTGCTCAGCAAACGTCGCCAGTTCAGTCGCGTTCGTCCACCCCTTCTCCGGACGCCGCCCCTCGATCTTCACGAAGCGCGCACCGGTGCGCTTCGCGAACTCCTCCACGAGCGCGCTTTTACCGACACGGCGGCGCCCCCTGCATGTGACGAGCGACGAAACCCGCTTGCGCCACAGAGAGGCCAGTCTGTCCAATTCGCTGTCTCTACCGAAAAACATGCACGTTTCCTTATTTGCGTTGGATGGAAATAGCATACCAAACCGCCGCCGAAACAGCAACGGAATTTTCACCTATTTGTATTTCTGCGTTTAGGTGAAACTTTTAGAGGCTCTTTTTTCTTTCACCTATTCGCATTTTGCTGAATAGGTGAAAGAAATGGCAAGTCTCGTACATGTAGCGCCATCTGAGACATCCCCAAATCCAAATCAACACCGCTCTACACGTTCTAGTGCTTGGCTTTCAATTTGACTTGTCCCCGCAACGTTCGCAAGGATAGGACAGGGGGGCCTTGTAGCCGGGTTTGTCGACCGGACGCAGTGCCTCGAACTGGATATAGACCGAGTTCATGCGGATGTCCGTCACGCCTTCGGCGAGGCGGGCGGCCGCCTTCGGAACGAGCCTGACGAGGTGCGTGGCGTGCCCCGGCACTTCCGTCGAATACCTGATGCCGTAGATTCCTTCGTCCTTCTGCCGCCAGAGGTCGCGCACGAGCCACTTCCCCTCGAGGCCGAGCGAATCGAAGTCGATGGCGATGCGCGTGTCGTCCTCCGCGGTGTTGAAGAGCGCGAACACGAGAGATCCGTCGCGCATGGGCTTCGCCCACACCTGCGCGCGCGGCCCCTTCGCCACAAGCGCCGCCTGTGCGCCGAGCTCGTCCTGGTTCACCTCGATCACCTCGTCGTTCGTCAGGAGCGAACGCGTGAAGTCGTCGAGCTTCGTCAGGTCGCAGCCGAGGAGGAGCGGCGAGCAGAGCACCACCCACATCGAGACGTGCGTGTACTGCTCGTTGTGCGTGAACGTGCAGGCATGCGTCTTCGTCATGCCCACGGTGCCGATCCCGCCGATGCTGATCGGTCCCACCATGAGCATGTCGGGGTCGTTCCACGCGCCGGGGCGGGCATACGGCCAGAGCGGGACCTGCGCGTTGACGATCCGCGACATCTGCAGGAAGCTGTCCCGGAAGTCGCCGCCCGTGCGCCAGCACTGCCCGCCCACGTTCTCGCCCCACGTGGACACGTTCGCCTGCCCGTACTGGCAAAGCGAGAACACGATGTCGCGTTTCTGCGCGGCAAGCGCCTCGCCCATCAGACGAAACGGCAACGTCGCGGTCTCCAGAGGCGAACCGCCGCCGACTCCCTTGTGGCTGTACATTCCATTGCGGAACCCCTTCCTGTTGTACGTGCAGAGATCGTACTTGAGGTAGTCGTAGCCCCAGTCGGCGTACGTCTTCGCGTCCTGCCACTCGTGCCCCCAGCTGCCCGTGCAATCTTCAGTCCCTTCGCATGAACGTAGTCGGCGAGCCCCTTCATGTCGGGGAAACGCGCGTTCGGGTTGATGGTCCCGTCCGGCTTGCGCTCCGCGCCCTGCAACGTCGGATCGTCCTTGAAGCGGTAGGGATTGTTCTGCCAGAAGTCGTCGATGTTCACGTACGTCCATCCGTGGTCGGCGAGGCCGCTCGACACCATCGCGTCGGCCGCGTCGCGGATGTTCTTCTCCGTGACCGCGAAGTTGAAGCAGTTCCAGGAGTTCCATCCCATCGGCGGCGTGAGCGCGATCTTGTCGCCGACGACGAGCTTCCATTTGCGGCTCGCGCAGCCGTGCGCGTTTTCCGCCGCGACGTCAAACTCGTACGTCCCCCGCTCCGCCACGGCCCCGCCGATGATTCCGCGCGCCGCATCAAACGTCGCGCCTTTCGGCAGCCCTTCCACGGAGAGGCGCATCGGACGCTCTCCCGTCACGGGAATCCGCCACAGGATGGGCCGTCCCGGACGTACCCCGAAGATCCTCGTGCCGTTGATGCGCGGCATCTTGCCCTCCGGCGGCGTGAGGATGCCAAGCTGCGGCGTTTTCCGAGTCCGCTTCGCGCTGAACGCGCCGCTGCCGGCGTTCGTGTAGAACTTCCCCGCCACGCGGTCGTACACGCCGATCGCCCCGTCTTTCGCCCTGCGCACAGGGACGATGTGGCAGACAAGTCTCCCGCTGCGCCACACCTTGAATGCATAGAACCGCACGCTCGCGTGGTTGTTCCAACGCGTGAAGGCGCCCTTTTCGAACACGAACGAGGCGAAGAGCACGAGATTGGTAGGCGGCGAAAAGGAGCTTGCACATTCCATCGTGCCCGCGCTCTTGCCGTTCACCGTACATACGCGGCTGCCGTAGTCGGCGACGATGCGGTAAAGAGTACCCACCGCCGCCGGACACTTCTCCGCGCCGGACGTTGAGGAGCCGCGGTCGAAACGGAAGCAGCCTGTGTCCATCTTTCCGGCGGAAAAGGTGTCCGCCGGACCGTCCACGCGGTCGCACCACAGAAACTGGTTGCAGCCGAATCCGTGTGAGAGGAACTTGACCGTCATCTCCACCACGTCAGAATCCAGCGGACGGAAGTCTGTCACGATGCGCTGCCCGGACAGCAACGCGTTGCCGTCTTTCTTCACGCTTGTATCGAGGTATTCAAGGTCCTGGTACCCGGCCACGACGCCCTGGGCGTTTGTGATGCACAGCTCGGCGAGGGCACTGCCCGTACCCTCGGCCTGTACGATGCCAAACGCCACGGCTGCAATGACCAGTGCAATTGCCTTCGCCTTTAATGGCATGTCGAGTGCTTTTCCTGTTGTCATGGCTTTCTTCCTTTCTTACTCGTGGAGTAGGGCGGGGCGTCCCTTTCCGGGTACGCCCGCCCCCTCATCAAACCGTACGTGCGGTTTTCCCGCATACGGCTTCCCGTGTGAA
>CACZAK010000163.1 GCA_902779075.1 uncultured bacterium | reverse complement strand
GGCTTGCCGTCCTAATCGTATGTCGATTTCTTTACGATATAGCTCCTTCCGCTATTAGTTCTGCCGAGCTTTGCTTGGCGTACCTGTGGCAATCAGGTCTGACCCTTTTTGCTCTGTTATTCGTGGCACATTATATCATATTTCATGGAGAAAGTGCCACAGATAACAAAGGCCGTTCCTTCGCTCTCCTACGGCGTAGCCATCTTCCGCGCCGCCTCGCGCGGCGTCCAGCGGCCATCCCGCCTTCGGTCTCGGCCATCATCGCTACATCATTCGGCAACATCCTATACACTAAGGCACGACCTTGTCTATCCTACTCACCCATGCCGCGTTGCGTCCGGCGACGCAAATGGAGCCGAGGCGAAATTCCTGCGGCTCGCCGTCGGCGAAGATCGGCCGTATCTCCAAGGTGTGTTCCGCATCGGCGCCGAAGGTGCCTCCGATTTTGCATACGAGATAGGCGGTCGGTGCGAACATCCGCCCGAAATCGGCGGTGTCGCGCTCTGCGACGCGCTTTCCGTCCACGAACACCTCGCACTTCGGACTCCATTCCGCTGACTCTCCGTAGAGCATCAGCACCTCGCCGCGGAACTTCGCCCGCAGCGGCTCGACGTCGCCGGGGACAAGTTCGCGCTTGAGCGTCTTTGGATTGAACGCGCAGTTCGCCGCCACCGCAAGGCCGTCTTGCCAGCGCGAGCACAGGAAATCGAATGTCCCCGCCCGAACGTAGCACACATCATTGTGCCATCCCTTGGGCAGGTCCTTCCATGCCGCGACGTTCTCGCGGACGACATGGCGGTATTTCGGCGCGAAAAGCCATTCATCCGGCATCGTCGGCGACTTGTCCGAGGGCTTTGCGAATATCTGGTCCCAGATTATGTCGGCATATACGGAATAGCCGTAGTCGTGCGGGTGCGTCGTATCCCCAAGGAGCGCGGGCCATGCGGGCCACATCCGGTCGAGGTTAGCAGCTCCCGCCGCGTGGCGGCGGCGCATCTCGCCCAAGACGTCGGCGCGGCCTAGTCCGTATGCCGCGCCTATGCGCTTCTGCTCGTCCCAGCGGACAAGCTTCGACGCATCCGGCTCCTCGATCGTGCCGCGCGTCGGCAGCATCACCTGAACGGGGACGCATCCCGGCAGACGCTCCATGAGATGCCGGACTATGCCCTCGTAAGAACAGGAACTGTCGTCGCCTGCCTTGCGTTCGCCGTCGTTCACGAGACAGTCGACGAAAACGATGTCCGGCTTGTAGGGCATCACGTCGCGTTCGAGACGGAATATGCCCAGCCCAGAGCCTGTTCCGCCAATCGCAGCATCGACGAACTTGAAGTGCGCGTCAGGATAGCGCTCCTCAAGCCTGCGCCCGATCAACGCCCGCCATGACGTCTTGTTGGGATCCGTCGCGTTCGCACCCCACGAGAGCGAGCCGCCGAGGAACGCGACCGTAAGCCGCTCGCCCTTCTCCGCCCTCTCGCAGAACGACGCAACCGAATTGGCATTTGCGGACAGGCTCAGCACCACCGCAAGTATTGTTCCGCACAGTGTTCTCATGTTGAATTCCCTCCTCAAGCGAAATGCTCGTTCTGCCATCTATTTCAACTTTCACTTACGTTATTTTCCAAATCTTGCGGTTTTACATTCGAAATCTAAACTGTCAAAGAGGTTTATCCCCACCATTTGCCCACAATCTACATTACCAGACATCACCACACGTTGGCTGCGTTTTCGGTATCGACCTCAGACGCGCGGACGAGCGGCCGCGGCAATCCTTGAATCGGCTTGGGTTCCGTAAGCTCCAACTCAACGATGTCAATCTCGTTGTCCCCTTTGCGGAGGAAGGGCGCGGGACAATAGAGGCTGTACTGCGGTCCAACGCTCCAGTAGCGACCGAGATTGTAGCCATTGACGTAAATTGTGCCCTTCCGCCACTTAGACATGTCGATGTATGTGTCAGCAACCTTGTCGAGCTTCAGCGCCGCGCGAAAATGTCCGCCGACATATCCGTCGTACGACACGGGCTTTGCATCGACAATGGACTTTTCCGACAATGGCTTTAACACGACACGCCAATTCTCGAGCGGCTTTCCATCAAGTTTTACGTCTCCGACGATACCCTTGCAGTCGTCCTTCATGCCCTTGCCGAAATTGATGTGTCCCATCGCCTCTACCACGACCTCGAGCTCGGCCTCGCGAGTCCGCGCCGGAATCTGGATCGGCGTCAACTTTTGGCGTCGGTCGACCGTCGCGATCCGCCTTCCGTCAAACCATATCTGCGCATAGTCGGCCACGCGGTCGAACGTAAGCTCCGCTGCGTCGCCAGACGGTAGCGCCGTGCGGTAGAAGGCCATGCCCTGGTTCTGCCCCATCTGTTCAAACGTGGGCGGACGGACATGGGACGTCTCCTGCCCGAGTCCATTCCGAAGATTCGCGACGCGAGCGGGGACGACGGGATCGAACGACATCGACGCAATCGCATCCGGGACGGGCGGCGGAGTCTCGCCAAGTGCTCCGAAGATGATCGCGCGATAGTCGAAGAACGCCTTTGTGGGCCGTCCCTGCTCGTCAATAGGCGAGCCGTAGTCGTAGCTCGTCAAGTCTGGCTCATAGCCACCTTCACCGCCGTCGTTAGCACCAGCCATGAAGCCGAACGACGTGCCGCCGTGCGCAACGAAGAAGCAGAATGAACGCCGTCCTTCCATGAACCATTTCACTGCCCCAGAAATGTCGGATGGCTTCCAGTTGCCTTCGCCCCAATGCCTAAGCCAGCCGGGATACGTCTCGGAGGACAGAATGGGAACGCAAGGGTTGTATTTTCTGGCAAACGACCAATCCTCGTCATTCATCGCGGGATCAAAACCAACCGCTATCTCTTTATCTGGATAGATGAGGTCCTTGAGAAACTTGTCGCCCGCACCGTCTGCCATGTAAAACGGTCCGAAGCCACGCGCCTTCCAAAAATCCTTCAGCCACTTGAGATAATCCTTGTCCTTTTTGAAGGGCCAGCTGCCATATTCGTTTTCAATCTGCGTCAGAACAATCGGACCTCCGTTCTTTGCCAGAAATGGTTCGGCAATCTCTGCAATGGCGGAAAGATACTTTTCCGCCTCGGCGAGATAGCGCGGATCGGAAGAGCGGATTTCCATGTCCTTCGCAAGTAGCCGTGGCGGGAGTCCGCCAAAATCCCATTCCGCGCAGATGTACGGCCCCGGACGAAACAAAACCCACATTCCCTCATCTTTGCACAGGGAAAGAAACGCCGCTACGTCCCTGTTGCCGGTTTTGAAGTCGAACGTGCCGTCGGCCTGCTCGAAGTCGTTCCACGCGAAATATGACGAGATTGCGTTGAGCCCCATCGCCTTGCACATCCGAACGCGGTGACCCCAATAGTCGCGCGGGATGCGCTGCGGCTCAAGCTCGCCAGCGCGAATCTGGATCGATCTGCCGTCCACGATAAATTCTTCGCCATTAATGCCGCCAAAAGAAACGTCGCATCCCCTCGAATTTGAAGGTGCCGCCGCAGCCGCCATCCTGTTCGCCGCGTCCTTCTCGCAGGACGACGCAACCGAATTGGCAGAAGCGGCGTTGCCCTTCGCCACCGTCGCCATCTGAAGGTCCTGGATGTTGACATCGTCCTTCCAGTAGCGCCAGCGCATCCCGACAAGAGAATAGAACGCCTCGCGCAGCTTCGGCGGCGCATTGTCGAAGTTGCACGTGTATCCGATGACAAGCCTCTGCGAGCGGTCGCAGAGCCCTTCGCTTCCGCCGATGCCGCCATGCCCGAAGACGCGGGAAATGTCGTCCGCATCGCCCCAAAGCCCATACCCCATGCCGAAGATCATGTGCCACTTCTTGAGCCCCTCCGCATCGGGAAGCGGGTCGGATTCATGGCGGCACGGCTTCAACGCCGCGTCGAGCGTTGACTTGCTGATAAGCGGAGGCTGGCCGTCGAAACCGCAAAGTCGGTTGTAGAACTTCGCGATTCCCCTAGCGGAAGACACGGCCCATGAACTCGGCAAAAGGGAACGACGCGCAATGTCGTTGTTCATCGTCTCGAACGCCGCGCCGTTGTAAGCCGTCGCAATTCGCGGAATCTCGTCGTCCCCGCATACGAAATAGAAATCCTTTTCGATGCCTGCCGGAATCAGCACCTGCTCCCGCAGGATGTCGTTCGCCGGCCTGCCCCACGCCTTTTCCAGCAGGCCGCCTAGCGCCCACCCGTACGACTTGGGCATATAGCGCTGCTTGGTGCCGGGTTCAATCTCCGGTTTGCATGAAGCATACCATTCAAGCATCCCCTGCCAATCTGACATGGTAGAGACGTCGTGCCATTCAACCCCCGGCTTGCGGTCCGGAAGCCCGCTGCGGTAGCCCATCATTTCGCGCACGGTCAAAGTCTCTTTTCCGCCGCCCCTGAATTCCGGCCAGTATTCGCACACCGGCTTGTCGTATTCAAGCTTGCCGCGTTCTGCGCTGCGGTGGACAGCAGTTGCAAGCATCGGCTTTTCGGTCGAGAAGATCGGGAAGAGCGTGTCGCCGTCGATCTTCGCCGCGCCAGCATTCGTCGTCATCGTCCCGGCCCAGACATCGACAATGCACTTGCCGTCCTTGTACGCGCAGAACTGCAATGCGCCCTGCAAGCCTTCCTTCACCGCAAGGTCCGCCAGCGCCTGCGCCTTTTCCTGAAGCTCGCCGGTCGGACGCTCTTGCCAAGCGGCTGGCAAATCAGTGCACACCACCACCAGGCATGCGACGGCAAAGGCCCATTTTATCCGTGTCATAAGCATCACCTCACCTCGAATAGCGCGGCTTCATTCGGAGGAAGTTCGATCGAATCCGCATTGACCTTGCCGCGCCAGACGCGACCGATGCGACCATTCAGCGACATCGGGCATGCAATCGCGCGCGGCTCAAAGTTGATTGCCATGACGATGGTAGAGCCGTCCTCGGCTGGATGCTCAGTAATGCCAACCCACGGACAGTCGCCTTTCTCCACGACATGCCGGACGCCTGCAATCTTCGCCGCATCCCGAAGGACAAGGTAGTACGGCATGACCGTCTCCCCTGTCAGGACGTCGGTGCGCTCGACGGCCTGACGGTCTATCGGCGCGTTGCAGACGAGAATCCGGCCCTTGCCGCACCTGAAGGACGTAAACACAGGTTCGCCGTCCGTCGTGCGGCCAAGAATCTCCGCCTCGCCATCGAGAAGCCTGCATGTAGTCCTGTCCCAGGCTGAGATCCTGCGCGCCGGGAATGCGGACAGCTCAAACGTCCTGTCCCTTGGCGACAGGGCGCAGTAGTCGATCTTCACGCCGGCGTGCTCCCTCAGCTGCGTGAAGCGGGACTCGCCGGAGTATATGAGCAGCACAGTCGCGCCGTTCTTGGCTTTCTCGTATATGCGCTTCTGCGCGGTAGATGTGTAGGCGACGTCCCGCCCGGCGGAGCATACGACATACAGCCCCGACTCCGGCAGGTCTCGTTCCGCGCCGGCGAACGACGGATTGATCCCAGCCTGCCGCGCGAGGAGATACGCGCCGAATCCCGCAATCCAGCCTCCCTCCTTCTCGGGCACGACGATCACGGCGTCGGTCCTCGCCTTCGGGAGCTTTTCGAACGGAAGGGAGCGGCGGAATTCCTGAAACGCCTTCATCTCCAGCATGACAGGCTTTGGCGACAGGTCCTGGCGCAGCATGCCGAGCTCGCGCTCGCACGGCGTAAGCGTGTATGGCGGGAACTCCAGTACCTCCTGGTCGGAGTTGCACCACCACAAGACGCCCTTGAGGTCGTTCGCCCATGCGCTGAACATCGTCGCGCGCATCCCGGCCGCGCTGCGCTCGTCGCTCGTGCAGCTCGTGCCGAGGTTGCCGATCTCCTCGATGAAGCACGGCTTGCCGCCGAGGTCGCGGTAGAGGATTGACTCCGCAGTCGGGTGCAGCTCCGTGCGCATCGTGTTGAACGCCTCCTTGCCGCAGCCGGGGACGTAGAACTGGTACGGATGGGTGCAGAGGATGTCCGAAAGCTCGCCGTTCAGCCGGATGGGCGCACGGTCGCGCTCGCAGGTGGAAAGTCCGTGCATTCCGGAGACGACGGGACGCGTCGGATCCGCAAGGCGTATTGCCGAGCCGATGTGATCCATCCAGTTGTAGAACTCCGCCTGCGTCGTCTCGCCCATGCAGTTGCACTCGTTTCCGTAGTCCCACGCGGCTATGGCCGGATGATCCTTCAGTTCGCGCACGAAGAACTTGACGAACCGCGTCTGCCACATGACGGCCTCGGGATCGGAAAGGACGTTCCTGTTCTCGAACACCGGCGGGACGAACTGCCGCCCCGACATCCAGCCCGTCACGATGCCGACGATGAGCCTGATGCCGTTCTTCTCTGCGATGTCGCAGAAGTCGCGGAACCTACCGATCATGACGGGGTCAACTCCCGCCTCGTTGGGAAGCGGCCTGTTGTCGCGGAAGCGGAAGGATCGGTACCCGCCGCCGGCGTCGCAGTCGCCCGTAAGCGGCTGGAAGTCGCTCCAGAGCGGAAAGACGCGCATGACTGTGACGCCGTTCGCCGCGAGCGCGGCAAGTTCCTTCTCCACAACGCCGCGGTCCCACTGCGACCACATGTACATTCCGGCGTTCTTCGCCCAGTAGTTGCATCCGACGAAGAATCCGCCCTCCGCGAATATATCCTCCGCAGAAGACGCCCTGCCGCCAAAAGCCGCCATCGCCACCGCAAGGGCACATAGTAAGAGTCGAACAAGTGTCTTTTTCATGGTTTCGTCCTTTAAGTTGCCTAAGTCATGCGTTAGGGAGATAGGCGCCGAAGTCCTTCAACTTGCGTTGGAGCATCTTGACATCCACGGAATGCACGTTGCCGGACACGGCGTCCGCCGCGAGCGCGGCGGCGAAGCCCGCCGCCTGGCCAGTGAGATAGCAAGCAGGCATCACGCGAATCGATGCCTGAACCTTCTGGTCTGTCGAGACGCAGCGGCCCGCAACAAGCAGATTCTTCACGCCCCTTGCGCAGAGGATACGGTATGGGATTCCGTAGCTTTCGCCGCGCCTGTACCGATAGAGCCTGTCGAATTCCTCGCGGTGCTTCTCGTACGCCGCCTTGTCCGCGCTGGACGGATGGATATCTATCGGATATGCGTAGCGGCCTATTTCGTCGGGGAACACAGCCCTCTTCATGTAGTCGTCGAGCGTCATCTCGTAGTCGCCGGCGATGCGCCTCGTCTCGCGAACGCCCATCATCGCGGCGGTTTCCACGAGCCGGACGTTCTCCAGCCCGCACTTCAGGTATTCGCGGAAGTACCGCTCGTACTCCTTCATCGATTCGCGTCCGCGCACATATCCCTTCGTAAGCGAACGCTCGTCCGTTCCGTCGAGGTTGAAGACATGTCCTATGTTCGCCGTCGCGTAGCCGTTGGGGAAGCGGTAGAGCCCCGTCATGTGGAGGTCCGGCTCCTTGAACACGCCGTCAGCCGCCGCTCGCGCAAGCTCCGCGCCGAACGGCTGTGAAACCTTCGGGTGCTCCTTCGTCCACCGCTCCCAGTCTATGCCGCTCCACGCGGAAAGAAGCGACGCGGGCATCATGTGACCTGTCGCGTCGCCCTTCGCAAACGGAACGCCCGCCTGCACTGCGAGATCGCCGTTTCCGGTGGCGTCGATGAACACCTTTGCCTTGACGGCCCATATCCCGCTTGGCGCGGCTACTATCGCGTATTTCACCGCGCCGCCTTCCGCCACGACGTCTATGACGCGCGTCTGGAAGAGGAAGTCCGTCCCGGACTCAACCATCACCGCGTCGTATTCGCGCTTCACGTCCTCGAACCAGAATGCGCCGTTGTTCATCGCACCGGCCTTCTGCAGCCGCTCGCGAAAGCGCGTGCCGAAGCCGCATGCGAGGTCGCGCGTTCCGTCACCCCACTGCATGAACACGGGGACTCTCGCCGCCGTCCCCATTCCGCCGAAGCACGTGAAGCCCTCCGCGAGAAACACGCGCGCCCCGGCGCTGCGGGCTGCGACAGCCGCCGCGACACCGGCGGAGCCTCCTCCGGCGATGAACACGTCGGTCTCGACCTTCACAGGCAAAGTCCGGGAGTACGCGATTCCACTAGCGCAGGAATCACCTCTTGCGGCATTCGACGGACTGTCCGCCAAAATCCTTGCCATCGGCGCAAAGCCGGTGGCAAACATGGCGGATTTAATGAATGCACGTCTGTCAATGTTCAACGATGTCATCTGTTTTTTCATATCACATTTACTCCCCATCTGTAATTCTTACACGTGCGGACGCCTTGACTTTCACGCCCGCCTTGACCTTGAGCCTAAGCTTGACGGACTTCGGCCATGCAAGCACCGCTGGCAATGCCGGCCTGTCCACGACTTCCACCCCATCTACTGCGAAATCCTCAAGCGTGAGGACGCTCCCCCACTCCGGCTGGATAATAAAGGTCGTCTCGCCATTCGCGTTGGGAACATATTCGTCGCCGACGGACCCTGCCGAAACAGGAGCCTTGACGATGTCACGGTCAGCAAGACGAACATTGACATTGCAGCCAGGACGGTCGTAGGAGATGTACAAGTCCTTCCAGTTCTTCGGCATGCCAAACTGCTGTCCGCTCTGGTAGGCTGCGGAAAACTCACCTGCCGCATCTTTGGCAAGATCGTTCACGAGCAGCCCCGCACCAATCACGTTGCCATGCCTCGGCCGAAGGTCCGCAAACGGCAGCGCCTCCTTCGGGAACGTCACGTCGTACACGGTCTTGCCGTCGGCGCGGCGGACCACCGAGACCGGAATGTCCATCTTTTTCGGGAGAGGATACTCCTGAAACACCGTCGGCGTTTTTCCGTCCACAAGGCCTATCTGGAAGACGGCGTCATCTTCGTCATAGCCCGTTCCCGTGTCGAACCGCGCGTTGTTGAGCTGATCGAAATAAAGCTGCAGACTGTCGTGCGTGTACATGGCGTCTGGTCTGACAGGTGGGATGAAGTCCTGCTCCTGCACCTCGGCATGGAATTTGAGATAACGCCCATCGGGATCGAAGAGATAGCTGAAAGTTGTCACGTTGTCGTTCGTGCCAAGACGGGCGAGTGTGTTCGCATCGTTCGCAAGGCACCAGTGCTGGCGGAGAAATCCGGTCCACCCCGTTCTTTCGAGTCCGTCGCGCCGCGCAAAAATCCCGTCAAACTGAAAGGCCATCGCTTCTTCGCTCGTCCCTTCGACAAGGGCGACGCGGAAAAGATGGTCACGCGGAGCCGCGCCGATTCCGTCCTTGCCGCAGTCGTATGGGATGCGGCACTCCCCGACGCCGTTCACGGGAATCTCAAGCGGGGTGAACTCCCTCAGAGGCTTCCAGTCGTGGGCGGGGAGCTTCGCCCTGACTCCGCCCTTGAAGGGCTTGCGCCTGTAGTTCCTGGCGTGGAACACAAGCTCCCCGGTCTTCCAGTCGAACCATGGTGTGGCGGCAATCGCGCGGGCGTTTCTGGCCTCGCGCCCCACCCGCGTCGTTGTGAGCGCATACGCCTGGAACAGCCGCCCCTCCGCGACCGCCGCATCGATCTTTGCCATGAGCGACTTCAGGTCTTCACGTCCGGGGTTGGCGCGTAGGATCGTGTGCATCTTGTCAAGCGTCGCCTTGAAGTCCTTTAGGTACTCCGCGTCCACCTCGCAGTGCACGTCGCTCACATTGCCGCCACCGGCAAAGTACCTAAGCTCGTTGCCGTCGAGCTTAACCGTCCGCGCCTTGCCGCCGACGCGATATGAGACAGACACGGGCGCCCAGAGCCGGTTCACG
>CACZAK010000162.1 GCA_902779075.1 uncultured bacterium | reverse complement strand
TCGACCGTCAGCGTCTTGAGGCCGAGGAAGTCCATCTTGAGAAGGCCCACCGGCTCCACGAAGTGTCCGTCGTACTGCGTGGTGAGGAGCGACTCGTTCTCCGTGGGCATCACGGGAAGCGTGTCGATGAGCGGGTCGCGCGAGATGATCACGCCGCAGGCGTGTACGCCCGGCTGGCGGATGGAACCCTCCAGACGCGCGGCGCGCTCCATCAACACGTGGACCGTCGGGTCGGGCGAGTTGAAGGCGGCGACGAGCTCGGGCGAGTAGTCCTTGTTCGGCTGGCCGTTCTTGTCGGTGGCGCTCATCGCGCCCTTGAAGGTGATTTTCGGCGTGTCCGGCACGAGGCCGGCGAGCTTGTTCGTGTCCGCAAGCGGATACTCCATCACGCGCCCGACGTCCTTGATCGCGCTCTTCGCGGCCATCTGTCCGAACGTGACGATGTGCGCCACGTGGTCCTGTCCGTACTTCTGCGTGACGTACTCCAGCACCTTGCCGCGTCCCGCGTCGTCGAAGTCCACGTCGATATCCGGCATGGAGATGCGGTCGGGGTTGAGGAAACGTTCGAACAGGAGGTCGAACTTAAGCGGGTCCACGTTCGTGATGCCGAGCGCGTAGGCGACGGCCGCACCGGCGGCGGAACCGCGTCCCGGCCCCACCCACACGCCCATGTCGCGTGCGGCCTTGATGTAGTCGTGTACGATGAGGAAGTAGCCGGGGAAGCCCATCTTGCGGATCGTGTCCAGCTCGAACTGCACGCGCTCCTTCTTCTCGTCCGTCAGCTCGTCGCCCGGCCAGCGCCGCTTCGCGCCCTCCCACACGAGGTGGTCGAGGTAGTCGGCCTCGAACTGGATGCGCTTCTGCGCGGGGTCCTCGAACGCGTCGTACTTCGCGTCCTCCTCGCTGCCGAACTCGGCGGGGATGGGGAACTTCGGCATGATGGGCTTCGAGTCGAGCTCGTACGACTCCACCTTTTCCGCGATCTCCAGCGTGTGCGCGAGGAACTCGGGGTTTTCGGGGAAGAGCGCGGACATCTCGTCCGCCGTCTTGAACCACTCCTGTCCCGTGTAGATGAGGCGGTCCTCCTCGGAGAGCTTCTTCTGCGTGGAAAGGCAGAGCAGCACGTCGTGCGAGTCGTCGTCGGCCGCGTCGAGGAAGTGGACGTCGTTCGTGGCGACGACCTTGATGTCGAGTTTCTTCCCCAGCTCGAGCATGCCCTTCACGATGGCGGTCTGGCGCGCGTATAGGCCGGTGGTCGTCGATCGCCGAGCCGGGGATGTTCGTCTTCGTGGAGTTGTGGAGCATCACCTCCAGGTAGTAGTCGTCCCCGAAGAGGTCCTTGTACCACTTCGCGACGCGCTCCGCCTCGTCCATGCGGTCTGCGTCGATGGCACGCGAAACCTCGCCCGCGATGCAGGCGGAGGAGCAGATCAAACCCTCATGGTACTTTTCGAGCAGGTTGTGGTCGATGCGCGCGTTGTAGTAGAAGCCGTGGATGTGGGCCTCGGAGATGAGGCGAACGAGGTTGTGGTAGCCGGTGAGGTTCTTCGCGAGGAGGATCAGGTGGTGGCGGCGCTCGTTCTTGTCGCGCGTCGTGTAGTCGCCCGACGAGGTGACGTACGCCTCGCAGCCGAGGATGGGCTTGATGGGCGGCAGGTCGCCGTAGCCCTTCTTCGAGCGGCACTCGTCGTAGAACGCCTTCAGGGCGAAGAGGTTGCCGTGGTCGGTGACCGCCAGCGCGGGCATGCCCCACTCGCGCGCGCGCCGCACGAGCGGTTTGATGCCGCACTGCCCGTCCAACAGGGAATAGGTGGTATGGACGTGTAGATGGACAAACTTTGCTCCTTCGTTCTGCATGGCGCACAGTATACCATATCTTGCCGTGCCCGTGGCGGACGACCATTTGCCATTTGTGATTTGTGAACAATTATGGCTATTGATATTTGTGAACAATATCAAGGCTTATCCTCATTTACATTCCTGAGAGGTTACTTTATCTCTGATAAAATTATAGATAAAGTAATCTCTCAAGCAATTTCTGTTCTAACCTTGACCTTATCACGATGTATTTGCTATACTAATCCCATCCTTGGCCGCTATAGGAGAGAAATCAATGATTGGACGAATCTCTGAAACTGAAGAACTGAATCGGCTTTTCGAGTCAAAAGAATCTGAGTTTGTTGCCGTATACGGACGGCGACGCGTGGGCAAGACCTATCTTATCCGCGAAACGTTTGACGGGAATTTTTCCTTTTTACATACTGGACTTCCAAATGCGACAAAGAGGCAACAGCTCTCGCATTTCTTCAAATCCCTCAAAGATTCGGGGTGTACGGAAAAACGCTGCCCGACCAGCTGGTTCAAGGCGTTTGACATGCTCCGCAAAACCATTGGCGACAAGCCTACGGGCAAAAAAATAATCTTCATCGACGAACTGCCCTGGCTTGACACCCTGCGCTCCGATTTTCTCATGGCGCTTGAAGCGTTCTGGAACGAATGGGCATCGGCGCGAAAGGACATTCTCTTCATCGTGTGCGGCTCGGCATCCTCATGGATGGTCAAGAAGTTGTTCCGCAACAGAGGCGGTCTCCACAATCGAGTCACGGCAAGGATGTTGCTTCGGCCCTTTACTTTACGGGAGTGCGAATTATACGTAAGGGAACGCGGCATTGAGATGACGCGCAAGGACATTGCCGAGTGCTACATGGCCATCGGCGGGATACCATACTATTGGCGACATCTTGTCAGGGGCTATAGCCTCGCGCAGAATTTCAACCGGATATTCTTTTCCGAAAGCGCCCCTCTCAAAAATGAATTCACTGAACTTTACTCTTCGCTTTTCAATAACGCCCCCATCTACATGAAGATCGTAGGCGTCCTCGCCAAGAAGAAAATCGGAATGACAAGGACTGAAATTGCCGATGCGACTGGAATAACGAAATCCGGGCAGCTTTCGGACGCGCTTGACACTCTCTCCGAAAGTGGGTTTGTTCGAAGCTACAGGTTTTACGGCAAAACGAAGCGGAACAGAACATACCAGCTGATCGACAACTTCACGCTGTTCCACTTCAGATTCCTCGACGGAACAACGACGGACGTGAACTTCTGGACGGACACAATTTCGTCGCCGCAACAGTCTGCATGGCGTGGACTTGCCTTTGAACGGCTCTGCCTTCAGCATTCCGGCCAAATACGAAAGGCTCTCGGTATTGTAGGCGTGCACACGGAAATCTACGCATGGAGGCACAGTGCAGATGAAACTTACCCTCATGGCGCGCAAATCGACCTTCTTCTCGACCGGGCCGACAATGTAATCAACGTTTGCGAGATGAAATATGCCAAGGGGCGGTATCTACTGGAAAAAGACGCGCTTGAGAACCTTGAAGAAAAAATCGAGGTGTTCCGCGCCGTCAGTAAGACACGAAAGGCCGTCCACCTGACAATGGTGACATCCGCCGGCCTTGTCCGCAACGCCTACGCAAATCAAGTCCAGTCCGAAGTGACCCTTGACGACCTTTTCGCAGAATAGGAGATGTGCGACGACCCTTTGCCATTTGTGATTTGTGAACAATTGTGGCAATTGAGATTTGTGAACAATACTCGATGGAGTGTTCAAGTTATTTTTGTGGGATGACTTAGAATTGCCTTCCTGGCGGGATGATGCCGGACTCGGTAATGAAGCCGGTCACGAGCGAACCAGGCGTCACGTCGAACGCAGGGTTGAGCGCCCGCGAGCCCAACGGGGCCAGACGCTGTCCGCCCAGGCAAGTCATCTCTTCCTCCGCGCGGCTTTCGATGGGAATGGCGCTGCCATCGGCCGCATTGGGGTCGAACGTCGAGATGGGTGCCGCCACATAGAACGGTATCCCGAAATGGCGGGCAAGGATGGCCTTGTCCAGCGTGCCGATCTTGTTCGCGAAATCTCCGTTGGCGGCAATGCGGTCCGCGCCCGTAATGACGAGCCCCACGCCATCCCTCATGTAGCTAGCCGAGGCGGAATCGGGGATTATGGCGTGTTCTATGCCCTCCTGCAAAAGCTCCCAAGCGGTCAGCTGCATTCCCTGCAGACGCGGACGCGTCTCGGAAACGTAGACGAAGAACCGGCGTCCCTCCGCGTGTGCCACGCGCATCGGCGCAAGGGCCGTGCCCCAGTCGCCCGTCGCGAGCGCGCCCGCGTTGCAGTGCGTCATGACCTTCATCCCGTCGGCGATTAGCGAAGCGCCGTGGCGGCCTATTGCCAAACACTTTCCAACGATCTCCTCCGCGTAGGCGTCAGCCGCGCGGAGAACGTCTTCGCCTGTCGCAAATGCGTCGACAATCCGGTCGACGGCGTAGAACAAGTCGTATGCAGTGGGCCGCGCGGCCTTCACGCACAGGGCGGCAGCCTTCGGTTCCTCGCCCGCGCGGACAGCCAGGGCCATCGCGTATGCGGCCGTGATGCCGATGGCCGGCGCGCCGCGTACGGTCATGTCGCGGATCATCTCGACGGCACACCGCCAGTCTGCCGTCTCGACAATTTCCAGAGACAACGGCAACTTCCGCTGGTCGATCAGCTTAAGCCGTCCGTCCTCAAACCATACGGCGCGGATGTCCTGCACGCCACTTGTGACTTTTACTTTCATGAAACCTCCTTCTTTTTACATTACAACATGGCCGCGACAGGCGCGTATCGCTATTGAGGTAAAACTCTCTTTCACGACGATCCCAGTTCCCCAATACCAAAGCTAGGCTCGGACAAAGCGCTGGAACGGACTCTTCGGGCTCTGCGGATCTGTTCGTAAAAGTTTACGACTAATAAGCAACGGACGTACAAGTGTAGACATTACATAGACTTGATTTAAGCCTGTAAATGCCGCTAGTTCCTCTCGCGTACGGGGTATCTCACAATACGCGAGAATTGTCTCGTCTGAGCGGGACCTGTCATACACGACCTTGTCAGCAGGCATGCAATTTCTAAAAACGACTCTAAATTCTCCATGCACCTCACAGAACAATGGATCGGGAATCCCACTTAAACGACACTCCGCCTGCATGGTCGCAATGCCCGAATTCCTGTTTTCTGTCTTGTGAAGAGCTTCCAATGTATCCACGAGGAACGCATTACGCTTCCCAATATTCATTCGTCCCAGCGCTGAAAGCGGCACCGCACCGTATAGGCCACCATTATTGGCCACAACAAGTCGGTCTGAATAAATCTCGACACGTACCGGAACACTTTCAGAATAGGTACTGTAATCGCGATGGATAAGGGCATTTAGCACTGCTTCACGAATGGCTTTTAACGGATACTCCAACTTGTCAATGCGTTTACCCTCTCTGTCCAAACTCACTCTGTGCTTTATGTTACGAGACACAAACGCCATAGTTCCCTCAAGCATCTCTGAAATAGTCCCAGTAATCTTTTGATTGTCCGAAAACCGAACCCCATCCACGTCTACAGTCCCCACATTCTCACCAGGAACCACAACTGCAGTTACGCACAACTGAGGCAAGTACACTTGTGGGCACCTACAAAACACCATTAGCCCCGTCAATGACGGATGTCCCCCTCGTAGGATACCCATCTTCTCAGGAATCTCAGCATCCGTCAAATAGGTCGACAAGTTTGGCCTATCAGCCTTAACTGCAGCCACATACTCTCTTAGGAGAGCGTCATCCCAAAGCGACAAATCTGCATCTTCAATGATTCGCCGATCACTTTTTTCGTGCGTTCGATAAGCCTCATAGCTATAGATTTCAAATTCACTCATCGGTTCATCAGCATCCCCCACTCGAACATACGATCCACCTAACCGCCCTTTACCACGATAATACACAGGTCTGTGCACAACATCTTGAGTAGGAATCTCCGCAGAAACAATTACCTTCCCATCAATCTCTGCAGTAGTGAACAACGCACGAACATGTGGTTCCATTTCTCGGCACTGCTCCGTCACTTTATGTTGTAAATCTTGCGGATCATATACACCAACAATCTCAAAATCTTTTTTCTCATCAAGCCCGAAAACTATCACGCCTCCTTCTGTCTGATTTGAAAATGATGAAAGTGAATCATAAAGGTTAGTCGGGCAGTCCACTGCCGCCTTCTTAACCTCTATCGTTTGTCCTTCACACTTTCTGCCACGAATCATCGCAACTAGTTCTTTTAATTCATTCTCAAGCATACTATTTGCCTTTCGCGTTCAAGTATATCACATTTTTTAGATGACATGCAACAAAACAAATCGCGACATCAAAAACTTTTTAGATTAGGGTGAAGTATTTTAGATTTCTAAAACGCATTTTAGTTTCACTCCATAATGGCCCCATCCTATGCGCTCAAAGTGGGGAAATACTACTCCCCACGAAAATCATAGCGTACGGAAAAGACCGAGGCGCAATACTGGAAAGATAGATTCCACGAGCGTGTCGTCGAGGTCGAATAGCGCCACGCCCGCGAAACCTGCCTTGCGCGCGAAGTTTATCTGGTCCACCACCTGCGCAGCGGAAAGCTTGGATTCGTTGGCCGTCACGCCGATACCGCCGATGATACGGCGAGCACGGGTTTTCACGCTTCCTTGCTTGGCGACGAGTACCGAATAGCGCGTGAGATCCTCAACATAGTTCATCGGTACCGCGTAGTCGATGAGGTCCGCGTCGATCCACGCGGGCCAGTCCTGTCCCACAGACGTTACGCACGACGGATGGTATGCCAGTACGGCGGCCGTGAGCCACGCCCCGGGACGCGCCGTGTGGAGGCGCTTGCGAACCGATTCCACGAATGTCGTCACGTAACGCGCGGCGTTCGCCGGCTTGGGCGCGTCCTCGTACCAGCGCACGAAGTCAAGATGCACGCCCGCAACGGGATAGGTGCGCGCTAGTTCGTCAATGGACTTGATCATCCGCCAGCGGAGGTCGGGATTTGACGGATTCAGGTACTCAGTAAGCGCACCATGTCGGTTTTTGAGCCGCCAGCCCTTTTTCTGGAAAGCGAGGAGATAGGCGGCGTCCGCCCGCGTCGCGTTGAAGCAGATCACCCACGCATGCACGCGCACGCCCGTGCCGCGCGCGGCCTTCAGACAGGCCGCCAACTGGTCGCCGTAGCGAGCGTACTCCTTTGAACGCGGCAACACGCTGGAGGCGTAATGGGCGAATCCCGCACCCGACACATTCACAAAGAGATCCGTGATGCCGTTCGCACGCAGCACGCGGAACGTGCGCGGCCAGTCGCCGGGGAAAAGCCCCAGCCCCGTATGCTCCCACACGGCGTGTATCTCGCCCGCGCGTGGGCGCTGCGCCCGCCCGAGCGTGGACGCCGCCGCATGCATTACCCTACGCTTCCGCTCCCACGCCGAACGGTTCCACGCTCCAGGCACGACCGCCCCAACCTGGGTCAACAGGTAGCGTTCCTTTACGCTCTCCGCGTCGCGTACCTTCAACGCGGCCCGAGCACCTGAGATGGACACCACCTGCGACGAGGTGGAGTAAAGCGGACGTATCACCCCGCCACGCCCGCGGAAGCGTGCGAGCGCGGAAATCTGCGCAGGAGTAGGTTTCGTGCAGGTGACGAGAAAGGCGAGGTCGCGCCCCCTGAGCGCTGCGTCAAGCGCGACGTCCGCCACGAGATCGGCTTTCACTCCATTCTGAGTGAGAATCCGCAACGTCCCATCCGCCAGCGATGCCGCGTAAGTGCGCTCAGACGCCGGCACGGCCGCAACGGCCTTCACCACCGCAATGCGCGAACGCGGCTGCGGCCGTGGCGTGGCACCATTCACCGCAGAAGCCAGTGCCAGTAATCCCGCCAAAAAAAATCTGAACTTCAACATGTTCATTCTACCACTAATGTACCGCCGTGGGCTATAAGATCGGGGCGGCGACGCGACGTAAGATCAATCGCCTGCCGTTTCCGCCATGCCTCCGCCTTGCCATGGTCGCCGTCCACCAGCACGCCCGGCACGGCGAGCCCCCGATAGACCGGCGGGCGCGTATACTGGGGCGACTCCAAGAGGCCGTCCTCGCCGAACGACTCGCGCGCCGTGGCGGCCGCGCCGCCGCCTAGCACGCCCGGCAGAAGCCGCACGACGGAATCGACCATCGCGGCCACGGGGATTTCACCGCCCGTCAGGACGAAATCGCCCATCGACACCTCGTCCGTGACGAGTCGCCGCACACGCTCGTCAATGCCCTCGTAGTGCCCGCAGAGGAAAACGAGGTGCTCCGCGCGCGAGAAATCCTCGGCCGTACGCTGCGTGTAGGGCACGCCGGCGGGGGTGGTGAGCACCACGCGCGCCTCGGACGTGCGGACAGCCTCAATCGCCTCGGTCCACACGTCTGGACGCATCAACATGCCGGGACCGCCGGAGTAGGGCTTGTCGTCCACCGTCCGACGCTGGTCGCGGGCGAAGTCGCGCAAATCAACCGTGCGAATAAAAACCTTTCCCGCGCGCACGGCACGGGAAAGGATGCTCTCACCGAGGAATCCCCGGAACATTTCGGGGAAGACGGTGATGATGTCGATCCGCATTATTTCTTCACAAGCTTGCGGACTGCCTTGTGGCTGCAGAACGTGCGCTCCGTGTAGAGCTTGCTGCGCCAGGAGGAATTCTTCTTCACCACGACGATCTTCTCGACCGCCGGGCTGTTGAACGGGAAGAGCTTCTCCACGCGCACGCCGTAGCTGTCGCGCGACACGGTGAAGTTGCCGGAGGCGTTCTTCGTGCCGTTGTCAATCGCGAGAACCTTGCCTTCGAAGTCCTGCACGCGCGTCTTCTCGCCTTCCTTGATGCGAACGGACACGCGAACGATGTCGCCCGTGTGGAATTCGGGGAACTTCTTATCGGCCAGCTTGGCCGTCTGCTCCGCGTTGATCTTTTCCAGAATCTTGATAGCCATGATGTCACCTGCCCTTTCCGAGATTAGGCCTTCGGCGCCGCCTTACGGGCCCGGCGGATCAGGGATGCCACGGTCGTGGAGGGCTTGGCGCCCCTTTTCAGCCAGTCATCGACGCGCGCGAGGTCGATTTTGAAGTTTTCGTCCTTGATCGCGGTGTCGTACCAGCCGAGGATCTCAAGGAACTTGCCATCGCGGGGCGAACGCTCGTCCGCCGCCACGATACGATAGGTCGCGTGGTTCTTGCACCCTGTGCGACGCATTCTGAGTTTGACCATTTTTGTTTACCTTTTTTCTTCGTGTGTGGCGGTTAGTTTATCAAAAACTGCCCGACACCGCAAGAGGAAAAAAGATAAACGAATTTCCTTGGTTGTTCCCGAGAAATTGGTATAATACGCCGCATGACCGTTCTGCACGTCGATATGGACGCATTTTTCGCGTCGGTAGAGCAGCGGGACCACCCCGAATGGCGCGGCAAGCCCATCATCGTAGGGGCGGGTCCGCATGAACGCGGCGTCGTCTCGACCTGCTCCTACGAAGCGCGGCGGTACGGCGTACACTCCGCCATGCCGAGCCGTACGGCCTACGCGCTTTGTCCGAACGGCATCTTCGTGCCGCCGCGCATGCACGCATACCAGGAAGTGTCGGATATCGCGTTCGAGGTGTTCTCGCACTACTCGCCGTTCGTGGAGGGCGTGTCCGTGGACGAGGCGTTCCTCGACGTGACGGGGACAGTCCACCTCTTCGGCGACATGCGCACGCTCGCGGAACGCCTCCGCGCGGAGATCAAGGCGAAATGCGGCGTCACCTGTTCCGTGGGACTCGCCCCCAACCGCCTGCTCGCGAAGATCGCCTCGGAGCAGAACAAGCCAGATGGACTCTTCATCATGCCGTTCGAGCCGGACGCCATCCGCGCCTTCCTTGCCCCGCAGCCGGTGAAGATCCTCTGGGGCGTGGGCAAGAAAACGGCGGACGTGCTCGCGCATTACGGCTACCGCACGTGCGCCGACCTCCAGAACGCCGACCCGCGTTTCCTCGAGCGCATCCTCGGCAGCGCGGCGGCGGAGTCCATCCGCAACCACGCCTTCGGCATCGACAACTCGCCCTTCCCGTCAGAAGAGGCCGAGGAGAAGTCCGTCTCGCGCGAACACACTTTCGACGAGGACGAATCCGACCGCGAGACGGTACGCCAGACACTCCTGCGCCTCGTGGAGGAAGTCGGACGCCGCTTCCGCCGCGAGGAACGCTGGGCGCGCACCGGCAAGCTCAAGCTGCGCGACGCCGCGTTCAACACGATCACGCGGCAGGCCCGCTTCGAACTGCCCGCGCGCGACGACATCACGTTCCGCCACCTCATGCTCGATCTCTTCGACAAGGAATGGCCACCGGGACGCCGACGCCTCGTGCGTCTTGTCGGGTTCGGCGTGACGGACATCACGGACTCCCCCGAGGACCCGCAACCCTCGCTCTTCGGCCCATCCCCCCTCGTCGAACAGATGAAGAAGCGCGAACGCCTCGCCGCAGCCCTCGACGCCCTCCATGCAAGGCACATAAAATCTGCCGATAGGACGGGGAGATAGTACCACTTGGATGCGTCGCTAAAAAATCCTATAACATTCTTGTTGCATGGCGGCGGGGGAAAATAGTATAATTTGCCCATGTCAAAGGTTCTCCTAGTTGATGACGAGCCGCGGATTCTCCTGCTGCTCCAGAGTCTGTTGAAAACAAACAAGTACGAGGTCGAGACCGCACGCGACGGCAACGCCGCGCTCGAAATCGTGCGGGCGGGTGGCGTGGACATCATGATCACCGACCTGCGCATGGAGCCGATGGACGGCATGGCGCTCTTCCAGGAGGTACACAAGCTCCAGCCATCCATGCCCGTGATCCTGCTCACCGCCTACGCCTCGGTGGAAACCGCCATCGAGGCGATGAAGCAGGGAATGTTCGACTACCTCACGAAGCCGTTCAAGGTGGACGACGTCCTCGCCTGTCTCGCGCGCGCCGAGGAGAAGGTGAAGAAGCACGAGTCGGTTGCGCTTTCGATGGACGTCGCCTCGCCGCTCAAATACCGCTTCGAGCTCATGACGCAGGTGTGCGACATGATCCAGAAGGTCGCCCCCACCGCCGCCACCGTGCTGATCAACGGCGAGTCCGGCACGGGCAAGGAGGTGATCGCCCGGACCATCCACAAGAACTCCCCGCGCGCCGGCAAACCCTGGGTGGCCGTCAACTGCGCCGCCCTGCCCGAGAACCTCCTCGAAAGCGAGATGTTCGGGCACATGAAGGGTTCATTCACGGGTGCCTACTCGGACAAGCAGGGCCTCTTCGAAGTCGCGAACGGCGGCACGCTCTTCCTCGACGAAATCTCCTCGATGCCCCTTCTGCTTCAGGGCAAGCTACTGCGCGTCCTCCAGGAACGCGAGATCCGCCGCGTGGGCGGCACGAAGAACATCCCCGTGGACGTGCGCGTGATCGCCGCGTCGAACACGAACCTCGAGCAGGCCGTCGTCAAGGGAACGTTCCGCAGCGACCTCTACTACCGCTTCGCGGTGATCACGATCGACATCCCGCCGCTCCGCGAGCGCAAGGACGACATCATCCCCCTCGCCCGTCACTTCATCCGGCTCGAGACGCCCCAGGGCGCACCCGTTCCCGCCATCGCGCCGGAAACGGCGCAGGCGCTAATGGCCTATTCTTGGCCCGGTAACGTGCGCGAGCTTGAAAACGCCATCAAGCACGCCCTCACCTTCCTGAGTGAAGGCGACATCACGCCCGACCTCCTGCCGCCGAAAATCCTCCAGCACGCGCAGGCCGCAACTGCCGCCTCCGCGCCCTCCGGCGACGCCCCGACCGGCAACGCCTCGCTCAAGAGCTTCCTCAAGCAGAAGGAAAAGGAATACATCGAGCATATCCTCGTCGCGGCCGGCGGCGACAAGGCGAAAGCCGCCGACGCGCTCAAGGTCAACCTCTCCACGCTCTACCGCAAGCTTTCCGACGACCCCAAGGAGGGGTGACGTGAGAAAGACAGCGTTATTCCTTGCGCTCTTTGGAGCAGGTGTTTCCATGTCCGTCGGCGCGGCCACGGTTCTCTTTGATTTCGAAACAGAGGACGTGCAGAAGACCGCACCCCGCGTGTTCGCGCACGACCGCACGATCTGCGTGACGAACGCATTCGCCACGTCCGGACAGCACGCCCTCTACTTCAAGAGCGGTCCGTGGCGCAAGGGTCTCGACGAATGGCCGAGCTTCAACCTGCGTACATCCGTGAATGACTGGCGCGACTACGACCGCCTCGTAATCGACCTCGTGAGCGTCGGCGAGGGGAACGACACGCTTTCCACCTTCATCAGCGGACCCGAGGGGCGTGTCCAAAACGGACTAAACGCCCAAACCACCCTTCCGGCGCGCGGCTACGCCCAGTGGGTCGTCCCGCTCCGCAACTGGCCCAAGAAGTGCGACCCGTCCAACATCGGCCGCGTCCACCTCTTCCTTTCCAATCCCCGCGACGCGCGCGTGTTCATCGACCGTCTGACGCTCCTCAAGAAAGACGAGCCGCTGCCCGTTCCGGACGGCCCGTGCGTGGGACGCGACCTGATCGCCCTCCTGACCGACGGACGCGACGCGATGAGACGCGAGCTCGTCGAACTCCTGGAATGGCAGGCGCATGCACGCGACTTTCTGCGTTTCTTTGAGGCGTGCCAGACGTCCGGCATCGTGTCGTCCGCCATGCTCCTCGGCACGGCGACGTCAATGGAGAAGATCATGCCGCGTGGGAGGTTTTCCGCAAGGCCCGTACCGAAGGAAGGTCTTTCCGTGCGCCTTGCCGGTAACGAGTACGAGAGCGTGCAGCTGCTCGTCGCACCGAGAGGCGCCGACCTTGAGGACGTGCGCGTGCGCGTGGACGGTGACCTGACCTCCTGCGCGAATCGGGGAAGCGGCGCTCCCGCCGCTTCGTTCTCCGCAGCGAACATCGCGTGTGACGTGACGGGCTACGTCAAGACGACCCGGCAGCCGCCGTACAAGGTGGGCGAGGCCGTGTCCACGAACGCCGCACCGAGCTACGTCCGCACGACGCGCAGGCCCGTCCTCGGCTGGTGGCCCGACCCTATCCTCGGCTTTCTCGACGGCGTCGCGATCAGGGACATGGACGTGCAGAGCTTCTGGATCCGCGTCCGCTGTCCCGCCGGACAACCCGCAGGCACCTATCGCGGCACGCTGCTCGTCTCCGCCAAGGGTGTCGAGACGGTTCGCGTTCCCTTCACCGTGCGCGTGAACGGCTTCACGCTCGGACGCACCTCCGCCCTGCCGCTCGCCGTCACATTCGGTCCGTCCGCGAATACGCAGCATGAATCTCCGGAAACCATCGCATACGCGGCGGCGTTGCGGGCGGATCCTCTCGCCCCCATCAACATCTGGCGGAAGCACAGGCGCGAATGGGTGACGTTCCTCGCGGACTACCTCATCCCCTACGACAGTCTCTACCACGGCAGCGACACCAATCGCCTGGACGCCATCCGGCAGCTGAAGGAGGAGGGGCGCACGGGCTGGTTCAATCTCGGATATTGGTCGTATCCCAAGTCCACGAATGAGGTTGACATGGCGAAGTGGCGCGAGAGGACGATTCCGCGTCTCAAAAAGTTCTACGAGGGCGCAAAGAAGATT
>CACZAK010000161.1 GCA_902779075.1 uncultured bacterium | reverse complement strand
CGTGTAGTCCCTGCTTATTGGATATGCGACACTCAAGCACGAATCGGCGGGTAATGCCCTTCTTGCGACCACGGCACAATCGACGCGCACCTCGTTGTCTCGTCGAAACCGATATGTTACAGAAACCTTGATGTCCTCAGACGGAATGGCGAAACGGCTCTCGACTGTGGCCAATACGTCCGACCCTTTCCTGTTTTCATCTGGCTCCAAGTATCGCAAGCCCCTATCCTCGTTCTTCGTTACTGAAACAAATTCGAGCTTGGCCTTTTCACCGTTCATTGTCAGCGAAACCTCGCTCTCGCCATTGATGTAAAACTCATCAACCTTCGACGTATTCCAACAAATGTGTTTCAGAGCACCCGTCGAACGGTTGAACGCATATTCCCGAAAACTCAGCTTGTTCATGTTCACAACCATGAACACATTGCTTTCTGTACCAAATGTTGACACATACCAGCCGGCATCCGTCCAGTCACCAACACATTCGCCGCTCGCGAGCACGAGGATCGCGACGAGAATAGCCTTTGTCAGTTTCTGCATCCTTCACCTACTCCTTTCGATTGCCGCCGCAGGGCGCGTATTCATTTCGTCAGTTCCTTTCTGCTTTCTCGTGGGGGTAAGGTTGGTGTTGAATTTCCTCTTTGTTCGCCTCACCAGTTGGGATCCCCCAGCAGGAACTTTCCATCGACATACGGCATGCTTCTGGCACCTTTAGCCATCAGTCGGTTACAAAGAGAGAGTACGGCGGATTCGCCAGTTCTAAACATGCTGACGGCAAGTCGTTCATGTCCGATATACCGATCAATGGTGCCAATTCCCGAACGAATCAGAGCGCCGGATCGGACAAGACTTCCGTCCCATCCAACCAGCATCCATGTGCGCATGCCCGCGAACACAACGCCGACACCGTTCTCGACACCGATCATTCGCAATCCGCCGGGATCCCGGGGGAACCCGGAATCGGATAGGCTGAATGTCGCAGATACGGCGTCTATTCGCGCATCATAGATGTGGAACCTGCCATTCCCGGCACCAAGGCAAGCAACTCCGTTGGACTCATCGACCACAAAACTTGAATACGACTCTGCGGGAAACGGCAACTGATGCCATTTGCCCGTCCTCACATCAAGGACGACATAGCTGTGTTCTTTGCCAAACCTGTGTTTAAAGGAGGTGCCGATGACCACATCATCCGTCAACCAGCGGAAACTTTGACGTTCAAACGCGACATCAAACGTCTTTCGGCACACAGACACTCCTCCGCCGAACGTCTCTACGCACAACTGGGCATCTTCAATCTCAGCGAACTTCTTGCCCCACTTCTTGATGATCAGGTAACTCACGCGCTTCAGACTTGGCGACGGAGCCACAAGAAGATGACTCGCCGCCACCTCACGCCGGACGAGTTCCGCGCCACTGCCGTCTCGCAACCGAAGGATGGAGTGGTCTGCGCCTTCTCCTCCAGAACAAGTGATGAATCTGTCGATATCCGTCCGAGACGAAACGACCCACCAATCCGGGACCGTCCAGAGCATGCGGTCCGACGTATAGTCGTACAGCGAGACGCCGACATGGGGATGGTAGGGGATACCGGCATCCGGACTCTCAAGGTGGCGTACTTGAGATGCATCGGGCTTTTGCCCGGGAGGACGCATCAGACTACCGGACATGAGATCAAGTACGCAGTCGCCGTCCGTCGTCGGGAAGACCATGCTCTTGCCATCCGCAGAGAAGACGGCGACACCTTGCCCCGGCAGGTCATCGTGTGGCGCGACACGGAACACGTTCTCTATCGTATGCTGGGCAATGCTTTTTCGCGAGGTAAAGAGGCACACATCCAGAGACGCGATATCATCATAACTTCTGCCTGTCGTGTAGGCACGCAGCCAACGGTCCGTCCCGGTTATCGGCAAAAGGTTGTCATATACATGGTATTCCTGGTCGAGCGCATGGGAAAGGCTGTTGGTTTTACCGCCAGACACGATATAATAGCGGTCTGATCCGTCCCGAATGTTTCGGGGGCCTTCTGGCGAGAACGGCATGAACAGAGCCCACTGGTCTTGCCTGTAGATTCTGAATATCTCCTCGTGCGCGACTCCCGGTTCGTCACGAACGGCCAAAACCCTTGGCTCGCTCTCGTCTGGGCCGGCGTAGTAGGGTATGACGATGCAACCGCCTGAAAGTATCACCAAGAGTGATGCGATGAGAATTGTCTTTGTCAGTTTCCGCATCCTTCACCTACTCCTTTCGCTTGCCGCCGCAGGGTACGTATTCATTTCGCCAGTTTCTTTCTGCTTTGTCGTGGTTGTTACGACATGTGGCACTACAAATCGGCTTGCCAATCACTCGGGGCATAGACAAAACGACGAACTTCCATCACCTTACCAATTACACAGTAGAGTACAAAATAGTTTCCTACGGCTATACGATAATATGGATGCTCCCGATCTTTTGCTGATACGACAGGTTCAAATGATTCCGGCGCAAACAGACGCTCCAATATAGCAGCTTCCGTTCTGTCGATGAGTTCCCGTGCCGCCTGAGGATTACGCAATTTATGGGCTATGTAATTCACAGCATCCGCCAGCTCTTCATCAAAGAGCGGCAAATACTCAAGCGTGTACTCTTCTCCCAGCATCGACAACCTCCCTTGCATGGCCGAAAACCTGAGAATGTGACAACCTTTCATTATGCGTACGGCAATATTCGTCCGTCTCGTCCATAATTGCCTCTATGCGGCTAGGTGATACAACCCTCCGACGGAGATTGAACGGGATACCCTGATACATCACCACTTCGTTTATGAATACATTAATTGCACCGGAAAGCGTCAAGCCAATGTCATCAAAGATTTCCTCTGCCTGTCGCTTTTTATCGGCATCAACCCTCGCTGTTATTGTCGTTGTCATTTGGATAACCTTTCTTGTGTTCAGATCGACATCATTATACCATAAATTGTCGCACAATCGCAATGACTTCTTATTACGAGAAGTTATATTCTCCAGCTTTATCGTTTTCAGGCAACGGGACTCGGCAACGAGTAGGTAAAGGTAAAAGCGCGGCGAATGGATTTCACTTTCACCTTTGCTACGAACGACAAATTACACCCGTCATTTGTGCTTACCGGCACCGTAAAGCCAAAACTTCCGGCCCCGGGAACCATGGACTGTGCATGATGGCAACAACTCTGCGATGAGACAGTTGTCAAGCGTCGATGCTTGCCCGAGCCCTCCATCCTCGTGCGCTCAAGAGCAATCTCAAGCGATTCAATCTCCTCTGGATTTTCAATCGACCAATCGACCTGCGCCGGGGAACCTTGTTTCCACATCGCGCACGACAGCGTCAGCACGAGGCGCGGCGCGCGCAGCGCACGGACAATCTTCCACAGGAGAACACCTATCAGGAACAGCCCCACCAATGGGAATATCGCCAAGACAAGCAATCGCGGCTCCAGTCGCCTGACCTGTTCTTCGCCGACGAATCCCAGCACGAATGACCACGAGAACACATTCCAGACAACGGCAAACAGTCCCAGCGCCGCCAGATCGGCATGCGAACGCTTCAGGATCCGCCTCTCAAAAGAAAGCGGCGCGCCATTGTTCCCGTGCAAAAACGAGAGAGTCATCCAGAGCCCGGCGACGATTATCGCGAAACCGACCACGCCGAACAGTCCCATAAAGGCCATCGCCCCGATGTCGCCAAGCCCGCTTGATTTCTCAAGGACGCTCTTGCGCGGATCGTCCGGAGAAACGTACGCCGTGACCGCATCGCCCTTCTTGTATTTGTTCGCCAAATGTCGATGGTGGTCGTAGTTGTTGGACGAAACCTGCGAGATCGCCAGACGGTCGCCTTCGTACTTTTTTCCGTCAACGGCATATTCGTATCCGACGCACACGCTATACGACGTATGCGGATGGCGTCCGCCCGACCTGAACGAATACATGCCCGAATAGAGGACTTTCGCAGGAACGGGCACATACGCCTTTGCCTCAGACCGTTCGCGCACATGTTGCACGAGACCAATCGAACCGACAGTCATGAACGGACATCCAAACAAGACAAGCCCAATGGGGATAAGCAATTTCTTCACGCGCGGCGTCGTTACAAGCCGCCGGACGGACGGAAACGCGGACGCGATCATGAATACGCCAGCTAAAAGAAACAGGGCCAAGACCATCCCAGCGATGATTGGCCCGGTGTTGCCAGACAATGCATCCGGGTCTTCCATCGGATTCTCCACGGCGAGAACCGCGTCAAAAGAATTCTCCGGGTTGACTCGACATTCGTGTTCCGTTCCGGGGGCATACTTCTCAAGAAGCGGCAGACGGCTTGCGAGGCGGTTGAACTCAAATTCGCCTCGACCTGGCTTACATAGGGAATTTGACTTGCAGGTTCTTCCATTGTGTTCGTAGGCGAACTCAGCGGTGAAGATGAATCGATTGACCTTCTCCATCTTGACGGACGACTTGACAATGCGGCATGGAACCACCTCGTAGCCCTTGAGCGACGGCATAAACAATGCATCGGACATGAACCACACAAAGACGGATACGAACGCCACAATGGCGCATCCAAACAGCATCCGCCCGAAAACAAATCCCTTTTCTTGCTTCATCGCAGTTTTCCTTTCTTTGCGTCCTTTGCGTTCTTTGCGGCTAAAACTCATTGGAACTGGTCATTGGCCATTGGCAACACTTTCACATTGGCAACATTACAACACAACCTTTTTCGCCTTCTCGTAGTCACTAGGAGCGACGAGTACGCACATTCGCGTTCCGAGGCCACCGTTTCCGTAGTGGTGATAGGCTCGGTCTTCGCTGAGAATATCGAGACGACACCGTATGTGCGCATCCTCAAGCGCCTGCGCAGCCGCCTTTGCCTCATGCACCGCTACGTTGTCCATGAGGACCGCCCATCCGTCGTGAGTCTCCACGACAACATTCTCGGAACCCGTCTCCCGCCAGTCGATTCCGCCGTCGTCATCGCCAAGCTCCTCCAACTTCTTTTGCGGCTTGGACTTTGTGAAGCTGTAGAATTCAAGTCCGATGAGCAGCAGAAAGACTACCGCAGCCACAGCACTACTTGCACTCCGCGGCAACTTACCGCTGCTCACGTAGATCACAGCTGCAATGACAACAAGCACAGCGACAAAGAGAGAAAACTTCTTGAAAAAGGAACGCCCGCCAGAACCGCCCGCGCCACCAAAACCCTCTACAACGTCCCATTCAAAGCGATGCTTCCACGTCTCTATTCCGTCAAGGTAGTCGAGGAGCGCGTTCTCCGCCTCGAGTCTCAGAACCGGGCACTTGCAGTGGTACAGCGGCTTGTCCGTACCTTCGCGGTATTCAAGGTCGATGCCGTCGGGATGATCGTCGAAGGCGATCTGCATGAACGCCTCCTCGTCATCGTCGTGCATGAGAATCAGCCAGTTGCCTCGCCTCGCGTCATCCGCCATCAGCTCACGGATGAGTTCCGCGCTCGCCTCGGTCTCCTTGACGTTCTCTGTTTCGAGTTTCATTTCACTTCACCTTTCCAGTTCCCTCTCCCCTCTCGCACGAGGGATAGTACTGTTTTGGAAAGTTCGTTTTACTGATTATACCATACCCGATCTCACATTGCAACTTGTGCAGATTCCAATCCGCAAGTCGGGCGCATCTGCGTTTTTCACCCATATGTATTGGGATTTGGAAACAACCATGACAACTTTCAAGAACAACATTATCCTGCGGACGCACCTTGAACATTCAGGATTGTGACAGTTTGAGGATCGGCTAATGGGCGCGGGCGAGTTAGCCCGCGCGCCAAAGGCAGGTTGTTTCAAAGAGTTGTTTCCAATTATCAGAAGGCTCGGCGGTGAATTACGCAGATGCGCCACCGCAAGGCAAGCGCGAGATTTGTAAACGTCGAATTTCGCGCTAGTTCGCTCGCGGCAAATCAAGCGTAGATTTTGCAGTTCTTATCACCTTTATTTTCCCGTTCGGTAATTTTAACAGTTGCCATGCGAACGAGATTATGATATATTACCGCTCGGTAAAGCACAGAAGGCGAAAGACATGAAGCATGAAGAGCAAAAAACTGTCGTGGAGATAGGGCAGCTAATAAAATCTGAGCGCAAGCGTCAGAGCGTCACCCAGATGCAGCTCGCCGGCATCGCCGGAACGGGCATACGGTTCATTTCCGATCTGGAGAACGGCAAGGGCACGATTCAGGTACAGAAACTCCTGAAAGTTCTTCAGACACTTGGTCTCGGGCTCTTCATTTACTCGCCATGGGATAACAAATAATGGAACAGCTTGACGTATATCTCTGCGGCCGCCTAGCCGGGACCCTTCTGCGTGACAACAGCGGGGTACTGACGTTCCGCTACCTCGCGGACTATCTCGCCTCCAACGCCGCCATCCCGCTCTCCGGCACATTGCCACTTGGCGCAGAACCGTTCGACGAACGCGATATCGCCGCATTCTTTTCCAACCTTCTTCCTGACGAAGGCGTGCGCCGCCGCATCGCGGACATCCTGCGCCTGTCGCCAGAGGACACCTTCGGTCTTCTTCGCGAGATCGGCGGCGACTGCGCCGGTGCAGTCGCGTTCTACGAACCGCCGCAAAGGCCGAACGACCCTGCATCGCCGGAGTTCCGCGAACTGTCGGACGGCGAGGCGGCTGAACTGCTGCGAAACCTCGCGAAGCGTCCGCTCGGAATCGGTGACGAGTTTCGCGGCATTTCCGGAGCCGGCGCACAGGACAAACTCATCGCGTGCCTTAAGGACGGCAAGGTCCTCCTTCCACTCCACGGGACGCCGTCCACACACATCTTCAAGCCAAACATCGACCGGTTCCCAGAGAGCGTTTTCAACGAATGGTTCTGCATGAGACTGTCCAAGGCGTGCGGATTCAACACGGCGGACTGCGACATCGTGACGTTCGACGGCGAGCCCTTCTACGTGACCGTGCGCTATGATCGCGAAGTACGGGACGGCGTCGTCACCAGACTCCATCAAGAGGACTTCTGCCAGCTTCTCAGGTGCCGTCCAGAAATCAAATACCAAGATCAGGGAGGGCCCTCAATAGCCGAATGTGCGAAACTGTTGCTGTCGATGCGGCTACCGCTTTCGGACGTGATTTCGTTTGTCGACCGATGCGTGTTCAACTTCATCGTCGGGAACGGGGATGCGCACGGCAAGAACTTCTCCATCCTGTACCAATCCGGAACGCCTCGCCTCGCGCCGGTGTATGACGTTATCTGCACCACGGTCTATCCGGCCATCGCAAAGAAGATGGCGATGAAGTTCGATGGCAAGTTCGAGTTCCGTTGGATCACGCCCGGCAAGATCGTGCGCACCTTCGGCCGCGCCGGGATCGGAGAGAAAGTCGTAATCGACGCAATCACACGCCAGTGCGCATCGGTCAAAACCCAGCTTCCGCCTCTCGTCGACGAAGCGAACACCTCACATCCCTCGCCGATCTACCATGACATCGTGCAAGGAATCCACCGCAGAATCCAACAGCTAACGCATTGATTGCACGTCCTGGGGCAAGGGGGATGGCAGGAACACCTCGCAGTCGCCGAATCGATCGAAAGCGCAGTCGATGGCATCTGCGGCATGGGCGTCCGCGCTCAAGATAAACTTCACGCCGCGCGCGCGCAGCCGGTTGCGGAAGGCGGCGGACGGATAGGCGTCGTCAAGCCAGCCGCGCGAGATCGCGCCCGTGTTGACTTCGGCGATCTTCCCGCTCGCCGACACGGCGTCCGCCGTCCGGTCGAGTTCGGCGAGATACCGCGGAGCGGTTTCGTCGAAGTACGGATGGCGCGTGTTGAACTTGCGCACAAGGTCCAGATGTCCGACGACATCGAAGTCGCATGAGAGAAGCATTTCGCGCACCTGCGCGAAGTAGGCGTGCAGATACGCCTCGGCATCGCCGCCGAAATGACGGCGAATGCCGTCCGCAAGCGACTCGGGCGATTCGTCCACGCTCACGCGCGCGCCGTCGGGGGCGACGACGAAATGGACGGAACCGATGATGTAGTCGGGCGAGATGGCGGCGTACGCGCGCCGGTCAGGCGTTGCACCGCCCGGCACGTAGTCCGCCTCAACGCCGCACAATATGCGAATGCGTCCCTCGTACTTCTTCGCGAGGGTGCGGATCTCCGCCGCATAACGTGGCGCCTTTTCGGGCGTCAGCACCCAAGACGTGTCGTCTTCGGGCAACATGGCGTGTGACGAAAATCCGATGGCGCCGAACCCCTTCTCGATCGCCGCAAGCACCACGGTCTCCGGCGAATCCTTTCCGTCGCACCATGTCGTGTGAGTATGGTAATTGGTCTTCATGTCATTTCTTTCCCGATGGAAAATACCTCATTACACCTTTTTGCGTGCCGATTCACCTCCAGACCGGCACGAAGAGGAAGTCAACCTTTCGGTCTTTTTCGGGGTCGTTCTCGTAGCGGAAAAGCCGCCAAAGAAGCGATGTCTTCACGTAGCCGTTCGTCTTCGAGTCGTACGTGAATCCAGGGAACACATCGAGCGCAATGTTGCCGTTCTCCTCTTTCCAGTCCCAGAGCTTCCACAGGACGTTGTGGCTCTGCTTCGACGTGCCCTTCACGGCGTCCGTATTCCAGTCGTGTTGATAGACGAGCCACAGGAACGAATGCCAGCCCTCCTCGGTGTCCGACACCCTCGCGCGCGTGGCGAGGTCGAACTTAACGCGCCGTTTCGTCTCTCGCCGGAACAGGATCCGATTGCCCATCTTGTGCTTATACGTCATCTTGTACGTATTGTCCGCGTTGTTCATGTCGTCTCCGTACACCCACCTGTCGTTGTCGGAGACGAGCAGGTGCGTGCGTTTGTCATGCGTCCAGAAATGTTTCTCGCGTGTCGGCAGTTTCTTCGCGTCGAGAAACGCGAGCTTCTCGTCGAAGTCCGCGTACTTCTCGTGGTCAAAGAGCGGGAAGAGCCAGCCACCCTCCTCCTTGCCGGACTTGACACCCGCGAGCCCGGCCGCGAAATACGTGTTCGTGTAGGCCCCGCTAACCTGCCTGCCATACGGTATCGTGTAGATTGAGTTCTTTTCTCGCATGTACAGCGGGAACAGCCATTCCGAATCGCGGGACTTCCCAAAGAGCGGCGTCACGAAGGACTCCTTGTCGCGGTAGAAGAGCGGGAACAGCCAGTCGCTTTCTTCCTTCTTGTTGCGTCCGTAGAGCATCGTGATGAAAAGTTCATCGTCGTTGTAGTAGAGCGGCATCGCCCAGCTGTAGTCGCCGGACTTCCCGAACAGCGGCGTGATGAGTTTGTTCGTATCGTGGTAGTAGAACGGGAACAGCCACGACGCCTCGTATTCGCCGTTCGTTGACGAGTTTGCGCCGGCGAGCCCGCAGAGGATGCGGCTCTTGGTTTGCTCGTCATTCTCATAGCGCGAGTAGGGAATCGAGTAGAAACTACCCTTGCTCCACAGGTAGAGCGGGAGGATGCGGTGGTTTGCGAGTTTGCCGTCCTGTCTTTCGTAGCCCGCAAGTCCGCAGAACGCCCAGAGGCCATTGCTGCTTTTGCCCGGCCAATAGCCATACAGCGGGAAGAGCATGTCGAGGCTTCCGCGTATGTTTATGTGCCAGTAGAGCGGGAATATACCGAAAGATTCGGCTTTGTTCAGCCACCAGAACGGCAGAACGACCATGGCGTCGTCACTCCACCAGAACGCAGGGAAGAGCCAGAAGAACGGGAACACGCGGTAGTCGTTGTCCCTCGTGTCGAACTGGCAGATCGGCCAGAAGAGATTGAACTCGTCATACTCGCCGTAGCCGTGCCGTTTGTACTGCGACCAGACGGGGCGAAACGCGAGATGGTCGTCGCCCCACGAGACGACCGGCCAGATGATCGACCCGACGGGCTCGCGCCAGTAGGCGAGCGGCCACAGGTTCACGCGGTCCTCGACCGCGCCCGTGAACTTCACCTCGTCGCCGCTGTACAGCGGAGTCGAGGCGAACTCCTTCATCTTGCAACCGCCCACCGCCAAGAGCGCGACTACGGCAAGCAGTCTGCTGAATGTTGCCAATGTGGAAATGTTGCCAGTTCCAATGTTGCCAGTTTCCAGTTTCTTCATTTTGTTCCCCACTTAAAATGCTTTATTTCGTCACCTTGCGGAATTTTAGCGTTATCTCAGGACCGATAAATTCACAGTGGAATCCCGGAGAAAGATAGATGCCTTTCTCATCTTCGCCAAGATAGTATTCATCTTGGATACTGTACTCGCCTTTGCTTTTAGTCAGGGGGATCGTCCAAATAAGGCGGACCGCCCACAACCAACCCTTTTGCTCTTTGGCGTTCCACTTCAATTCCAACTCACCTTTTCGATGTAGTTTCCAGATCACGAACTTGTCTCCGTTTCGCCAGGGGTTGTCTCGGCAAAATGCGCTTCGGTAATCCTCTGGAACCCTGGAGACAACCGATCCCGCTGGATCAATCGTAAAACAATGTTTGTCGGGGTCATCCGTTGAAGGCCAGCTCAATTCCGTCGCCAGCAGTTTGCGCGTCTCGGAATCCGCAGACCACTTGCCTGGCAAAATTGACAGGATCTCTTCCCTTGTCATGTCCGTCTTTGCCTTCCATGTACCAAGGTCAGACTTTTTCACAACGTACTGAAGTACGATGCGCCCATCCGCCTCCGGCTTCACGCCGTCCAGCTTGATGTTCTTTGGGAAATACCACGGCATGTATCCCAATGCCGATGCCCTGAACGATCCTGTCGGCTTGCCGAAAAGCCTGCTGACAAGGAACTCGCCCGCTTTGTCCGTCTTCCCATCGAACGACGACTCGTCCAGCTCAAGCAAGTTGTCCAAGCCGGTGTCGACACCGCCGGAGACTCTCACATTCGGCACTGGCTTGCCGTCTTCATCGACAATCCGAATGTAGAACCCGTGGTTGGGTTGGCACAGATCATAGGGCAGGCAGACGATGTCCGTCAATGGCGACATGACACACTCATCTACAATATAAGCCGGTAGCGCCAATGGCAATCCTGCAAGGGCGACCAGATAGCCAAACGAATGCCCCTCTGACGCGGCAAACAGACCCCACACCGTTACCATGCAGCATGACTCCGTGGTCTTCCCCGGCCCCATGCGCGTCGTCTGGAACAGTTCGCCGGAACGAGGCGAAAGCATGCCGTTCTCCTTCATCGACTGGCAACCACCTGACACCAGAAGCACAACTGCGGCAAGCAGTCTGCCGATTGTTGCCAATGTGGAAGTGTTGCCAGTTCCAATGTTGCCAATTTCCAGTTTCTTCATGATTCATCTACTCCTTTCGCTTGCCGCCGCAGGGCGTACCCCGCTCGTCGCCCGCCCGACACTCCGCACTCACATGCCTGAGGCAGCTCCGCCGCGTGGGGGTGAGGGTTGTTTCAAGCTAGGTACCTTGCGGAACTTAAGTATACAGCGTGGGGGTACGTAATAGTCTTCGCACTCTGCAGCAAGATAGACACCTTTATCGTCTTCCCCAAGATAGTACCGCACATCCTTGCGATATTTTTCCTTCTCATCCACAACGGACAGGCGCGCACGCCATGTCCATCGCATAAGTATCCAGGCATTCCCAGACACAGGCCTCCATGGAGACGCCTCGTTCCGTTCGACCGTCCATGCGAATGGCTTCTGAAAATGGCGCAGTTCATGGCTGTAGAGCGAACTGACACTGCTCTTGTAGTAACGCCCTGGCGCATGACAGACAGCAGTTCCATCGGAACGCAGTTCAATCCAGTGTTCAGCCGGGTTCTCCTGTCCGGTCTTCATGCCTAATTCATCAACGATGAACTTGCATGCGTCTTCGTCGGGCCTCCAGGTTCCCACGCAAAGCTTCTCGACTTCTTCGCGCGAAAGGTCGGACTTCTGGTTCCAATCGCCGACGTTCGACCGCTTCATTACATACTGCAACACGATACGCTCCCCCGTGGGGATGGCGTTGGTGACTGCCGTCTGCCCGCCAGAACACTTCTCGTTCTTAGGAAGCCGAATACTTTCCGACCCAAGCCAAGGTGCATACCCCGAAGCCTTTGCCTCCATCGAACCTTTACACTTGAAGAGCCGCCCGACATAGAATTCTCCAGCCTCGTCCGTCGTGCCGCTCAAATCCGTCGTTGACAAAAGGTGGCCATACCAATCGTTATACCCATCGTTTTCTACGCTTCCGGAAATCTGGGCTCCGGGAATCGGCTTGCCGTCCTCATCGACGATCCGAATGTAAAAACCATGCTGCGGTTGGGACAGGTCGTACGGCAGACAGGCTAAGTCCGTCAATGGCGAAACCACGCCAAGGTCCAAGACGGGCGCGACAATGGCAAACGGCGAAAAGATGATGGCGACCGGCAACCCGATCAAATGTCCCTTTTGCATGGCTAACCAACCCAGCGCCGTTGGGAAGACGCAACTTGACGCCACCACGCCCGTTCCTATCTTCGTCGTCTGGAACAGTTCGCCGGAACGAGGCGAAAGTATGCCGTTCTCCTTCATCGACTGGCAACCACCTGACACCAGAAGCACAACTGCGGCAAGCAGTCTGCTGATTGTTGCCAATATGGAAGTGTTGCCAATTCCAATGTTGCCAGTTTCCAGTTTTTTCATTGTTCTTTCCCTTCTTTAGTTTGCCGCCGTAAGGGCGCGATTACAGGCTCTTCAGAAGCGCCGTGCAGCCTTCAAGGATGTCGGCGTAAGTCTCGTCGAAGTTGCCGGTGTACCACGGGTCGGCAATATCGCGCTCGGACCCGGCGAACGACAACAGCTTCCTAACCTTCCCTGCATCCTCCGGAAACACAAGCCGCCGAAGATCGGCCATGTTGTAGTCGTCCATCCCGATGAGGAGGTCGTATTCCCGCGCCTTCGCGGCATTCAGCAGCCATGCACGACGTGGCGCGAACGGGATGCCCTCTGCCAGTAGTTTTCTTCGGGTGCCGTAATGGATGTCGTTGCCGATCTCGTCTGTGTGCAGCGCGGCGGACTCGACCACGATGTCGTCACGCCCCGCTCTTCTGACGAGTTCCTTCATCACGAACTCCGCCATCGGCGACCGGCAGATGTTCCCGTGGCACAGGAACAAGATCTTGTGTACATGAATTATTTCATCTCGTTTCATGGGAACTCCAATACCGTCTATTCTTTGGGGGTGAATATCAGACCGAGGTTGAGGGCGGTCTTGCGAACGTAGCCATTCGCATGGTGGTTGAGCATGATCGGACGGTTGTGCTCGCGGTCGTAGATGACGAGCGACGTGGAGCCTCCGCCGTCCATGTTGATTGCGTCCCAGCATCCTTCGCGCAGAAGCAGATCGGCCAGGTCGGCGCATGTCGCGCCCTCGCTGTATCCCGGTTGGCGGCCATCCACGGCAAGGATGACGAACGTCTTTCTGTCGCGCGAAAGACCGAACGCCGTGCGCGGATGGACATCGACGGCCTTTGCCGGATCGGCGTCGGCCGTCCGTACACCGCGCCTCAGAATGCACCTGTTGCCGTACACCGCAATGGACACGTCGTTTGTCATGGAGACAGGGACGTGCGGGCGTATCAGCACCTGTCCATCTTTACGCACGATAAAGAACACGCCGCGCTCCGGATCCTTGCCGTGCGAAACCTCCATGCCTTCTGATGCGGCATAGCGATAAAGTGCGGCGTATGTCGAGTAGCACCCTGCGCCGCCCCACGGTCTCCATCCGGAGGTGTTGACGGCGATTTCCACGTTCTTACCCTCGCTGCGCTTCCGCATCATGAAGTCCGCCGTCGTCTCGCGCTTCGTGTTGACGAGCCAGGTCTCATTGGTGTAGTCCGGCATTGGTTTCCCCCAAAGCGGATCGCGCTCCGTTCCGGTGAAACTGATGCCTGGCTCTTTCAAATCAACGCGGGCGACGTATGCGACCATCCGACGGGGCTTCTCGAGAACGAGCTTTTTCAGTGTCACGCCCTTGCGATACTCGCAGACATACGGCCCTGCCGAATCCAAGCACGGCAATCCCCCATCCCTCGCGACATCGGCTTCAGCGCCCATTGCAAAAAAGATCACACATACCACTGCCACCAACCCGCGCAGTGCAAACGCCATTGCCGTCCCGCCCCCGAACTTGAACATGTTTTTTCTAGCCATTGCCACGCACCCTTCTTACAGTTTACCGTGCAACGGCTTTCATTCGATAATGCCCGGTCAAAGGATACGTGAAGAGGCAGTCCTCCTCTTTCGTTCCCGAGCCGATGTTATGGATGACGAGCGGCGTTCCGTCTGCCGCCTTTTTGTCGCTCACGATCATGATGTGCGGAAGCCTTCCGCCAACGATGACGGTCACGAAATCGCCCGGCGCGTAGTCGGACGCCGTCTTGGTCGCCTTGAGGCTCCAGCCCTTCCGCTTGAAGTAGCACTGTAGGTTCGGCACGCGGCGATGGTCGATGTTGGGGTCTGTCCGCTTGAGCCCCCACTGTTGCGGGTACTTCGCGAAGTTGGCCTTCATGTCCTCATGGACGAGTTTCTGCAGATCGACCTTCCGCGCATCGCGCAACGCCCGTATAACCACATCCGTACACACGCCGCTCGACCGCGGCACGTCGCCGTTCGGGTACGCGAGGCGCCTGTATGCCGGATCGTAGCTGACCGTCACGCCAATCTGCTTCCGCGCCGCCGCAACGACATCGACGTTGTTCGTTCCTGCCATCGCCGCAGACGACGCTACCATCGCCGCGCATCCAAGCGCCATCATCATTTTCTTCATTGTCATTTTCCTTTCTTTGACAATTCGTGCAAAGGGTTTCATGGGGGACTTCTTTCGGTTGCTGTGTTATATTCCAAGCAACCTGCGGCCTTGGATGATCGCGGAGAAAAATCCGCCGGCCTCGACGACCGGATCGACATGTCCGTCGCAGACCAGCACGGGGCGCTTGCTCATTCCGCGCCGGAGCGGTAGTCGTTTCATCCGCTCCGCGACCTCTTTCTCGATTTCCACACCAATCTCGTTCCGACGTTTGATCTCGACGACATACGCCGCCCTTGGCGTCTGGACGAGGAGGTCAATCTGGCATCCTTGACCTTTGCCGTCACGACCCTTGCGGACATTCCTGTAGGGCGCGGCAGACTCCACGGTCGAGTTCCCGATGCCAAGGTAAGGCACGAGCTCCATTGCGTTGTTGACGATCAGGTTCTCGAACTGAAGCCCCATGACCGCATTCCAGTCGGGCAGCGACGACAGCGACGCGAAGCGGTACGATCCGCGCATGATCATCCCCTTGCGCGGCTCGATATACTTCAAGTAGAAGCGCGTGTAGTTGTCGCGCAGACGATACCTCGATACGCGGGCCTCCTCACCGGTCTCGGGATTAATGCCGAGGTCAGGATCGATGAAACCGCCCTCCGACAGTTCCTTGAGGCGTGTGCTCAAGGCTCCGTTCCTGTCCATGTCAAGGCGTTCGGCAATCTCCGCGCCGCTCATTGGCCCCTCCGCAAGAAGACCAAGTATCTTCCTTCGCACCGACACGTCATCGCCGAACATCGAGTTGAATATCGCGTCGAAGTCCTTGAAGAGCACGCCTTCCTTCCTGAAGCAGAGCCGCCGGATGTTCTCCTCGGCGGAAAGTCCGGGGTCGACCTCCTCAAGGTAGCGCGGCACGCCGCCGGTCACGGACAGGACATCGAATATCTCGCGTTCGTTCAGGTTGGCAGCCGCGGGCTTCCAGAACTCCGCGCACTCGGCAAGTGTCAGTTCCGTAAGCACGCAGTCTCGCGAGAACCTGCCAGTGAACCCGGTGTTGCCGAGGATGTTCTCCTTTATCCAGGCCGAAACCGACCCGCACACGACGAGTATGAGCTTCTCATGGCGATGGAAGTACGACTCCCAGGCGTTCCGCAACGTCGCCGGGAAATTCGGATCGCATCCGCCCATCCAGGAGATTTCGTCAAGCAGTATCACCGTCTTCTTCGTGTCGTCAATGGCCCGGTCGAGCCAGAAGAATGCATCCTTCCATGTCGGAAGCGACATGATCGGGGAATTCGTGAGTCGGGCGAGGGTCGCCGCGAACTCGTTGAGCTGATCCTCGTTCGTGATCTCATGCTCACCATCCGGAGCAAGCCCCTCGAACTCCAGATACGCATCCGCTGTGCGCTTCGCGAATTCCCTGAACAGCGTTGACTTGCCGATGCGCCTGCGCCCCCTGCAGGCGACAATCGACGAAGTCCGCTTGCGCCACAGCGACTCGAGGTCGTCGAGATATTCCTTTCGTCCTATGAACATGAAAGCTCCTTTTATTTTCAGAAATGAACGAGTGTATTATCTCATATTTCCCGCCACACGTCAAGCGCGAGATTTGTAAATGTCAAATTTCGCGCTATTTTTCTCACGCCAAACCAAGCGCGAAACTTGCAATATTCAAATCCTGCGCACGCACACGTCTTTACATCGTTACCGAGATCTCACATTGCATATCACCACCAATCCTGACCACATATCAAGAGATATCCGTCAGGCGAAGGCAGGGGAGAGCATCCCCTGTAAAGCAACTTATTGTCAAGCGAAAGCACGGCCCAGTCATCAGAACCAAACAAATGCACTACCAAGCGCCTGTGTCCTATCGTCCAGCCGGTATTACCGATTCCTTTCCGGCGCAACGGCCCGCTTCGGACAAGCTTGCCGTCCCAATCGACAAGCATCCATGTGCGCAGCCCGGCAAACATGATGCCGACACCATTCTCGATGCCCGCAAGTTGAAAAGGACCGGCGTCCTGCGGCCAGCTGGGGTCGGATGTGTCAAAAAACGCGACAATTCCGTCCGTTCGCACGTCATAAATACCATATTTACTGCCCTCGGATAGAGCCAAGCACACGCGGCCGTTTGACACATCAACGCCCCAGCAGGAAATGATATCAAACGGCAACACGTGCCACTTGCCGGTTTCCACATTGATAACAACGCAATCGTTATGGTGATAGTCTTTCGAGCGTTTCTTCCACGCGCAGACAATAACGTCATCCGTTGCCCATTCAATCTCAAGCTGGTGTCCCACGCCGACATCAAAGACATTACGCTTTGAGGATCCTTTCTCTTCAAACGTCTCAATGCAAAGCGAAGCGTCGCGCGTATTGTCAAACGAGGGTTTCAGTGTTCCGCCATTCCGCTCGACGAAATAGGCAACTCGCTTGAGATTGGGCGATGCCTTTGGATTGCTGTTTTTGCCGCATAGAACCGCTCGGCGAAGGATCTCAGATCCTGCGAAATCCCGAAGGCGGAAAACATGGCGCAACCCCTCGACCGAACATGTGACAAACGTGTTCGTGTCAGTTCTGGAAATCTGGATGCGTTTGTCGGGAATGGTCCATGCAAACCGCCCGGTTGCGCAATCGTAAAGCGAGACCCCGCCATCCGTAGGTGCCTTGACGGTGCGGGCACCTTCCGTTATGTCGGGCAGCGGTGCCGGACGCGACAGTTTGCCGGTCATGCCGTCAAGCACACAGTCGCCCTCGCTAGTCGGGAACGTGAAGCTGCGTCCGCCATCCGAAACGACACATACGCCATAGCCGCGCAAGTCGTCCTTCTTGGCATCGCGGAACACCTCCTTTATCTCATGGCGGGCGATCAGCTTTTGGGGTGTGAACACGCGAACATCAAGCGAAACCAAATCAGCGGTCATCTCTGTGCGATAGGCGAGTATCCAGCGGTCGGTGCCGCGGACGGGAATCGCATCCTCGATTTCCTCGTCGTCATACGCCCATTTTGTCGCGTGCGAAAGGCTGTTCGTCTTTCCGCCAGAGGCGATGTAATAACGGGTCGCGCGGAAGTATGTATCCTTCCCGCCGCCGTCAGGACCGAAGACCACGTACCAATTGGCCCGTCCTGCAGTCCTAAGAATCACCTCCTTCGGCCGGCCCGGCTCATCCCGCTCGGCAACGACGCCGAACGGCCCCTCCTCGCTTCCGGTATAGAACATAAGGCAGCCCGAAAGCATGGCCATTGCGCCTGCGACAAGAATTACTATGCTCTTTCTATTCATCGCTCAAAGTTCCTTTCTTTGTGTTCTTTGCGGCTAAACCTCATTGGCAACTGGTTAAAAGCGGGACATGACGGATCACTCTCTCACCTTGCGGTACTTTATCGACAATTTTTCGCTTAGGCTCTCATTGGACGAGAGCGGCCCTGGCGATTCGCTTAGGTTCTCATTGGACGAGAACGGCCCTGGCGAAAGGTAGATTCCCTTTTCATCCTCTCCGAGATAATAATCGCTTGACTCGCCCGAGAACTTATTCGCATCAGAGTTCTTGGCCAAACGGATACGCCAAACCCATTCCGCAGGCGGCTCGTTATGGAGAAAATTGTCCTCACCGACAGCGCCATCCCCATTTCGCTGTATGCTCCAAGAAGAATACGGAGGCTCAAGCTTACTTTTGTCTTTACCCCCGAAATAAGACCTATAACCGAATGGAAATGGAACGTATGCTACGGCAGAACCTGACGCATCAAGAGTAAAGCAATGCCGCTCGGGTCCTTGTCCGCAGACCACTTACCGGGAACCAGTTTCTGCAACTCCTCGCGCGAAATGTCTTTCTTTGCTTTCCATCCTCCGGGATTCATCTTTGAGAGCGTAAACTGGAACACGATCTTCCCGTCAGGCTCGGTTTTCGCATTGACCGTATTGAAATGACTGCAGTGAAACCAAGATGCATGATTGTCACAGGAAGCCCAGAAATAGCCATTCACATCGTGCAAACGGTTGATCTTGAACTCGCCGGCGGCGTCTGTCGTCCCAGAGAAAGCCTTCCCGCCCAGATCAAAGTGACCATATATCTTGGCTCCCTGCACAGGTTGTCCGTCCTCATCGACAATCCGAAGGTAGCAGTCATGGTACGGTTGGCACAGATCGTACGGCAGACAGACTATATCGACCAACGGAGAGATCACGCACACGTCCGCCACGAAACCCACTGCCGCAAGGGGCAATCCTGGAACCACGAAAACAATCATCCACTCACACCCGCTTTTTTGCGCCCCCCATATACCCAACCCAAGAGGTGCCCCGAAGACATTCGCGCACAGCCCCGGCCCCATCCGCGTCGTCTGGAACAGCTCGCCGGTTCGCGGCGCAAACATGCCGGTCTTGCACCCTGTAAGCGCCACCATAAGCGCGAGGGATAGGACGAAAATTGCCTTTGTCAGTTTCTTCATTGTTCTTTCTTTTCTTTCACATGTGTTTTATCATGTTTCACTGTTCAGTTCGGTCGGGGATACTGCTTCCCATGGTCAAGCGAACTGTGTTGCCGGATTGCGTCAGCTGCCAGCGGCGGACACTCGATGCTGGGAAGGTCGAGGTGGTTCGTCGGCTCATCCATGACGATGAAATGGGGCCCCCTTTCCACGCCGCGCGCGAGCAGGATTTTCCGTATCTCGCCCGGACTGGGCGTCGTGGAGGCGAGCAGGCGTCCGGGACGCGAACCGAGGCGGCTGATGAGCGTCATGACGCGTCCGAGCGGAACGCGGTCGAGCCGCTTGACGTCCGCATGGATCGCCTGCGACTCATCCTCTCCGATCTCCTGCGGGATGACGAGCAACTTCTCGGACGGAACATTCGCGTTCGACACGATCTTCTTCACGAGCGTGGACTTGCCGAGCCCGTTGTCGCCGACAAGCGCGATCCTGTCGTCGGGACGGATCGACAGCGCAGGATGGACGAGCGTGCGTCCGTCGCCGAGGTCGATCTCCCCTTCCGGCAGTTCCGCCACGTAGTTGCGCGAGGACTTGCCGGAACCCTCCAGCCAGAAGCCCATTTCGTAGTCAACGCGTATCGCCGCGTCCGGCGCAAGTAGCTTCGCCGCGCGCGTCCTGAGCGCGGCGGACTGCGAGAAGCCCCATCCATCCTTGTTC
>CACZAK010000160.1 GCA_902779075.1 uncultured bacterium | reverse complement strand
TGGTTCGTGACGCTTCCGCATGGGAAGGACGAGGGATTCGAGATCGACGTCAACGAAGGGCACTATCCGTCTGAGATCAACACCAACATCCACGACTACGAAAAGGTTTTCTACAAGGACGGCAAGAAGAGCCACAAGGTCAACGCGAAGGCATTCAATCTTGGCCGCACGGTCGATTTGTCCAAGGAGTTCCACGTGTATGGGTTCCTGTGGACGCCAGACGAGCTTGTGTTCTATTTTGACGGGAAGGAAATCCGGCGCGTCAAGAACGAAGTGTGCCATTCCGAATGCGCGCTCCTGCTTTCGGAAGCGATTTTAAAGTGGGCGGGGCCTGTGACTGACGCCATCGACGGCACGTTCATGGAAGTCGACTATGTGCGCGCGTACGGAGCGTCCGGGGCGCAATCGAGCCAAAGGAAATGACGGAGGAAGTGAAAATGAAGAAAGCGATATTGATTAGCGGAGTGATCATCGGTGCTGTTGCTGCGTCGGCTGATGCGGCGTACGACTACGTGTCCGCGCCGGAGGCACCATTCAAGATGCCGGAAAGGCTCAGAAGATCGCGCTGCTCACGGCGGTGGTCACGAACCCCAATGTCGCGTGGATGGAGGCGGCGGTCGTGAAGGTGCGCTACGCCGACGGCACGGAGGCGGCGCTTCCGCTCGTCCCGCCGGACAACTGCGACGACTGGCTTTCGTACATGCATGGGCAGTGGTGCTATCTCGACATGTCGAAGGACTGCAAGCCCTACGCGGTGAAGGGGCGGCCGGTGATGTTCGGCAAGCACGCCACGCACGGAAACGCCCACGCCATCGTCCTCGATCCCGCAAAGGAACTGAAGGCGCTGCGCATTGAATGCCGGGGAACGGAAACCTTCGTCGGCCTGCTGGCCGCAACGCTTTACCGATGATTCAGAGTCGTGTCCGGTAGGCTTTGGGGCTCTTGCCGAAGTGCGCGGTGAACGTGCGGCAGAAATACTGGGGTGACGCGAAGCCGCATTGGTAGGCGATTTCGGAAATGCGCAGCCGGCCGTCGCCGAGCAGACGTTTCGCCTCGCGCATCTTAACCGCTGTCACATACGCTTGGACGGATTTGCCAAGCTTGTCCTTGAACATCTGTTCGACGTATGTGCTGGAGCGTTCCGCGAGGTCGAATATCTCCCGCGCGCCAATCGGCCGGCGCATGTTCGTCTCGATGTGTATGAGCACTTTCCCGAGCCATGGCGGATTGACGGGCATGAACTCGGTCGACATCCGCTCCACGAGCTCCCCCGGCGGCACGGAATGTATCTTGTGAGGTCTGTCGTCGGCCTGCCGCGTCATCACCGCCGACAGGATGCGCGCGGCATCGTAGCCGACCTTGAACGAGTTCGGGCGGATGCTCGAAAGCGGAACTTCCGCGAACGAGCAAAGCATGGTGTCGTTATCCACGCCAAGAATCGCAACGTCCTTCGGCACGTTCAGTCCACATTCAAGCGCCACCTGCTCCAGCTGGATTGCGCGCAGGTCGTTGCAGCAGAACACGCCTATCGGCTTGGGCAAGCTCAGCAACCACTTCTTCAGCGCAGGTCTGTCCGGCAGCCGGTCGATGCGGTCCGTGTAGAAGTCGCCCTTGCCTCTGAACATGCTCTGCCTTGGCGTGAATATGTGCGTGTCATTGTCTACAAACGCATCCTGCCGCTTGTCGGAAAACGCGATGCCGGGCATTCCGCAGTAGCCGAAGTTCGCGAAGCCGCGAGACTCGAAGAACGCGCGGGCCATGCGTCCGATGGCGCGATGGTCGGATTCTACGCTCGCTAACCCCGTGCGGGGCTTCTGGCAGAACACGTCCACGATTGGAAGGCCGGTCTTCGCCAGCCGTTCCGCCGTGGCGTCGTCGAGGATGCGGGCGATGATGCCGTCGAAACCGCGCAGACGCACGGGCGAAAACGTCTGAGCGTTGACCGGACGAAGAATCCAGTCGCGCCGCTCCTGCGCGAACGCGGCAACGCCCTCGACGACCGCGCGGGCGTATGCACGGGTGCTTTCCAGCATGATGGCAATTTTCTTCATGCGGACAGTATAGCATTCGGTTGTAGATCGTGCAAGTGCGACTTAACTATCTTACTTTTTTCGTTTCCCTCTTGTCAATCTCCGGGGGATTGTGATACAATAATCCGCGTTGAGAAAAAGTGTGTATTATTTCTCAACTGTCGGTATGGCAAAAGAGTCTGTAGAGAAGTGGATTGAAGCGCAAGAGCCGGGAAGTGTTTTCTCGGCTAGTGATTTGCCGTCTTCGATCTCGCGTGGTGTCCGCGACGAGATGCTTTCTCGTTTTGCGAGGCAATGCCGTATCTTTCGCCTTATACGCGGAATCTATGCAATCCCATTGTGGAGCAATTTGCTGCAAAAGAACGTCTTGCCCAGCATGGAAGACATTGCACAGGCCCTTGCGCGGAAGTTCGGTTGGACAATCATGCCGTGTGATGACGCTGCGGTTAATGGACTTGGGTTGTCCACACAAGTCCCGGCACGGTTAGTTTATCTTTCAAATGGACCAAGCAGGCGATATCGCATAAGAAATGCAACTATTGAATTCCAGCATCGGTGTCTGCGTGAAACATGCATGAAAGGGCGAGATTCAAAACTCGTCATCCGAGGGTTGAAAGGCCTTGGCCGATCATACGCAACGCCAGAAGTTGTTGTGCAGATCGCATCGCGTTATTCGGATGAGGAGTGGAGAGCGATTTGCGAAGACTCGGCGATTGCATCTAGCTGGATTTCGCGACTGCTCTGGAATGAAATGAGGAGACGGGAGGGAAAACTTGAAAAGTGACGAGATAGCGTTGGCATCCCCGGAGGAACGGAGGCTCCTTTTTTCCGATGCCAGTATTCGTATGCCACAGAATGTCCCAGAGGCGATGGTTGAGAAGGACTTTTGGGTTTGCTATGTCCTTGAGCACATATTCTCCGATGAATTGTTATCGCAAAAACTGAGGTTCAAGGGAGGCACGTCCCTCTCAAAGGCGCACGCCGTCATTGAGCGATTTTCCGAAGACGTCGATCTGATCCTTGATTGGACGAGGTTTCCTGAACTTGGCGATCCAAACGCCAATCGCTCAAAGACAAAACAGGGTTTGTTCAATGAAATGATGAACGAAACCGCTGGCCGATATGTAAGCGGTGAACTGCGTGATCAGATTCAGGTGGCGCTTGGGAATGTCTGTAGGGTGGAACTCGACGCAGTTGAACCGCTAAATCTTCATGTCGTCTATCCAAAGGTTTTTGCCGATCAATATCTTTCCCCTAACGTGAAACTGGAAATTGGGCCGTTGGCATCTTGGGTGCCATGCGAAACAAAGGCGATAACCAGTTTTGTCGGACATTCAGAACCGCGACTAGGAATCAATCCGTTCGAGGTTACGGTCATCAAGGCCGAGCGGACGTTTTGGGAAAAGATTGAGGCAATTCATCATGAACACTATCGCCCGGAGGCAAAAAAAGCACCGCGTCGGTTCTCGCGACATTATTACGATATTTACCGCATGTATCACTCGCCCGTCTATGCTGCTGCAAGGGCCAATTTGGCGCTCTTGCAGGATGTCGTGGACTTTACGCGCAAGTTCTATCCGCGTAGTTGGGCGCATTTTGAGCTGTGTAAACCAGGCACAATGCTCCTTCTGCCATCGGAACACGCTCTGCCGGTCATCAAGGCGGACTATGCGGCGATGCGAAACATGATTTACGGAGACTACCCATCATTTGAAGAGATACTCCTGACTATCAAGAAACTTGAATCAGAGCTTAATGCATTAGCATAGTATTCTTGTCACGGACAAGGACAATCATCTATGTGGCGAACGCCCTCGACAACGGCGCGGGCGTATGCGCGGGTGCTTTCCAGCATGATGGCGATTTTCTTCATGCGGACAGTATAGCATTCGGTTGTAGATCGTGCAAGTGCTACTTTATGATTTTACAACTATTGGCTCTATTTCTTTCGGCTAAATTATGGTAAAATAACCCGCAAACAAACACGCACTGGCAAGCACCGAAGGGAAGGCAAAAAATGAATACAAAAACAGTATGTGCCGCGTTCGCGGCGGCAATGTGCATGGCGGGCCCACCGCGCCGAGGACATGCTCTCCGCCGCCGACGCCGCGAAGAAGATTCTTGGCTACGACGGCGCGTTCGACATCGAGGCGTACGGCCGCGCCTGCATTCCTGCGGCGCACGCGCGCTTCGTAGGCGACGGGCGCTTTGCCGAAATGAAAATGGTGAAGCCCTCTTGGTCGTGGAAACAGATGATCGACGACGAAAACCTCTACACGCGCTTCGCGGACGTCGTGCACGGCGCCTACCGCCACTACGACTGGATGGATCTCGTAGATCCCTAATCACTATTGGGAACTTGTGGGGACAGTCCCCATGTCAGATTTGCGAATCCCTTGAAAACGTGTGAATTCCATGCCTGCGAATCCCTTGAAAACGTGTGAATTTTGAATATGAGAATCCTTTGATTTCGACCATGCCCACTTGCGCGGGCAGAGGTAAATATGATATAATCATGCCGCCAAACGAGGAAAAGAACGATGAAACGCAAGATATACGAAACCCTTCCGGTGCAGACATGTACCGACAGATCATGGACGTGTTCCGTCAGTATCTTGTCGTCGGTGGCATGCCGCAGGTCGTCGAGACGTTCGTGATGACGCACGACCTGCAGAAGGTCGAGTTCGAGAAGCGCAACATCCTCAGTCTCTATCGCGCCGACATCCATAAGTTCGCAGGGGCGCTCAGGGAGAAGGTTTCGTCAATATTCAGCGAGATACCTGCCCAGCTTTCCAAGCACGAAAAGAAATTCTCCGTGTCGGCCCTCAAGGAAGACGCACGCATCCGCGACTACGATGGCGCATTCGAATGGCTCAAAGGCGCGATGACCGTGAATATCTGCTACGGGGCGAGCGAGCCGAATGTAGGATTGCGGCTCAATATGGACAGGACGACGCTCAAGTGCTACCTTGGCGACACGGGGCTGCTCGTCAGCCTCGCGTTCGACGAAAACGAACTTGCCTCCGCAGACATCCACAACAGGATTCTCGACGACGACATCGAGATAAACGAAGGCATGATCGTCGAGAACGTCGTGGCGCAGATGCTCCGCGCCGCCGGGCATAAGCTCTACTTCTTTTCCAGTTCTGACAGGACGGATGCGTCCAATCGCATGGAAATCGACTTCCTTGTCTCCAAGTCACGCACCATGCCGCAGCACAATGTCTCGCCGATCGAAGTCAAGAGCGGACGCAAATACTCCACCGTCTCGCTTGACAAGTACCGCGCCAAGTACGCGGCGTTTCTCGACACGCCTTTTGTCCTGCACAAGAAAGACGTGATGACAAGGGATGGAGTCGTGTATCTGCCACTCTACATGACCTACCTGCTTTCGCGCAGGGTGTGACTGTCCATACGGAATCAGAACAACAGAATAAACGGAGCACACGAAAATGGTTACAAAAACGAAGATGGCATTGCTCAGCGGGTTGCTGCTCAGCATGTTCGCTGCGGCGGACGTTCAGCGCGAGATTGAAGACGCGCTCGGTACGCGCATCCTTCCGCCAGGCACGGAACTTTCCGCGCACAACGCGATACTCAAGGAGTTGTGTGCGGCGGACAAGGCGGCGGACGACGCCTGGCGCGCGCTCAAGAGCCGCGCCGAATACGACGCTTATCGCGCGAGGATGCGCGAGAGGCTTGTCACTGCCATCGGAGGACTCGGCTTCGAGCGTACGTCGCTCAACGCGAAGGTGACGGAGAAGATTCAGCGTGACGGATACAGCATTGAGAAGGTGCTGTTCGAGAGCCGTCCGGGAGTTTACGTCACTGCGCTTGCGTTCGTGCCGGACGCGATGAAGTTCAAGCCGCCGCATCGCGGAATCATTGTACCGTGCGGACACACGACGGAGGCGAAGGGAACGGATTTCTACCAGCGCGGCGGCGTGATGGGCGCGCGTGCCGGTTTTGTCACGCTCGTTTACGATCCGTTCGCGCAGGGCGAGCGCGAGCAGGTGCCCGGCGGAATCGGATGCAGTCCGCACAACAGGTACGGCGCACTTGCGGCGCTTCTCGGTCAGAGTACGGCGCAGCAGCGCATCTGGGATGGTATGAGGGCAATCGACTACCTCCTTTCGCGGGACGACGTCATGAAGGATGGCGTGGGATGCATGGGGCAGAGCGGCGGGGGAACGATGACTTCGCTCCTTGAGGCGGTCGATCCGCGCGTCGTCGCAGGGTGTCCGGCGGAATACGTCTGCTCGCTGCGTGTGGTCGCAGACAAGTGCGGCCCGCAGGACGCCGAGCAGAACGTCTTCGGACAGCTGACGTTCGGCTTCAACCATGCGGGGTATGTGCTTGTCGGCGGCAACGCGGTGAGGATGCACTGCTCGTTTGGCGATTTCTTCCCGATAGCCGGTTCGCGCGAGACGTACGGCGTCGTCCGCGACGTGGCGAAGAACTGCGGGCTCGGCGAAAGGCGATACGGCATGACGGACGTGGCGGGTCCCCATGCCTGGACGGAAGGGATGCGCATGTCGTCGCTCCAGTGGATGCGTCGCTGGTTGACAGGCGATGCGTCAACGCCGGAGATCGACGTGGAGGCGATGCGTAGGATCGACGAGGGCTTCGACCTGAAGAAGGTTGATTGCGGACTCGTCGGCGCGGCGATCAACGTGACGCCGAAGGGGAAAGTGAGGGAACTGCCGGGATTCAAGAGCATTTACGAATACTTGAAGGACGACCTTGCGGTGGCGCGCTCGGCGAGCGCGACCTACCAAGCGGCGGTCGCGGGGCGACCGCCCTACCGAGCGGAGGCTGTGTGTCGGCGTGCCGGAATCCGTCCGCTTGAACAGATCGGCGTTTCAGTTTCTGAAACAAATGCACGGAAAACGCTTGCCGACGGCACGACGGTGTTGCGTGAGGTGTATTCCTTCGGCGACGGAATCAAGGTTCCGGCGGTGACGTTCGTTCCGAAGGGCGAGGTGAAGGGCGCGGTACTCGTGACGGACGATCGTGCGAGCCGCATGATCCACAGGCTCCGCATTCCGAAGACGCTTGCGGAAGGTAAGGCAATCATGGTGGCCGATCTCGCCTGTACCGGCGAGACCGGTGGACTCAAGCACAAGTTCTATGGATGCAAGAATCCCGATGAAGGCCCCGCCGTGATGCTCTACCTGCTTGGCAAGTCGATGGTCGGCGTGCGGGCGGAGGAGACGATTGCGCTTGCGGCGTCGTTGAAGGAGCGCACGAAGAAGCCGGTGGAGGTCATCGCCTGCGGTCGCACATGCATATCGTCGGCCCATGCGTTCGCGGCACGGCGCGACCTTTTCGCGAAGGTCGATTGCTTCTATGCGCCGAAGCCCTGGGCGGAGTCCGTGCGGAACTCCGAGATCGTCCCGTTCGCGAACGTCGTCCACGGCGCGCTCCTTGACTACGACTGGCCAGACCTGCTCAAAGGAATGGAAGGTAAATGAGAGATTAAGATTGCTGGACGCAAAAATGAAGGAACAAGTCAATGAAGAACGCGATATTGGTTAGCGGATGTCCCGGCGAGGAACGTGGCTGGAACACGCAGTTGTTGTATTTCACCGGTTCGTCGCTGAGCCGGGACGACAAGTCGCTTTTCCTGATTTCCGACAGGGATGGCTCGCCCAACGTCATTGTGCGCGACCTCGCGACGGGAACGGAAAGGACGCTGACCCAAAACCGCAACGGCGTGATGAAGAGCTACGTTTACTTCGACTGCAATCCGGGGAAGGGCCTCAGCAAGGCCAGCGTCTGCCTCGATGCCGATAGAAGTGTTGTTTACTTCATCCAGGACAACGCGATCTGCAAGGTGGGCATGGACGGCGTCGTGAAGGAACTGGCGCCGGTGCCGTCGGATCGCGTGACGGCATTTACGCACGTGTCGGCGGATGGAAAGCTGCTGTGCGTGCCGATGACGGACGTGCGTGCGCTCGACTACGATCCCGAGACGGAGGGGAGCGGACTCGACAGGCGTCCGATCTACAACATCGACGGCCGGGTGCAGGCGGAAGGACTGTCCAGCTACCTCTGCGTGTACGATACGGCGAGTGGCGCGCTCGCATACGAGAAGCGGATTCCGCTCTGCTGGATCACCCATGTGCAGTTCAATCCCGTCGATCCCGAAATCATCATGTACAACCACGAGTGGCCGTTCTCAGACTGCGGCATCCGCAGAATCTGGATATAATATCCGCATTCAACACAACGAGGAGACGAGATGAACGAAGCATTTTCCGAAGACCTCCGGCGTCCAGGGCTTTCCGGCAATGGAGGCCATGCCGGCATGAACATTGTCCGCCATGCATTCGCCGCCGTTGCGTTTGCGGCGGCGTTCTGCGCGCCTGCGCAGGGCGCACCGCTTCCATCGCCCGCCGAGTTCACGGGCGGACGTTCGTTCTCCATTGCGGACTTCGGGGCGAAGCCCGACGGCTCGAAATGCACAGGCGCCTTTGCCGCCGCGTTCGCCGCTGCGGAAAAGGCCGGCGGCGGGCGCATCGTCGTGCCGGCCGGCAGGTGGTTTTCAGGCGCCATAAGGTTCAGGTCCAACTGCGAACTGCACCTGGGCGACGGCGCCGAGGTCGTGTTTTCGCAGGAGCCAGAGGACTATCTGCCTGCCGTCTTCACCACATGGGATGGCGTCCAGTGCATCAACTACTGTCCGCTCGTGTACGCCTTCGCGTGCACGAACGTCGCCATCACGGGGCACGGCACGCTGCGCGGGCACGAAGGGGAGTGGAAAGACACCAAATGGAGCTCCTGGTCTCCGCAGAACAACGGCGTGAAGGCGGCGAGGCTGCAGCTATACACGTGGGGCGTGACGGACTATCCCGTGGAGAAGCGCGAGATATGGAAGCTTCCAAACGCCCACACGCGCCCGCATTTCGTCCAGTTCACCCGTTGCCGAAACGTCCTGTGGGACGGTTTCAGGCTGCGGAATTCGCCGTTCTGGACGCTGCACCTCTATCTGTGCGACGACGCCGTGGTGCGCAACCTCGACGTGTACGCGCGCGGGCACAACAACGACGGAATCGACATCGACATGTCGAAGAACGTGCTGGTGGAGAAGTGCGTCTTCGACCAGGGCGACGACGGCGTGGTGATAAAGTCCGGCCGCAACCGCGACGCATGGCGCGGCGGACGCCCGGCGGAGAACATACTCATCCGCAACTGCGAGATAAGGAACGCCCACACCGTCCTTGGCATCGGCAGCGACGTTTCGGCCGGCGTGCGCAACGTGAGGATGGAGAACTGCACGGCGGGCAACGTGTTCCGCGTGTTCTACCTGAAGACCAACCGGCGCAGGGGCGGCGTGGTCGAGAACGTCACGTGCGAGAACGTGCGCGTGGGGAACGCCGAACACACGCTTTTCGAAATCGCCACGGACATCATGTACGAGTGGGCAGACTTCCCCGACTTCGAGATCCGCAGGACGAAGTTCCATGACATCACGGCGCGCAACATCCACGCCACATCGACCAAGGAGCTTGTGCGGATCTGCGGCGACGCAGCTCTTCCGCCGCAGGGCATCCGCTGGCGGAACATCACCGCCGACAAAGTCAAGGGCGAGAGGTTCGTCCTCAAGAACGTAGGCGCCGCCTGCGGCCGCTGAGCCGCATTCTTCATAAACTCGTGTTCGGCATTTCGTGGACTTCGTGATTGTGTTTTTGCAGTTATGCGGTGCTTTTCAGGTCAAGTGGCTTGAACCGCAAACGCCACGAAAGCGGGGTTTATGAATTACCTCCTCGTATAATGAGTGCGTTCTCGGCGGCTGTGCATGCGTCGTCTGCGCGCCGGCCGAGGTTTCAAGCGCACACAGGAGAAGGACATGAAAACAGGTTCAACGTCAGATATCGGCCGCCGGGCGTTTCTCGAACGCGCGGCATGGGCCGTAACCGCTGCGGCGGTCGGAAGAGGTGCCGTGGCGAAGGCAGCGCCGGCGCAGGGCGGAGCGTCGCTCGCCGGATTCGTCGCGCCGAAGCTGGAGAGGATCCGCGTGGCCGTGGTCGGCACGGGCGGACGCGGCGGCGCGGCGGTGCATCGCCTGTGTCGCGTGCCCGGCGTGGAGGTGACGGCGCTATGCGAGCTCGACGAGGGCAAGGCGAGGCGGCATCAGCAGCGGATGAAAAAGGAAGGCTTCAAGGAGCCGCAGCTCTTCATCGGCCCGGAGGCGTACAAGCGGCTGTGCGACTCGGGCGTGTGCGACGTAGTGCACATCAACACGAACTGGGTTTCCCACGGGGAGAGTGCTCTCTACTCGGTCCGGCGCGGACTCCACACGATGGTGGAGGTGCCAGGCGTGCGCAGGATCGACGACGCCTGGGCGATCGTCGAGGCCGCGGAGAAGAACCGCTGCCACTGCATGATGCTCTCCAACTGCTGCTATGACGAAGACGCGATGACGATGATCAACGCTACGCGCCAGGGCGTGCTCGGGGAGCTCGTCCACGGCGAGGGCTGCTACCTGCACTTCACGCGCAACTCCCGCGACCAGGGATTCCACGACAGCGAGCGGATATTCTCGTCGCTCGCCGCGCTTGTTGACCACACGGGGATGTGCTACTGCGTGCACGCGCTCGGCCCCGTCTCCATCGCCATGAACATCAACAGGGGCGACAGGTTCGAACATCTCGTCTCGATGGGAAACAAGGGCTTCGGCTGGCACGAATATGCCGTGAAGAAATTCGGCGCAAAGGCGAAGGTCTCGCAGATTCGGTTCGAGGCGAACGACTTCAACACAACTTGCATCTACACAGAGAAGGGCAAGACGATCCTCCTCCGGCAGTGCAACGACGTGCCGATGCCGTACACGCGGTTCAACTCGATCTACGGCTTCAACGGGACGATCGAGACGCGCCCGCTGCGCGTGGGGATCGAAACGAAGTTCGACGCGGGCGCGGAGAAGTTTCTTGACGGCGCGAGGCTGGCCGATTTCCGTGCAAAGTACGGATCGCCGCTCTGGAAGAAAGACGGTGCGCGCGTGAAGGGGTTTGGGCATGGCGGACAGGATTACTTCATGGACTACCGTTGGTCGTACTGCATCCGCAACGGACTGCCGCTCGACATGAGCGTTTACGACTTTGCGGCGTGGAGCTCCATATTCGAGCTTAGCGAGCGGAGCGTGCGCAACCGTTCGCAGGCTCAGGACATCCCCGACTTCACGCGCGGCGCGTGGAAGACCACCCCTCCCGATACGGCGATGATCTGATGCGCCCGGGAACATGCCAATGAACGGACGAGGCAGTTGCAAAACCTCTGCGATTCTGGCCGGGACAGAGCCCGGCCCTCCCGAAATGCGTATTTTGAGCTATGTTTGTGCAGTTATGGGAGGGCCGACCTCCGTGTCGGCCGGGTTTTGCAATTACCTCAAAGGCAAAAGGTGATGAAGTGGTGTCCGTAAAAGCGAACAAGGAGTGGACTTCGTGATTGTGTTTTTGCAGTTATGCGGTGCTTTTCAGGTCAAGTGGCTTGAACCGCAAACGCCACGAAAGCGGGGTTTATGAATTACCTCACGTTCAACAGCCCAAGAAAGGAAGAAAGCCATGACAACAGGTGCGTATGCCGCGCTTCCGGGCGGAATCGCGTTTGCGGCGAATGCGGCGGCGGGACGGGCTCTGCCGGTTCCCACTGCTGCGCAGAGGCGCTGGGCCGACATGGAGCTCGGGATGTTCTTCCACTTCGACATCCCAGTATTCAAGCCAAACTGGAACTGGCGAAGTTTCAAGGACTTTCCCGATCCAAAGCTCTACAATCCCGCGAAGCTCGACACGGACCAGTGGATGGAGGCGGCGAAGGCCTACGGTGCGAAGTACGTCGTGCTCGTCGCGAAGCACTGCAGCGGGTTCCTCCAGTGGCAGAGCGATCTCTATCCGTACGGCCTTAAGCAGGCGTCATGGCGGAACGGAAAAGGCGACCTTGTGAAGGACTTCGTCGAG
>CACZAK010000159.1 GCA_902779075.1 uncultured bacterium | reverse complement strand
CGCAATCTGGCGTCCTCCGAATGGCGGGCCTGACAGGAGTCGAACCTACAACCCTCAGATTCGTAGTCTGATGCTCTATCCAGTTGAGCTACAGGCCCTTATCGGAAAACGGCGGATAGTATATCATTTCCCCGCCCCGCGCGCAAGGGGGAATCTTCAAAAAAAGTAATCTGTTGGGATTAGACCTTCGGGAGCTTCGCGAAGCTCTCTTCGAGGTCGGCGTCAGTCGGCAGGTAGTCGCACATCGAACCGTCCGTGCGGCTCACTTGCAAAAACGGTACGGACGGCGTTCCATCGCCGTCCGTAGCCGCAGGCGACGGTGGAACACCGCCTCTACCCAACCACAGCCTAGTTTGACAGGGTCCGGGCGAGGCGGAAGCCGACGTTGAAGTATGGGCGCCACGTCGGCTCGGGGAGGCGGTACGCAGAGTGGCCGAACTGGGCAGGGAAGTTCCAGCTGCCGCCGCGAAGCACACGGCACGAACCCGAAGCCGCTCCAACAGGATTCTCCCCGTACGGCAACTCCCCTAACCAGTCCAAGCACAACTCCCACACGTTGCCATAAACATCGAACAGTCCCCAAGCATTGGGCTTGTATAACCCCACAGAAGTGTGATTCTCCCAACAACCGCCTTTGCCGTCAGGCTTGTGCTGCTTGAAATCCGAGTCAGGCTCTCTATGTCCACGCGTTTTCTGATTCCATAAGAACCTTCCAAGTTTCATCAGGCTTTCAAAGTCGTTTATGTCCGAGCCATCATATCGCGGAGCCGTAGTTCCTGCACGGCATGCGTATTCCCATTGCGCTTCCGTGGGAAGGTCAAACGTTTCGATGTGCGTACGCGCCCTGAACTTGCCCATGAAACTATTTGCATCCACGGCGGCGGACGCAGGCCATTGCCTGCCCTTGGCACCGCCGCGGATCATATAGTACGAAACCCTCTCCACAGGTCGTTTGTCGCCCTTGAACATTGACGGATTTTTCCCCATCACCAATTCGTATTGCTTCTGTGTGACCTCGAACACGCCGATGTAGAACGGCTTGGTGAGCGTGACGCGGTGGGATTCATTTGTCTGGTCTTCGCCCATGATGAACGTGCCCGGCTCAATGCGGCGGAGGACAAGCTTCGTTGTCTTGTACTCATCCGTCCAGCCGCCCTTCGGTTCGGCGGCAAGGTACGAGACGGGATACTTGCTCGCGTTCGGTCCCGCCGAGAGGTCAATGACGCAGTAAAGGGCGCTTGAAGCGGCAAGAGCGCTTCCCCGAGGTACGGAAACGTTGAAGCTGTCGGCGAACGGCACCGTGGCGATGCGCTTCTCGGCGACAACCTTCTTGAGGCCGGTCACCTCGCCGGAGGCGATGGCCTGACGGTAGAGCGCCACGGCATGGGCCTTGATTGCGTCCGCCGCCGTGGGTTCCGTCGGCTTGTAGTCCCACCAGAAGTCGCCTGCCGGGGCGAGCGCCTTGCCTGCTGACTCGGCCTTCACTGCGTCCTTGGCGTCATCCAGCTTCGCGAAGACGTCCAGAGCGGCCTTCCAGTCGCCCGTCACGGCCAATAGCTCCGCGTAGCGGCGGCGGGTGGACTCGTCGGCCTTTTTTCGCCTGACGGACGGCCCCAGCTTCGCGATCTCCATCTGCGCGGATGCCGTGCGGTACTGCGCGAAGAGCCCGGGTACGCTCTGCTTGCTCACGTGGTCGATGGCGGGCTTGATGATGTCGTTGCGCATGACCTCGGGCGGAAGGTTCTTCACCTGTTCATCCAGCGCGGCGATGGCGGCGACGGCCTTGGCGTCCTCCTTGGCCTGGGCAAAGTACCAGATGGCGCCCTTCAGGAGCAGGAACTTGGTGGCCTCGGAGTCCGCCTCCTTGGCGTATGCCATGGCCGTTTCGCCCACCTCGACGGCGGTCTTCTTTCTGGCCATGAACTCGGACACTAGCGGGTTCATCAGTTCCTTTACTATCGGCGCGGCCTTCTTGACCTCGTCGTTCGTCGGCATGGCAGCCGCCGCAAGAGCGAGCACTGCCGTCATAATCAATAACAATTTTTTCATTCCTTCTCTCCGTTTTTGTCATTTTCCGGCGTGGCTGTCCACGCCGTGTTTTTGATGTTCTATTGGGTGGTACAAGAATTGAGGAAGGAAATGACAGTAGATTTTTATTTTTTTGAATGGGCGTCTCAGTCGCGGAACATGGCCTCAAAGTCGGCGATCATGGCATCGACGCGGGTTTTGGTCTGCGAGACCACGTTTCGGGAAACACCGAACGCCTTTGCCACCTCGCCAATGGGCTTTTCCTCCAACACGTAGGCGCGGTAGATGTCCTTGGACTTCTGCGCGAGGGCGGTGCGCGTGAGTACGTGTTCCATAGCGGCCGTATGTTGCGCCAACCGCCATTTTGCGTCCAGGATCGCCGCCGCCTCGGGCGGCACGGAGAGTTCCAGCGGGGCGTTCTCATCATCGAGCGAGACGTGACGCCCCTCCGCGCGCGCCTGCGCTTTCTGCCAGCGGTTGATGACCTCGCGGCGGGTGATGGCGGCGAGGTAGGAGCGGAAGCGCCCCTTGTCCGGCGTGTATACGCCGTTGCGGAACACCTCTACGAGCTTGAGCAGGACGTCTTGGGCGACGTCCTCCTCGTCCGTCTTCGCCCCGGCTGCGCGCGCGAAATGCCGGATCACGGGCTGGTAGAGGTCAAAGAACCTCACCCAGCCGGCCTCGTCCTCGCCCGTGACCTGGGCGGCCATGCGCGCGATGAGCGTGACGGGCGTATCGGGCAGGGTGCTCATCGCAGACTCTCCGGTACGTCAAATGCGTCCTTCAGCCAGTTGTCTTCCGGGGACGGGTCCTGATGTTCCAACGGGGCTTGCAGTACGGCCAGCTCCTTGGACGGCGATTTGCTCCGGAACATGACTGCCGTTCCACACACGACAACAGCGACACCCGCCGCCGCCCACAGCCAGGGGCTGGAACGGCGTTGCGGCGCAGCCGGTTGCGACGTGAGAAGGACGGGAAGTTTTTCGAGGTCGAGCGGACGTTTGGCGGGATCCTCGTCCAGCATCGCCGGCAGGACGTCCCGCCAGCGGTACTCGTAGTACTGCAGCAGATGGAGGTCGATACGGTCCTTTTCGATGAGGACCTTGTCGTACCACACGCCGGTGAGCAGGTGGAAGAACGCGACGCCGAGCGCGTAGACGTCGGCGGCAGGCGTCGCCTCCTGTCCGTTCAGAAGCTCCGGGGCCATGTAGCCCTTGGTGCCCATGATGAGCTTGCCGTTCGCCGTCATCTCGGTCATCGTGCGCGAGACGTCGATATCGGTGCGCAGCTTGTTACCCAGTACCTTCGAGATACCGAAGTCGGAAAGAACCACGCGCCTCCCGGGCGCGAGGAGAATGTTGCCGAGCTTGATGTCGCGGTGGACGATGCCCTGGGCGTGGACGTAGGCGAGCGCCTGGCAGAGTTCGCCGAACCACTGCACGAGGTCGCCCTCTTCCACGCTGCCCTGTTCGATGTCTGCGAGCGTGTGAGCCTCGCCGTCCTCGAAGAGGACGAGGTCCATCACGTAGTAGAGCAGGTCTAGCGACTCGTCGTAGGCGAGGTCGAACACGCGCACGAGGTTCGGATGGCTCAGCCGCGCGAGGAGACGCCCCTCGACGAGGAACCGCTTCCGGAACAGTTCGGCGTGGCCTTTCTCCAACGTGAACGTCTTGAGCGCGTAGTGGACGCCGAGCGTCACGTGCTCGACCTCGTAGACGGCACCCATGCCGCCAGCGCCCAGCTGGCGGATGACGCGGTACGATGCGATGACGAGACCTGGCGTCAGCTCCTGCATGGCACGGGTGGTCGCAACAAGCGGATTAGACCTTCGGGAGCTTCGCGAAGCTCTCTTCGAGGTCGGAGTCAGTGGGCAGGTAGTCGCACATCGAACCGTCGTTGAACTTCTCGTAGGCGACCATGTCGAAATAGCCCGTGCCGGTGAGTCCGAAGAGGATCGTCTCCTCCTTGCCCTCCGCCTTGCAGCGAAGCGCCTCGTCGATCGCCGCGCGGATTGCGTGGCTCGACTCGGGCGCCGGCAGGATGCCCTCCACGCGCGCGAACTGCTCCGCCGCCGCGAACACGCTCGTCTGCTCCACCGCGCGCGCCTCCATCATCTTCTGGTCGTACAGCTCCGAGAGCGTCGCGCTCATGCCGTGGTAGCGGAGACCGCCCGCGTGGCTTGCGGACGGAATGAAGTCGTGCCCGAGCGTGTACATCTTCTGGAGCGGGCACACCTTGCCCGTGTCGCAGAAATCGTAGGCGTAGCGTCCGCGCGTGAACGACGGACAGCTCGCCGGCTCCACCGCGATGATGCGGTAGTCCGCCTCGCCGCGCAGCTTCTCGCCCATGAACGGCGCGATGAGCCCGCCAAGGTTCGACCCGCCGCCCGCGCAGCCGATGATGATATCCGGCTTAACGCCCAACTTGTCAAACGCCTTCTTCGCCTCAAGTCCGATGATCGACTGGTGCAGCAGCACCTGCGCAAGCACGGACCCGAGCACGTAACGGTAGCCCTCCTGCGAGACAGCCGCCTCCACGGCCTCCGAGATCGCGCAGCCGAGCGAGCCCGTGGTGCCGGGATGCGCCGCGTTGATCGCGCGGCCCACGTTCGTCTTCATCGAGGGCGACGGCGTGACGTTCGCCCCGTACGTGCGCATCACCTCACGACGGAACGGCTTCTGCTCGTACGAGCACTTCACCATGTACACCTGGCAGTCGAGTCCGAAGAACGCGCATGCCATCGAGAGCGCGGTGCCCCACTGTCCCGCACCGGTCTCCGTGGTCACGCCCTTCAGACCCTGCGCCTTCGCGTAGTACGCCTGCGCGACGGCGCTGTTGAGCTTGTGCGAGCCGGACGTATTGTTGCCCTCGAACTTGTAGTAGATCTTCGCAGGCGTGCCGAGCGCGCGCTCGAGGAAGTAGGCGCGGATGAGCGGCGAGGGACGGAACATCCGGTAGAACTTCTGCACCTCGTCGGGAATCGGTATGAACTGAGTCGTGTCGTCCAGTTCCTGTTTCACCAGCTCCGTGCAAAACACGTGCTCCAGCTCCTCGGCCGTAACGGGCTGGAGCGTGCCAGGGTTCAACAGCGGCGCTGGCTTCTTCTGCATGTCCGCACGCAAATTGTACCAGGCTGTAGGCACTTCGGCTTCGGTCAGATAGGTCTTGTAGGGGATGTTCTCGCTCATGCGCTTTACTCCTTTGATTAATTGTTCACAAGTCTCAATTGTTCAGCTCTCGTTGGCCAAGTTGTCGATCTGCTTCGTGGTGCCGAACACGATCAACTTGTCATCCGCGTGGATCTGGTCATTCGGGCCCGGTACGATGATCGCGCGGGGCTTCTTGGGGTTCTCGTCGAGGCGGCGGATGCAGAGCACCGTCACGCCCGTGCGGTTGCGCAGGTCCGCCTGCGCGAGGGTCTTGTCCTTGCAGACCTCCGGCACCTTGATCTCGGCGATCGAGTAGCCCTCGGAAATCTCCAGAAGGTCGAACGCCCCGCGGTTCGTTATGCTGCGCGCGAGGCGGTGCGCGCTCTCGCGGTCGGGGAAGATCACCTGGTCGGCACCGAGTTTCTCGAGAATCTTGCCGTGCAGTTCGCTAGTGGCCTTCGCGATCACGGTACCCACGCCCAGCTCCTTGCAGTTGGCCGTCGCGAGGAGCGACGCCTCCACGTTCGAACCAATCGCCACCACTGCTACGTCGCACTCCCTCAAACCTGCGTCCTCCAGCGCACGCGCGTTCGTCGCATCGCCTTGGACGGCGCTGGAAACCACGTTTAGTGCGGACTGCACGAGGCTGCCGTTACGCTCGAAGAGCAGGACTTCCTCGCCGCTCTCAGAAAGCGACTCTGCAAGGGCCATGCCGAACCGGCCGGCTCCGATGATTGCCACACGATTCACTTTCCATCCTCCTTGTCTTCAGGCCCCCGCCCGTAAACGGGCTTCCGCCGCCGCACAACAGGACGGCTGAACTCAAGCACCAAGTTGTAGAGTCTTTCGGCAAGTTCGGGGTCTTCCTCAAACATGTTGTACGGTTCGGAGAACGTCTTGTTGTCGAAAGCCGCCCGTACGGCTATGAAACGGCCCGTCGGAGGGTTTTTCGTGGACCTGAAGATCTTGTCGCGGTCGAAAAGGCCGGCATTGACGAGGTTCTGGAACACCACGCGGACGTGCTCGGGGTCGACGGTGTACTGGCTTGTCGTGATGTCATCCCATGTCGTGTCCTCGTTGTTCTTCGCGAAGCTGTCGGATACGCGGCGCGACGTGCCAGTCTTCACCTCGACGAGCCCCAGTCCGGTCACGCGCACGGTCGTGCGGCGGATCGGATCGCGCGTTGCGTTGTAGTAGTGTACCTCGCACCAGTTCAGCGGCGTGTTCGTCACATTGACGTACGGGTCGTCGAAAAGCAGCCCGCACCCGGCGATAAACGCAAGGGGCAGCAGGAAAAGTGTCTTTAATTTCATTTATGTTCGCTCCTTTCAAGTGCCTGCGCCGCCAGGAGCCCCGTACCGTGCAATGTGAGCGTGGGGTCTACTGTAAACGGCAGGTCGAGGTCTTTCAGCACCCAAGAGGCGTAGCCCCCTGTCGCCACGAGGCGGAAACGCGAGTCGAATGCGCGCGAAAGATGCTCCACGATCTCGCGCACCATGCCGCGCGCGCCTACCAGCGCGCCGATGCGCATCGCCTCTTCGGTAGAGCGTCCGATCACGGGACACCTCCCACCAAGTTTGATTCGCGGCAGCTTCGCCGTGCGTGCGCAGAAGTAGTCGCGCATGAGCGGGAGGCCTGGAGCGATCACGCCGCCCCGCCATGTGCGGTCAGCAGTCACAGCAGCCGCCGTAAACGCCGTGCCGAAGTCGCACACTAGCACCGGCGCGCCGTAGCGATCCACCGCCGCGGCCGCATCCGCGAGGCGGTCCGCGCCGATGGTCTCGGGCTTCGGATAGTCGAGACGAAGCGGAAAATCCTTGTATGTGATGGGGATGAGCGGCTTTCCAATGCGGCGCGCGAACGCCCGCCAGGGCGCATCGACCTTCGGCACCACGCTCACGTATGCGATGGCTTCCGCACGTGGCACAAGAGCCTCTACGAGTCCTGTGCACCGGCAGAATCCTGTGCTCCGGCTGAGTTCTGTGCGCCGGCATATCATGCCGGCGTTCTCCCCGGCGTTTCCCCAGTCAATATGCTGCACTCTGGTCACGCGGCCGCCGGACCACAGCCCCACGGCCGTGGACGTGTTGCCGACATCGACGACGACGAGCCTCATCAGACCGCCTTCCACTCGAGCGAGAGGTCAACCGATCCCGCGCTGTGCGTGAGGCACCCGAGCGAAATCGCCGTAACGCCCGTGGCGGCCACCTCGCGCGCACGGTCGAGCGTGATGCCGCCCGACGCCTCGGTCTTTGAAATGCCCTTGCACATCTTCACGCACTTCTTCATGTCCGCGCAGGACATGTTGTCGAGCATGATCCACTCCGGCTTCGCCTTGAGCGCGCTCGCGCATTCGCGCAGACTCTCCACCTCAACCTCGACGGCGAGTTTCGGAAACGCCTTACGCGCAGCCACCACGGCCTGGTCGAGCTCGTCGGGGTCGCCGCCCTTCCAGAGGCGGCGGTGGTTGTCCTTCATCAGTACGCGGTCGTACATGCCCATGCGGTGGTTCGTGCCGCCGCCGCACGTGACTGCATACTTCTCGAAAACACGGAGCCCGGGCGTGGTCTTGCGCGTATCCAAGATGAGCGTGCCCCAGCGCTTCGTGGCATCCACGAACTTGCGCGTGAGCGTGGCCGTGGCGCACATCCGCTGCATGAAATTGAGCGCGGTACGCTCCGCAGCGAGGATGCTCTGCGCGCGGCCCTTGAACACGAGGATCGGCTCGCGCGGCTTGACGACGGAGCCGTCAGGCTTCAGAATCCGAACTTGTATCTTCGGGTCGACTGCCTTCATCACGGCCCGCGCCACGGTGGCACCGGCCACGACGCAGCCCGTGCCCTTCGCGTAGATTTCGCCCGTCGCCTTCGCGGCGGGGTCCACAAGCGCGAGCGATGTGGCATCGCACCAGGGTTCTGACAAAGCATCCACTGCGCTGGCGAGGTCTTCGTCCAACGCAAGACGAACGGCCGCGCGTGCGCGGGCCGACTTCATGACGTCCTTCATGGCCTGGAACGCTTTAGAAGTCTTTGATCAGTTCCCAGTTCTGGTAGAGGAGCCAAGCCACTACGCCAAGCATGGCGATGGAGGCAAGCGTGCCGATGAGGGCACACATCGCACCCACCTTGCTTACGCCGGCCGGTCCCTTGGACGCGCCGGCGTCAATGTCCAGCTTGAAACGGTCCGCAATCACGGCCCCGCCCGTAGGCGCGGCCGGAGCGGTCGTCTCGGCTCCGTCATCTGATTTCTTTAGTTTCATGGCGGGATAAGTTTAGCACATTTCTGGGTCATTTGCCAATGCAGAAACGAGAAAATAGCGAATCAAGTAAATCGTCGGCATAGACCTTTCCCGCGAGACGCCCTAACGATTCGGCCGCTGCGCGCGCCCCGTTGGCCGCTAGAACGAGGTCCGGAAGCCCCTCCGCCGCGCGTGCAAGCGCCTCCCGCGCCGAGCCAAGCAGCTCCCCGCGTCGGGCGGATGCTTCCGCCTGCGGCTCGTCGCCGGACGCCGCCCGCGCCGCGAGCCGCGACGCTATCGCCTCCCGCAGCGCGTCCAGTCCCTCGCCCGTCACCGCGCTCACGTTCAGCCCCTCGCCGCGTCCGAGGTCGCACTTGGAGTGGACGCGGAGCGCGCCCGGCACGTCCAAGTCGAGCGCCACAACGAGGTCCGCGCGCGCGACCAGTTCTTCCGCGCGTTCCACCCCCTCGGCCTCCACGGCGTTCGCCGCACGACGGATTCCCGCAGTGTCCACGAGCCGCACCGGCCAGCCCCCGACGTCCAGCCACTCCTCGATCGAATCCCGCGTGGTTCCCGCCTCAGCACTCACGATCGCGCGTTTTTCGCCGAGGAGCGCGTTGAGGAGCGAGCTCTTGCCCGCGTTCGGCGGACCCGCCAGTACCACGAGCGCGCCCTCGCGCAGGATTTTCCCTTCGCGGAGCCGCTTCAGCTCCGACGCAATGCGCTCTCCAAGGGTGCCGATGTCGGCGGAAATATCCTCCACATACCCCGGCGGAAGCTCGTCCTCGCTGAAGTCGAGCGCATGTTCGAGGCGGCTGGAAATGTCGAGCGCGGCGGCATAGAGGTCGGCGTCCGCGCGCGCCGCCGCACCGCCTAGACGTGCCACGGCGTCGTCGGCCGCGCGGTCGGTCTTGGCGTCCACAAGGTCGATCACAGCCTCCGCAGCGGAGATGTCGAGGCGTCCGTTCAGGAACGAGCGCTGCGTGAACTCACCGCGCCGTGCGAGACGCGCACCACACGCGAGGCAGGCGGAAAGTACGCGGCGGGGTGCCACCACGCCGCCGTGCGTCTGGAACTCCACCACGTCCTCGCCCGTGTAGCTTGCAGGGGCCTTGAACACGAGCACTAGACCGTCGTCGAGCGGCTTGCCGCCGTGGCGGAGGACGGCATGGAAGAAGCGCCCGGCACATACGGCGTCCACGTGCCTGCCCGTCAGCGTCGATGCAATATCAAACGCCTCCGGACCGCTCACGCGCACCACGGCCACGCCGCCGCGTCCGGGCGCGGTGGCCACCGCCGCAATCGTAGACGACTCGTCCATGCCGGAGCGCCCGTTAGCTGTGCTCCTCCTCCTTGAGGATGTCGAGCACGTAATTCGGGAGCGCGAACGCGCCGCGGTGGAGCGCGGTGTTGTAATAGCGCGTGTTGATGCGCAGCTTGTTCCAGCGCGCCTCGTTGAGGTCGCCGATCGGGTGGTACTTCTTGGAGGCGAAACCGAAGAGCCAGTGTCCCGAC
>CACZAK010000158.1 GCA_902779075.1 uncultured bacterium | reverse complement strand
GCACATCCGGGCGACTTCATCAGATGCCAGAAACGCAATCCCGATCCTCGCCGCGCAGAGGTCCGCTCGTTCAAGTGACACATAGGATGCTCCGCTCCATGAGGTGAGCGGATTGTCTTTTGAATTACGCCGGTTTCCACGCCGTCAGGCGAGCGGCATGGTCATCTGGCCGCCGATGTCGGGAATGCTATGGGGTCAGACCCCATGGTAACCCATTGACAGACTCGGCGGGGAGTGGTATTATACATAATGTGAAACCCATAAGTGTAGATATTTCGAGGGGGGTGGAATTAATAGTTTCCCCGCCCGCGCGAAAACTACACTTAAATTCGTCATCCAACGTCCAATGTCCAAAGTCCTGCTCTCGAGCCTGGACTTTGGACATTGGATTTTGGTATGGCTTTGAATGGACAAGAGAAGCAATGAAATGAAAAGGAGTAATGACATGAAGAAACTCGCGTATGGCATTGTTTTGGCGGCCGCGGTCGCGCTGGGCGCGGCGAGCGTTTATGCGGCGGATGCCGACGTAACGGGGCTCGTGCCGAGTCTCTGCATGACGTTCGACAACCAAAGCCTGGCCAACACCGGCACCGGGACGGCGACATGGAGCAACGAGGGGACGGCGACGTGGCCCATGACACCGCGCGGCTACGCCATCGACACCTCGAAGTACGTGCCGTATGCGACTTACTCCGGCGTGTTCACGGCCAACCATGCCTCCTCGATCGCCGTCGTCGCGACGCTCAGCGAGAAGTCCACGGCGATCATGGTACACTTCAAGTACAGCACCACCGAGCTCCTGCTTCGCCGCGGAACGACCCCCGGCTCCCTTGTCCTTACCCGCGACAGCTCCACGACGCCGGTAATCACCGTGAACAACATCGAGGACGGCGACACGGAATATCACCTTTACGTCGTGAACATCAAGTCGGACGGCACCGACCTCTACGTCGATGGAGAGCTGAAGGGGACCACGTCCTCGACGCCGTACGCTGCGCCCTTCAATAACGGCCAGCTCGGCAGCCGCCACGGCGGAGCAAAGTCCGGCGAGTCGAAGTTCGGCGGGCTCATCGACGACTTCCGCGTCTATCCCGACGTGCTCACCACCGACCAGATGGTTGCGCTCGGGAAGAGCCTGGGGGTGAATTACGTGTCGGGCTTCTCGATTCTGCCGATCCCCGCCCAGCTTTGCCTGCCCGACACCTTGCCGGAGCCGGGCTTCACGCTCACAAATATTCAATCCGGGGCGAGCTGGATTTTCGCCGAGGGCGGCGTCGCGCCAGCCGGATGCCCGTTCGAGGTGTCGTACGGTCGTGTCGGCGACGTCGGCGCCGTAACCGTGACCGGCAAGGCCGGCGAAGGCTACGAGGGCGTGACGGTCATACGTAACTATGCTGTGAGCGGCGAACTGCTCGTCAACGGCGGGTTCGAGTCCGGCAACTGGGCACCAGGCTGGACGGCTTCGGGAAACTACGCGAAGATTGATACTTCGTCGAGCGCATACGGCCCCAACGTGACCACGACCTTCATCTCCGGAAGTTATTGCGCGATTCTCCAGAAGCGGAACGTGGCGACGCAGGTCTTCACTAACGACAGCCCGTATGGCGTCGAAGTTTCGTGGAAGTGCAAGCAGCGCGGCGGCTACTCCGGTGTTCCCTACGAGGTGACGATTGACGGCAACCGGATCTTCTATGAAGATTTCCCGACATCTACCAGCGAAGTCCACTACCGGACGGTCGAGGATGTCGTGCTGCCGCCCGGCGAGCATACGCTCAAATTCGAGACCTTCGCGACCGCCGACCGGACGCTCTTTCTCGACGACGTTTCGCTCAAAATAGTGTCGAAGAGGTACGTCGCGGCTTTGCCGATTCCTGATCAGGTCTGCGGCTTTGTCGGCGGCTGCCGTCCCGAGTTCACGGTCTCGAATGTCGTCAACGCGCAGACATGGACGATCGGCGGCGACATCGTGAGTGCGGACTTCGACGTCGCCTACTCCAACAATGCCGATCCGGGCGTCGCGACGGTGACGGTGACCGGCAAGGGAGAACTTGCGGACAATGTGTTTACCACGACCTTCAACGTCTACCGGCGCGTGAAGTCCATCACCTCCACCGGCACCCAGTACATCGACACCGGCATCGTTCCGGGTCCGACGACGGCCGTCGAGATGCACTTCTGCGCCACCAACAATGCCGCCAACACGTCGTTCTTCGGCGCCGGGATTTACAATCAAGGCAATTCGTACTGCCTCTTCCAGAACGGCATGTACTATTTCATCGGCAAGAACGGCACGTCCTTGCGCTACCCGTACGAGGCCGGAGTCGACAATGTCATCTCCATCAACACCAATGCCGCGGACAACTGCTATCTTAATGTCGGCGGCAACACCGCGACGAGCACCATTTCGCTGGCGTACAACGGCTCGTACAACCTCCACATCTTCGCGTCCGGTGGTGGAGGGCAAAAGGCCAAGTTCACCCTCTACTCGTTCAAGATGTGGAAGGACGGCGAGCTCGTCCGCGACTTCGTGCCCGTCCGCGGCAATGCTGTCGGACTCTGGGATTTCGTGACATCCACCTTCTTCAAGAATGCCGGCACGGGGGCGTTCATCGCAGGACCCGACGAGACGGACATTGCCGTCGCGCGGATTCCCAACCAGTTCTATTCGGGCGCCGCGCTCGAGCCGTCGGTCGTCGTCTCCAATCTCGCCGGCACCGCGCTGCTCGTGAAGGGTGTGGACTACACCGTCGCCTACGAGGACAATGACGCCGTCGGGACGGGCAAGGCGATCGTGACCGGCCTTGGCGCGTACAGGAGCGTCGTCACCAACGAGTTTGCGATTTATGCCGTTCCCGCCGCATCCGCGTTTACTTCGGGCTCGTATGTCCAGCACGGGCTCATGAACCACTGGGACGCAATCGACAATGTCGGGACTGGCACATTCGACCCTGCGGCCACTACCTGGAAGGACCTCAAGGGCAACCTCGACTTCACGCTCACCGACCGCGCGGACTGGGGCGGCGGATTCCTCGAGACACACGGCTGCGCTGGCATCGCGAACGACAAGACAGGCAAGTATCTCACGATGGAAATCAAGTACCGCAGCACCAATTCCCGCCTCGGCATGCCGTTCTTCTCCGGCTACGGCTGGAACCGCGTCGCTTGGTATCGTTCCTCCAACCAGTTGTGGTTCCACCATGCAAACAATGAAACCCGCAACATCCTGACCGGCCTGGATGCCGCCGGCACGACCTACGACTTCTCCGTCGTGTATGGCGCGGGTGGTGGCGGGAGCGATGCGCCGATGCTGTTCTACGAGGGTGGAGTCCCGCACACCACCGGTATCAGCAACCAAAAGTATCAAACCGCCGAGCTGAACTGGATCACCAGTTTCACACGCGCCTCCATCGGCGGCGGAAGCGAATCGCAGTACAACTACGAGGGGCGACTCTACTCGATTCGCCTCTACGACTGCCCGCTTTCGGCGCGTGAAATCGCCTACAATGCCGCAGTGGACAAGGTGCGCTTCGACGGCGTCGCGCCGGCGGAGGCGTTCAACGCGCCCGACATGCGCTGGAACGCGACGAGCGGCAAGGTCGAGGTGTTCATCGACCTCAGCACGCTGCATGGCGATGGTACGCTCTCCATTAACGGCGGCGGCGCGAGCGCATGGGTGAGCGTCGGCGACGAGGTGTCGATCGTCTATGCGCCGGCGACCGGCGAGAAGGCGTTGGAGTGGTTTGGCCTGCCGGACGGCGCGCCGCGCTCCGCCGACCTCTTCACCGTCAACTTCACCGCCGAGGCGCCGGTCGCGGCGAAACTGCAGATGCTCAAGAAAATCGACATCGCGCGCGCTCTCAACGCCGACCCCGGCATCGAGGAGGGCTCGGGATCCTTCAATGACGGGGTCGCCAGGACATTCATGCCGGTGAGCTGGAACCGGACTCACAGCGGTGCAGGGCTCGGGACCTATTCGACGACGAGCGACGAGCGCGGCTGGCATTATTTGAGTCCCTACCAGGGCCCTGCCTTCTTCCAGGAAGGGCTTGCCCTGCCCGCCGGCAACTACACGCTGACGTTCGACCACGCCGCGAACAACACCGACCACACGATCTACTCCTGGCAGCTCGTCGACACGAACAATGCTGTCCAGTCGATTTGCAACGTCACGAACGAGATGCGCATCTACGGGACGTCGTGGCACTCCGTGCAGGCCGACTTCACGGTTGCCGAGGGCGGCATCTACAAGCTCCAGACCGTCAAGATCGCGGTCGGCGCGCACGGCAACTGCTATTCGCTCTTCGACAATGTCTCGATCACCTCCGATACCGACCTGCATATCGAAGTCGAGAAGTGTTACCCGTATTTCGGAGAGGCGCAGGTGCGGCCGCCGGTCGTCGTCCGCGACGACGACGGCAACGTGCTCACGGAGGGGGTGGACTACGAGCTTCTCTACGGCGCGAACAATTCGCCTGGCGTCAATCTCTACAACGCGGTCGCGCTCCGGCACGGCAACGGCTATGTCGCGGCAAAGGGCATTGGTGCCCACCATGGCGTCGCGGGCGCGAACTTCCGCATCGGAACGCCGATCTACGTGAAGCCGGACGGCCTGCCTTCAAACGGTGGCACCTCGTGGGCGGACGCGGTCGATTTCGCGACGGCGCTTAACCTCGCCGCTGCTACGAATATCAACCACGAAATCTGGATCGCCGGCTCGAACGTGCTTGCGTCTGCCGCGACTGAGAAATTGTTCTATGGCAACAAGATCTTCCGCGGCGGCTTCAAGGGGACGGAATCGACGATCGAGGAACGCGAACCGGGCTCATACTCCGTTATCGACGGCGACGGCCAGTTCTCCGCCGTGGTCTTTAGAATCAGTTGCAACGCGCATTTCGAGCGGCTCCACTTCCGCGGCTCGCCGGCAAGGGCGGTCTCCAAGACCGGCTGGACCGGCGACGTCTTCGTTGACGACTGCGTCTTCGAGGAGAACGGCAACGCGCTTTATGTGCGTGGTCTCGACAAAACTCCATACGACGAGGGCTCAGTGTATGTCAAGGACAGTATTTTCAAAAACAACTCCTCGACGGACGCGGCGGACGGCGCGGCGGCAATCTATTCCTATCAGACCCGGCGCGTCTCGGTCGAGAATACGCTTTTCTACGGCAACACGCTCGCGACCTCGTCGAAGGTAAAGACGAGCGCGATCTACGCGAACAACTCGGCGGTCGAGCTCAAGGAGTGCGACTTCATCGGCAACATCGGCAGCGGCGTGACCTACGGCACGGTGCGCGCGTCGGGCATCAACGCGTTGAACAAAGTCGAGAACTGCCTCTTCCGCGGCAACCAGACTGACGGCGCGAACGGCGCGGCGGTGATGATTGAACATTCCTCAGACGCGGGCCGCACCGAGATTGCCAACTGCACCTTCACGGCGAACGCCAATGCCACCGCGGGCGGCTGCGCGGGCGTGAAGGGCGTGAAGGGCCAGATCGCCGTCCGCAACTCGATCTTCTTCGGGAACGGCGTTGACTTCGCGGACGGCGCCAACGCGTCGTTCGACATCGACTACACGCTCCTCGCGGACGACACCGGCGCGACCTACTCGTTCGTCAACGGCGTGTCGAAGCTTGGCGACGCGATGACCTATGGCGACCCGCTCTTCGTGGCGGTGGACGACTGCCACCTTCTTTCCGAGGCGGGCTACTTCGACTCCGAAGGCGACATCCACTATGCCGAGGCGGGCGTCCGCTCGCCGGCGATCGACGCGGGCGATCCCGAGAGCGACTTCTCGCGCGAGAGCGCGCCCAACGGCGGATGTGTCAATCTCGGGCGTTACGGCAACACCGAACAGGCGTCGCGCACTCCTTCCGCCTCGCCCGAGGTTGTCGGTGCGCCTACGATCACGTGGGACGACCCGGACGGCTACACGATGCCGACCGTCTCGTTCACGATGGGCGGAAGCGGAACATACGCCGCGCATGGCGTCGTCTACATCTCGACCGACGGCGGCACGACCTGGGAGGATGTCTCCGGAGCGATTGGCGGACTGGTCAACGGGCAGACCAAGACCTTCTTGGTCCCCGTTTACTACATCCCCGGCGACACCATCCAGGTGAAGGTAGTGGTCTCCGGCGCGGGGCAGACGAGTGAGTCGACCGTGGCGAGCTCCGACGTTTTGGGGACGCTTCCGCCGTGGTGGGGCAAGAAGGGGCCCGACAACGTGATTCACTTGCGTCCTGGCGCGATTGGCAGCAAGAACGACGGCACGAGCTGGTCCGACGCGTTCACGTCGTGGGCGGACGCGCTCGCGGCGCTGACTGAACTCAGGAACGAAATCTGGATTGCCGGCGACATCGCGCTCAACGCCAGCCCCGCGACCTTCGCCTTTGCCGTTCCGACCGTGATCCGCGGCGGATTTACCGGTGCCGAGACCCTCCCCGGCGAGCGTATCGCCGGCGCGAAGTCGACACTCGACGGGCAGGCCACCTATACGGTCCTGCCGTTTTCCAATGCGGCGGGGGTGCCCGTCGTCCTCGATGGCCTCAGGATATTCAACGGTGTGCGCGGCATCGTCAAGACTGGCGTCGGCGACCTCTCGATCCTCAATTGCGAGATTGTCGGCAACCATACATCGTCTGCCAGCCAAAACGGAATCGGGCTTTCGCTTACGGGAACCACCGATGCCAAACTTGTCATCTCCAACAGCGTCGTTTCCGGCAACTATGGCACTGCCACCAATGTCGGCAATGGCCAGGGTCTCCATGTCGCGACTTTCGGCTCCGTCCTGATAACCGACACGATCTTCCTCACCAACGGTCTCGCGTGGACGGCCGCAAACCTGTGGAACGAGGGGCGCGACGGACAGGCTGGCGCGGCATTGTACATCAACAATGCTGCGGCGACCGTGAAAGGCTGCACGTTCCGCGGCAACCGCGGCAGCGGCTACGACAACCGCGGCGGCATTGTGCGCGTCGCCGGGACGAGCGGCGGGACGCTCTTCGACCACTGCGTCTTCGCCGGCAACGAAGAAGACTACCACTGGCGCGACGAGACTGCGATTCCAGTCGGCGGAAGCAACGGCGGGCAGATCGCCATCAACTTGGCCGCAGAGACCGACCGCGTCACCATCAGCAACTGCACGCTCGCCTGCAACTTCTCGGACAACTCGAAATCCTCCGCCGGCGTCACCGTCGCAAAGGGCACGGCCGTGATCAAGAACTCGATTATCGCCAACAACATCGTCCATTCCTCCAACTCCGGCGGCGCGGACCTCGCGCTGATGGCCGATGTTGCTCATGCCGAGGTCTCCTATTCGCTTTTGTCGGCCGATGGCCCGTCTTCGTATTCGTCTGTAGTCGATGGCACCCTTTTGTTTGGCTCGGGTGTTAGGTTCGGCAATCCCGAGCTTGTCTCATCCACCAATGACGTCAGCGATCTTCTGGTCATTATCAGCAACGCAAGAAAACTTCGCCAGTTCGACAAGACGAAGCTCGACGAGGTGCTGGGCATAGACGTCCATGCGCTTTCGTCGACGGGCTACTTCACCAATGACGGCGTCGAGCACGTTTCGGGCGAGACCAATTCGCCGGCTATCGACGCCGGCGACCCTCTGGATCCGGTCGGCAGCGAGCCGACGCCCAACGGTGGAATCGTGAACGCGGGAGCCTACGGCGGAACGGTGCAGGCGTCCAAGAGCGCCGCCGGCGAGCCTGCGGTCGACGGCCCGGTGACTATCACTTTCGACGAGGAATACTCCAGGCCAACGGTGCATTTCACCGTCGGCGGCGAAGGGGCGTTCTTCGCGACGGCGAATGTGCTTGTCTCCACGGACGGCAGCAGCTGGATGCTGATGAACACGCTTTCCGGGCTTGCGAACGGCACCGTCGTCGACTGCCCGATCAACGCCTACTATGAGCCGGGGTCGATCTGGGCGAAGGTCATCCTTTCCGCCAACGGCACCGTCGCCGAGGCGACGAGCGTGGAGACTCCGGTCACGAAGGATCTGCCGCCGTGGTGGGGCAAGGGCGGTCCGGCGAACGTCATCCACGTGCGTCCCGGCGCGATTGGCGCGGGAACGGGCGAGAACTGGTCGGACGCCGTGCCGAACCTGAGGTCGGCGTTCTCGCTCGTGAGCGCGTCGAAGAACGAGATCTGGATTGCCGGAACGAACGTGCTCACGGTCGGATCGGTCACGCTGAACGCCGCCAATCCGCTTTCCGTGAAAGGCGGCTTCCACGGCTGGGAGAATTCGGCGGCGGAGCGAGAGCACGGGTTCCGTTCGGTGATCGACGGCGGCGAAGTGACCGACTGCCTGACCATCGCCAACTCCGCGTCCGTCTCCATCGAGCGCATCTACTTTACGCGGTCGCTCAACTGCGGACTCATCAAGACCGGCGCCGGCGACATGCTCGTCTCGGACTGCCACTTCATCACGAACGGCATGGGTCGGGCGACGGATCCCTCCGGCAAGGGAGCACGCGTCTCGGGCACGGCGGCGACGACGGTCGTCACCTTCGCGAACTGCGTCTTCCGCGGCAATCGAGTCAAGACCGGGATGGATGGCGGCGTCGCTCCGCAGGGCGGCGGCATCAACGCCTCGTCGCTCAAGTCCCTCCGCATCGAGAATTGCTATTTCGTCCATAACGGCATCTATCTCCGCTCCCCTGGCGGTGCAAACTCGGGCGATCCGTCAACCGGCAACTGCTCCGGCAGCGCCGTCTATTCCTCCGCCCCGGTCTCTGCCGTCGGCTGCCGGTTTGCGGCGAATTTCGGCACCGTGCGCTATTCGGCGGGCCATGGCGGAACGGTGCGGCTCGTTTCCGGCGCCGAGGGGTCCGCGTTCACCAACTGCGCATGGGTGGCGAACGGCGACGAAGTTGTCTGGAAGGACTACTCCGCAGGCAACAACGCCTCGGGTCCGCTGGTGGTCCAGTTTGGCAGCGCTTCGGGCACGGTTGACGTGGAGCGGTGCACCTTCGCCTACAACCTTGCGGACGGGTACGAAACAACGGCGGGACTGAATCTCATCCTCGGTACGGCGAACGTCCACAACTCGATCTTCTTCGGGAACATACTTGGCGGATTGTCTTCGACCCGCGGCAGTGACATCTCGCTGCGCGGGGCTAGCGTCTGCAATGTCTCCTACACGCTCTTCGGCGAGGAAGGCACCAATTCCATCACCTGCGCCGCGACCGCGACCACGAACTTCCTGGGCGGGGTCGTCTTCGGCGACCCGCTCCTCGTGACGGAATCCGTTGCAATGACGAATCTCGTCAAGAAGAGTGGCAATCTCATCTTCTGGGACTGGACGGCGGCGACGATCGATGCCACCTACGCGGCGCTCGAGAACGTCAACGTCCATCTCCGCGGCGGGCGCGGCTATTTCGACGAGAAGACCGGCGAGTTAGTTGATGAGTATTGCAGGGCGGGGCAGTCCCCGGCCATTGACGCGGGTGATCCGGCAAGCGATTTCCGCAACGAGCCCAACTGCAAGATTGGCTATCACGGCAAGCGCGTCAATCTCGGTGGCTACGGCAACACGCCTTGGGCTACAATGACCACCAAGCCGGGCTTCTTCATCTTGCTGCGGTAAGTCATTTTCGCCACTGCTTCCATGCGCTTCAAGAGCCAACCCCTACTGCAGCAGGGGTTGGCAAATTCAGCATATTTTGGTAAAATTTCACCAAAATCTTGAGGAGGATATTATGTCCATAAGAAAACTTGCGTGTGGTCTTGTGTGTCTCGCGGCGATGGCGGCGGCAAGCGTTTGGGCGGCGACAGCGCAGGGCGAATGGACCACATCGACCTGGTCGACGCTTACGGCATCGCCCGACGCCATTTCCCGTCCCAAGTACATCGCCGCCGACAGGCCCTACACCGACTTCATATTTTGCGACGGCTACGCGAACACATCGGCGGCCGGCAACCTCGGCAACGGCCGCGTCCTGGCCTGGGAATTCCCGCGCAAGGCGACGCTGACCGGCGTCAAG
>CACZAK010000157.1 GCA_902779075.1 uncultured bacterium | reverse complement strand
CGGCGGATGACCTCCTGCTTCGACGCCTCGCGCACCACCTCGTCGTCGATGATGCCGAAGCCGATGCGGTTCACGCCCATGTCCGTGGGCGACTTGTAGGGGCACTCGCCGCCGGTCATCTTCTCCCAGATGGCGCGCAGGAGCGGGAAGGCGTCCACGTCGCGGTTGTAGTTCACCGTCGTCTTGCCGTACGCCTGGAGGTGGTACGGGTCGATCATGTTGCAGTCCTTGAGGTCGATCGTGGCGGCCTCGTAGGCGACGTTGAGCGGATGTTCGAGCGGCATGTTCCACACGGGGAACGTCTCGAACTTCGAGTAGGCGGCCTTCTTCCCGTGTCTGTATTCGTGGTAGATCTGCGAGAGGCAGGTGGCGAACTTGCCGGAGCCGGGACCTGGCGCGGTGACGACCACGATGGGACGCTCGGTGGGCACGTACTCGTTCTTGCCGTAGCCAGCCTCGGAGACTATCGTCTCGACGTCGGCGGGGTAGCCCTGCGTGACGTAGTGGAAATAGACCTTGATGCCGCGGTTTTCGAGGCGCTGGCGGAACTGCTGCGCGGCGACCTGCCCCGTATAGCGCGTGATCACCACGCCGCGGAAGAGAAGACCTAGCCGCTTGAGGTCGTCGATGAGCTTGAGCGCGTCGTCCGCATAGGAGATGCCGAAGTCGGCGCGCATCTTCTTGTGTTCTATGTCGCCCGCGTAGATGCAGAGGAGAATTTCGGCCTGGTCTTTGAGGGACTGGAGGAGGCGGAGCTTCACGTTCGGGTCGTAGCCGGGGAGGCAGCGCGCGGCGTGGAAGTCGTTCATCAGCTTTCCGCCGAACTCGAGGTAGAGCTTGCCGTACTTCGCGGCGCGGCGGCGAATTTCCTCGCTCTGCTCGGTGAGGTACTTCTCGTTGTCGAAACCGATCTTCATTTGGATCCCCCGTTGATCTCGTCGAGAATGGCCTGGATTTTCGGCTTGCACTTGCCGCAGCCGCCGCCGGCCTTCGTGAAGTTGGTGACTTCCTCCACGGTGGTGAGGGAGTTCTCGGTGATCACGCGGCGCACCTCGTTCTCGCTTACGTTGTAGCAAGTGCAGAGCATCGTGTCCTCGAGGTTGCGGTCCGAGTTCTCGCCGGTCTTGAAGTTCTTGATGGCGGCCTCGAGCGCCTCGCGTCCCATCACGGAGCAATGCATCTTCTGGGGCGGGAGCCCGCCGAGGTAGTCGGCGATTTCCCTATTCGTGATCTTCGACGCCTCCTCGAGGGTCTTGCCGATCACCATCTCGGTGAGGGCGCTCGACGAGGCGATGGCGCTCGCGCAGCCGAACGTCTGGAACTTCGCCTCGCAGATCTTCCCGTCCGCGTCCAGCTTGAACTGGAACGTCAGCGCGTCGCCGCACGCGAGCGACCCGACGGTGGCCGTGCCGTCGGGGTGTTCGATCGTTCCCACGTTCCGGGGGTTTCGGAAGTGGTCCATCATTTTCTCAGAGTAATTCCACATCTTCGCTAGTCCTTCGTTGACAACGGCGATTAGTATACCATTTTTCTGCGCCGTGTAGAAGGGGTAGCGCAACGAGCCTAAAAAATGGTATACTGTGCGCCGTGGAACAAGTCTTTTGAAAGGAGCCATGTATATGAAGAAATCAGTATTCGCGGTCGCCGCGCTGGCTACCGCCGTTGCAAGTGCCTGGCAGCAGGTGCCCGGCATGAAGACGCCGTGGGGCGAGAAGGTCACGCCCGCGAACGCCTGGCGCGAGTATCCGCGCCCGCAGATGGTGCGTCCGAACTGGACCAACCTTAACGGCCTCTGGCAGTACGCCGTCACGAAGGACGCGCCGGGGTGTCCGGCGAAGTGGGCCGGCGATATCCTCGTGCCGTTCGTGATTGAGAGCTCGCTTTCCGGCGTGGGGCGGCTGGTCGAGCCGAACGAGACGCTCTGGTACAAGCGGTCGTTCGACGCGGACGTCAAGACCGGCGAGCGCCTTCTCCTCCACTTCGAGCAGGCCGACTTCCGCGCGATGGTGTACGTGAACGGGCGCGAGCTGTGCGTCCCGCACGAGGGCGGACAGATGCCGTTCTCGTACGACGTCACCGACTTCGTGAAGAAGGGCGCGAACGAGCTGGTCGTCGCGATCTGGGACCCGACCGCGTCCTTCATCGGCTCATTCGGCAAGCAGTCGTTCAAACCGAGGGGCTGTTTCTACACGCGCTCCACCGGCATCGGCGGCACGGTGTGGCTCGAGACCGTGCCGGCCGTCCACATCGCGGGATACAAGGTCACGCCCGACATTGACGCGGGAACGGTGCGCTTCGAGTTTAACGTCGCCGGCGGCGGGTTCGCCAAGCCCGAAGTGGCCATTACCGTCCAGTGCGACGGCGGAAACGCCGTCGTCACCACGAAAGACGGCGTGGCCGTGGTCAACATGCCCGCCGGCTTCAAGCTGTGGAGCCCCGAATCTCCCGCGCTCTACGACTTCACGGCCGTCTGCGGCGCGGATAAGGTGAAGGGCTACTTCGGCATGCGGAAGATCGAAGTCAAGAAGGACGCGAACGGCATTCTGCGCATCTTCTTCAACAACAAGCCGCGCTTCCTCATCGGCACGCTCGACCAGGGGTGGTGGCCGGACGGCCTCCTCACGCCGCCTTCGGACGAGGCGATGGCCTACGACATCAAGAAGCTCAAGGCGATGGGCTACGACATGATGCGCAAGCACATCAAGGTCGAGCCGCGCCGCTACTACTACCTCTGCGACACGCTCGGCATCATGGTGATGCAGGACATGCCGTCCGGCTCCGGCGACAGGACCCAGCGCTATGGCTTCTACCGCCGCGAGCTGAAGGAGATGATCGACCACCTCTACAACGTGCCCAGCATCGTGAGCTGGATTCCCTACAACGAGAGCTGGGGACAGCCCGGCGAGTTCCTCACCCACGCGACGCTCGTGTGGACGCAGAAGTACGACCCCTCGCGCATCGTCGACGGCCCCTCGGGCTGGCACGACTACGAGGGCGGCAACAAGGGCCGCCACAAGCCGGCGGGCGTTGAGGAGGCCGCCGACCTCGTGGACCGCCACGACTACGGCCGGCGTCCGGGAATGTGGCCCGTCAACGACCGTCGCGCGAGCTTCCTCGGCGAGTTCGGCGGCATCGGCTGCCGCGTGGACGGGCACCTCTGGACGGACAAGGCGTGGGGCTACGGCGGCACGGGCAAGGACACCGACCGCAGGGCCGTGCAGGACAAGTTCGTGTCGCTCATGGACCACGTGGGCGGCCTTGCGATGAACGGGCTTTCCGGCAGCGTCTACACGCAGACCACCGACGTCGAGGGCGAGATCAACGGCCTCATCACGTACGATCGCAAGGTGGTGAAGTTCGACGAGAAGGCGCTTGCGGAGGTACACGGACGCGTACGCGCCGCCTTCGCGCTCGGCATTACGCCGCGCGAGTCGAAGGTGTTCGCCAAGCGCCTCGATCCGGACGTCAACGCTTGGGCGTGGACCACGACGGCGCCTGCCGCCGGATGGGAGAAGCCCTGCTTCGACGACGCCGCGTGGGCGCGTTCCGCCGGCGGTTTCGGCAGCGCCTTCATCCTCAAGGACCATCCGCACGCCAAGGGCGCCACGAAGTGGGAGACGCCCGAGATCTGGCTCCGCCGCCACTTCACCTACGCGAAGCCGGCAGGCAAGATTCTTCAGGCGACCATCGACATGTTCCACGACGAGGACGCCGATGTCTACCTGAACGGCGAGCTGATCCTCTCCGTGAAGGGCTACAACACGAACTGGACGCCGTTCCCGGTGCCGGTGGATAAGTTCGCCGCAGCCGTGAAGGAGGGCGACAACGTGATCGCCGTCAAGGTGGTCCAGACCGTCGGCGGGCAGTTCATCGACCTGGGGCTTTCCGTTGACGTCGCAAAGTAAGCGCGGAGAGATACGATGGAAAGCAAAATCGAAAACCTGGCGTCACGTCGGATGTTGTCCAACGGCGTGGGCCTCCCGTGCGTTGGCTTCGGGACGTGGCAGACGCCGTCGGGCGACGTCGCCCGCTATGTCGTGAAGAAGGCCCTTGAGGTCGGGTTCCGGCACATCGACACCGCCACGGCCTACGGCAACGAGGCAAGCGTCGGCGAAGGCATCCGTCTCTCCGGCGTGAAGCGTGAGGACGTGTTCATCACGACTAAGCAGTGGACGGACGTACGCGGATGCGAGGCGACCGTCGCCGCCGCCGAGAAGGCCATCCAGACGCTCGGCGTGGACTACCTCGACCTCTATCTCGTCCACTGGCCGGCCGTCGCGAAACTCTCAGCCGACTGGGCGCAGATGAACGCCGACACCTGGCGGGGATTTGAGAAGCTGTACAAGGACGGTAAGGTGCGCGCAATCGGCGTCTCGAACTTCATGCCGGAGCATCTGGAAGCGCTCAAGGCGTCCGCCGAGATCATGCCGATGGTGGACCAAGTCGAGTTCCATCCGGGTTACATGCAGCGGAACGTCCTCGACTACTGCGCGGCGAACGGCATCCAGGTCGAGGCGTGGAGTCCGCTCGGTAGCGGACGTTTGCTCGCCGATCCGCTAGTGACGAAGATCGGCGCGGCACACGGCAAGAGCTCGGCGCAGACATGCGTGCGCTATGCGATTCAGCACGGCATCGTGCCGCTTCCCAAATCGACCCACGCCGAACGCATTGCGGCGAACGCGGAGGTGTTCGACTTCGCGCTATCGGACGAGGAGATGTCCGAGCTCGACGCCATGCCGGAGACTGGTTACAGCGGTTATCACCCGGATGACGCCCCGGCAGGGTGAGAGTGGAGAGTGTAAAGTGTAAAATGAAAATTGTAAAATGAAAATGAGGAGGAAGATTGAGATGAAGAAAGAGATGATTTGCGCGATTGCAGGTTTTGCGGTCGCTACGCTTGTGGCTGGTGAGGCGATTCCGCTTCCGGAGCATCCGCGCCCTGACTGGCAACGTGTCGAGTGGCAGAACCTGAACGGCAGTTGGCGTTTCGCGGCCGACAAGACCGACGCCGGCGTGAAGGAGAAATGGTTTGAGGCGGCGGATACGGTTTTCCCGCAGCGCATCCGCGTGCCGTTTGGCTGGGGCTCTCCGGCGTCCGGCGTGAAGGACGAGGCTGACATCGGCTGGTACCGGCGCGACATCACGGTGCCAGCCGCATGGAAAGGGAAGCGCGTTTTCCTCGTCGTCGGCGCGAGCGACCACGATACGTCCTGCTGGTTCGATGGCACGAAGCTCGGCGAGCATTCCGGCGGCTACACGCCGTTCGAGTTCGAGCTTACGCCGCTCGTCAAGTGGGGTGAGACGCAGAAGATCACGCTTCGCGCCTGGGACGTCCCAGCCGAGCTCGCGCGCAAGGACTGGCGTCTCTACGGCAAGCAGGGCTACGGCAATGCGCGTGGCATCTGGCAGACGGTCTACCTCGAGGCACGCGGCGAGACGTACCTTGAGACGGTCCACTTCACGCCGGACATCGACAACGGACGCGTATTAGCCCAGGTGACGCTTGGCGCGCCCGCGAAGAAGCCGCTCGCGGTGCAGATTGTCTTCAAGGCGACAGACCGTGCGGAACCCGCCGTTGTGTCCTTTGCCCCCGGCCAGGCGAAGGCGTGGGTCGAAATCCCGCTCGACAACGTGCGCCTCTGGGACCTCGACGATCCCTACCTCTACGACGTGCGCTGCGTACTGCTCGGCGAGGGCGTGACGGACTCGGTGAACACCTATTTCGGCATGCGAAAAGTGGGCGTGGGCACGCTGCCCGGCACGGAATACCCGTACGTGACTCTCAACAACAAGCCGATCTATCTCCAGATGACGCTCGACCAGTCGTACCATCCGGAAGGGTGGTACACGTTCCCGTCCGACGAGTTCATGAAGAACGAGATACTCATCTCCAAGAAACTTGCGCTCTCCGGCAACCGCGTCCACATCAAGGTGGAGGTGCCGCGCAAGCTCTACTGGGCGGACAAGCTCGGCCTTCTCATCATGGCGGACGTGCCGTGCGCGTGGGGCCCGGCCTCCGAGGCGATGTTCCGCGAGCACTGGTTCTGTTTCGAGGACATGGTGCGCCGCGACTACAACCACCCGTCGATCTTCTCGTGGGTTCTGTTCAACGAGACGTGGGGCCTCTTCTCCGACGGCGGCAACTGGGGCAAGAACCGCCATGCGCGCTATGCGCCGTGGACGCGCCGCGCCGTGGCGCGCGCCTACGAGAAGGCGAAGGAACTCGATCCCTCGCGTCTCGTGGAGGACAACTCCGAGTGCAACGGCGACCACGTTGTCACGGACCTCAACTCATGGCACGCCTACCTGCCCGGCTGGAAGTGGGAGGCGCGCGTCGCGAGGGAGTGCGAGAAGTCCTTCCCCGGTTCCACGCACCGCTACATCGGCGGCTTCGTGCAGGGTACCGAGCCGATGCTCAACAGCGAGTGCGGCAACGTGTGGGGTTACAAGGGCTCGACGGGCGACTGCGACTGGTCGTGGGACTACCATGCGATGATGAACGCGTTCCGCCGCCGTCTCCAGTGCGCGGGTTGGCTCTACACCGAACACCACGACGTCATCAACGAGTGGAACGGCTACGTGCGCTTCAACCGCACGTGGAAGGAGACCGGCGTCGAAGAGCTGTTCCCCGGCTCGTCGCTCGCCGACTGGCACTCCGACGCCTATCTGCCGCTCGACACCGAAATCTGCCGCACGTTCAAGGCGGGCGAGACGTGGAGCGTGCCCGTGGACGTGTCGCTCACCACGGATGACTACGCCGGCCATCTGCTTAAGCTCTCCGCCACGCTCCGCTTCTGGAACGCAGAGGGCAAGCTTGAGCAGCGTCCGATTCCGACAGACAACATCGCGTTCGTCGCGGGCTCGTGGCAGAACGGCCGCATTGCCAAAGTGCCCGTGAAACTCCCGGCCGAGACGGCGTGCGGCGTCGTGTGCTTCACGCTTCTGGACGGCGTCGAACCCGTCGCGCGCAACTTCGCGTGCTTCGTCACGCGCGGCGCGGCTAAGGCGAAGACGGTCTCCGTCGCCCCCGACAAGTTCGCGAAGGCGCAGTGGTCGCAGAAGCAGTGGAACGTGCTGAAGGGCCTCAAGGCCTGCGGCGCGGGCAAGGGCTTCTTCGAGTACGCGTTCACCGTACCTGCCGACGCGAAGAAGGCCACCTTCCGCGCGGAGGTGGGCGCGAAGCGTCTCAACTCGAAGGACTCCAAGGACGTCGACAAGGGCGTGCGCGACCTCGACTGCATGCTCGGTGGCGGGTTCGCGAGCCGTTCAAAGAACCCGAACTCCTATCCGATGACGTCCGCCGAGAAGTGGCCGTCCACGCTCAAGGTGTACGCGAACGGCAAGCTCGTGAAGACGATGCAGCTGCCTGACGATCCCGCCGACCACCGCGGCATCCTCTCCTGGGCCGCGCAGCCGCGCGACTGCACGCTGCACGAGGCGGGCAGCTACGGCTGGCTCGTCGAGGCGGCGATTCCGTCCGAGGTCCTCGCGCAGGCGAAGGACGGCAAGCTCACGATCCGGCTTGAGACGGAGAAGGGCGGCCTCGCCGTGTACGGCGCCTCCTTCGGACGCTACCCGCTCGACCCGAACGTGTCGTTTTGATGGTCTCGGCCATGAAAAACGGCATGATCATCGACGACATGGTACTCGCAGTATTTCGGCTTTACCGAAGAAGAGGTCGCCGAAATGGCGCGGTACTACGGAACCGAGGACAAGATGCCGGAGATCAAGTCGTGGTACGACGGTTACGACTTCGGCGGAACCGAAATCTACAACCCGTGGAGCGTGCTGCGGTATTTCCAATGCAATTGCGAGCCCGACGCCTACTGGCTGGACACGAGCTCCAACGACCTCATCTCAGCGATTGTGCGCGATTTGCCGCATGACATGGTGCGGACGCTGGAGGCGATCCTCCGGGACGAGACGCCGCGCGTGCAGATGGCGAAGGAGCTGGGGCCGTACAAGGACGTCATGGCGAACAAGAGCTCACTGTACGCCCTGCTCGTGTCGGCGGGCTACCTGAAGGTCGCGTCTCCCATTGAAGAGGGCATGTGCAAGGTGGCGTTCCCGAACCACGAGCTTTCCTTTGCTTTTGTCAACAACATCATAACGGCGGATTCCGCCATGGACGACCTCAAGGCCCTTGCGCGCGACGCCCGTTCCCAGATCGACGGGAAGAAGTACGACACGTCCTTCCGCGCCGAAGGCATCACGGACATCGAGAAGATCGGCCTCGCCTACTTCAAGGACAAGGTCGAACTCTGCAAAAACTTTGAGGAGGCATCATAAACGTCATGGAGAAATGCTTCAACATCGCGGGGCCGTGCTTCCCGGACGAGCACTACATGCTGCCGGCGCTTGAAAGGCTGCCGGGCATCATGCGCATCGTTGAGCAGCGCAGCTACTTCGTGCTGCACGCCGCCCGGCAGTCCGGCAAGACGACGGCGCTGAAGGCGCTTGTCAGGGAAATCAACGCGAAGGGCGAGATGAACGCCCTCTAATTCACTGTCGAGACAGTCCAGCGGTTCACGGATCCGAGAGACGGAATCCCGAAGATCGTCGAGTCGATGCGCAACGCCGTCCTGCGCCATCCAATCTTCAAGGACCTCGTCCGCGATCCCGATTCGCCCATCCCCGCGCTTCTTCCGCCGCCGCCGGGTCTGGACGTCAAGGCGCTACTCTCCCTCATGTCCGAGAAGTCGGAGACGCCGCTCGCCGTGTTCTTCGACGAGGTGGACTGCCTTTCGGACGATACGCTCGTGACGTTCCTGCGCCAGCTGCGCGACGGCTACATTACGCGGGACACTTCGCCGTTCCCATCGTCGATCGCGCTTGTTGGGATGCGCGACATCCGCGACTACAAGGCGCGCATCCGCCCCGACGGGCAGACGCTCGGCGACGCGAGTCCGTTCAACATCATCAAGCGCGACCTGACGATGCCGAACTTCGGCAGGGACGACGTCGCCCGCCTCTACGCGGAGCACACGGAGGCGACCGGGCAGGTCTTTTGCGACGGGGTTGTGGACAAGGTGTACGAATACGCGCGCGGCCAGCCATGGCTCGTGAACGCCCTTGCCGAGGAATGCGTCGAGATCATCCACGAGTATCGCTACGACGAACCGATTACCGTAGATGACATCGTCACGGCGAAGGAAAAGATCATCCGCGCTCGTGGCACGCATGTGGACAGTCTCATGGAACGGCTGAAGGAACCGCGCGTGAGGCGCGTCGTGGAACCGGTCATCCTCGGCAAGGAACGTGGAACGCCCGTAAACGACGATGACTACCGTTATGTCCTCGATCTCGGAATCCTGCGCGAGAACGAGAACCGCGTACTCGTTCCCGGCAATCCGATGTATGCAGAGATCATGCTTCGGTATCTTTCCAACGACGAACAGGTGTATTTCTACTCGAAGTACGGCACGCCGTTCTGGCTCAAGCCCGACGGCTCGCTCGACATGCCAGCGCTGATGGCGGAGTTCCAGCGGTTCTGGCGCGAGAACAGCGGGGCGGACCACGAGGTGTACGGCTACAACGAGGCGACGCCGCACCTCGTGCTGATGGGCTACCTCCAGCGCGTCGTGAACGGCGGAGGGCGCATCGCCCGCGAAATGGCGCTCGGCTCGAAGCGACTCGACCTCTGCGTGGAGTTCGGGAAGTTCCGCTACGCCGTGGAGCTCAAGATGAAGCGCAACTTCTCGCCGACCGAATCGCCCAAGCAGCTTGTCGGCTACCTCGACCACCTCAAGCTCCCCGAAGGCTGGATGGCGATTTTCGACGACGACGCGGCGAAATCCTTGGACGAGAAGACCTACACCCGCGACGAAATCGTTGACGGCAAGACCATCCACTACATCGGACTGTGAGGACATGACGAAGGTTGATTCCCGGTTCAACAGTTGTGAACGACGGTGCGCAGATCGATTGTGGCGCACCTGATTGTACTATGGACGACCTCGTCAAAGCACGGCGGCGGAATGGCGCGGACTCCGGCCGCGCCGAGCGGGAGGGGGTGGATTCCGACCGCGCCGAGCGGGCAACTTTGGACTTGGCAACACTTCCATATTGGCAACATTTACAAGGCGGCTTCCCCAATCAATGTTGACTGGAAAAGCCGCCTTTCGCACGGGTAGGGCGAGCCGTCCTCGGCGAGCCGCCACGGCTCACCCGGAGGGTTCGCCCCACCTTCTTAGTTCACGGTGAGGTGCGGGATCGTGAGCGTGAGCGTCTCGGTTGCGCCGTCCTTGGAGACTTCGACAGCGAACGAAACGTTCGCGTACTCGCCCGGGGCGACTTCGGACTCGCC
>CACZAK010000156.1 GCA_902779075.1 uncultured bacterium | reverse complement strand
GGCGAGTCCGAAGTCGCCCCGGGCGAGTACGCGAACGTTTCGTTCGCTGTCGAAGTCTCCAAGGACGGCGCAACCGAGACGCTCACGCTCACGATCCCGACGCTCATCGTGCCGTAAGGAGGTGTGGCGTAAGAAGGTGGGGCGAACCCTCCGGGTGAGCCGTGGCGGCTCGCCGAGGACGGCTCGCCCTACCATGCGGCTCGCCGAGGACGGCTCGCCCCACCGCGCCTCGCCCCACCGCGCCTCGCCCTACCGCACCTCGCCCTACCGCACGATGATGGTGAGGCCGCGCTTGCGCCGCCAGTTGTACGTGAGGCGAACCTTTGCGGAATCGGTCGCCGTGTAGGAGGCGCCAGGCGCCCTTCCGGCGGCGGTCCAGCCGCCGTTATTCCATGTCTCGACCTGCACGAACGGAACGTACCTATGGCCGTCCGCAACGGCCTCCTCCGCCGTGAGCGTCCAGCTGCCGGTCACCTCGTACTCGCCCGCCGGAAGCGCCGCCGTCGCCGCGATGTCGTCGTCGTTCGCGCCGTAGGCGACGACGAGATTCGCGTAGTTCGCAAATCCGTTGTTGAAGCGGATCTCGTCAACCTTGCGGTTCTGGTGCAGCTCGTCGTCCGTGAGGATGCGGTTGTAGAGCCTGACGGACGATATCTTACCAATGAACATGCGCGTCTGCTGGGTGGCGTTGCGCCCCGTGCCGATGGTGTAGGGCCACGACGGCAGCGTACCCGATGCATTGGACTTGATCCAGGCGGGCAATTCCGCGTTGCTGATGCTGGCCTTCTTCCTTTCGAGGTCATCGTAGAACACGTTGAGGTACGGCCCCGTCCAGTCCGTTGCCATCGTGTGCCGCGTCACGTTTTGCAGCTTGAAGTTCGGGCGCATCTTAAGGCCGTTGTTCACGTTGCCCGAAGACCTGTCGAAGTACACGATGAGGTCGTCCCTGCCGGTGTTCGCGGTCGTCCCGAAGATGTTGGGATAGGAGCCGATGTTGCTGTCGTGGTCGTATGCAAGGATGAACTGCGCGGACAGCTGCTGGCCGAAGGCGACGTTTTCCTTCAGCGCGAAGTGATTCTTGCCGCCGAACGTGTATCCGTCCGCAGCCCACGAGCCGGCCACTGCGGACTTTGAGGGATCGCTCAGCGCCGTGGCGACGAGCGTCGCGTCCGGCCCGCCGTCGGCGAGGTTCAGCCAGATGCCGGCGGAATTGTAGTGCGAACGGGTCGCACCGTAGTTGTTGATTCCGTCGAAGTTCGAGGCGAGGCCCGCCTGCACGTAGTCGGCGGTGGTGTAGTCGGCGGCGGAGCGGATGCCCTGCGTCAGCGTCCAGAGCCAGACAAGACGGCGGTTCGCCGCGCCCGACGTGCCGGAGAACGTCTTCGTGCGGGCGGCGGAAGTCTCATCGACGTTCCACACGCGCGCCGCCGCGTCCCACGTCTCGACGCGGTATCCGGCGCAGGCGTATTCGCCCTTCTCGCACGTGAACGTCTCCGGCGCGGTGAACGTCTTCGTGCCGGTGCCGCGGATGATGTACGCGCCTTCGTCCGCGACCGTCACGGCGTCGCCCGGAGACTCGCTCTTGACGAGCACGACGTCCGTTTCGTCAAGCCCGCCGATCCGCCCGAAGAACCGGGCCTCGTCGATCGCCTTGTTGCGCTGGAGTTCCGCCTCCGTGAGCACGCGGTCGTACTGGCGCAGGGCGAACACCGTGCCGGCGTAGATGTGCTCGGCCCATCCCGACGCGGTGCTGGTTCCCGTACCGATGGCGAGGGAATGGCTGCCGACCTCCATGCCGAACGGAATCGCCTTGCTTCCGCTGTTCCACGAAGCGCCCGCCGAAACCTTCATTGTGTCCGTCTTTGCGGAACGCGACTCGATGATGCGGTTGACGTAGCGTCCATCCCACCGGTCAACTTCGTTGCGATAGGTCGCGTTGCCCAAAACGTACGTATAGGTTTTCATGTCCACGTTGTTGTCGATGTTCATGTAGAGGATGAAGTGGTTGGAAATGTCCGTCGCTCCGAAGATGCACGGCCATCTGACCTTGTGCGGGTCGGTGTTGTAGTGCTTTGTCCCGACGGTGTCGTAGTCAACGACGACCTGCGTCGTTGCCTCACTGCCGAGCGCGACCTTGTCCTTCAGCGCGAAGTAGTTGCGGCACTTGAACACGTAGCCCTTGTCCGTCCAGTTGCCAAACGCGGAGTCGGCCTGCCAGTATTCCGAGGAGATGACGGCGTTCGTGGCGTCGACCGCGCTGCCGAGCGAACCGAGGTTCGCCCACGTCTCCGCCTCCGCGTCGTGCTCCGCCGCGAGGCCGGCGTTGCGGATGCCGTCGAAGTTGAGGAGAAGCCCGGCCTGCGCGTAGTCGTCGGCGTCAAGCTTCTTCACGCCGTCCGCAAGCTTCCAGTTCCACGTGAGGCGCACCTGCGCACGCGCCTCGCAGTTCGTGTAGGCGTATTCCGTCGCGGACGACTCCTCGAGAAGCGTCCAAACGCCGTTGGCATCCCGTATCTCGATCCTGTAGCCTGTCGGCGTCCACGTCGTGCCGTCCGCCTTCACCACGCTCGCGGGGGCCGTGAACGTGTGGCTGCCGTTCACCATGTAGTCGCCTTCGGGCTCCGTTCCCGAAAGCCCCGCGCCGTTCGAAGCCACGACAACGTTCGCCTCGACCGTGCCGAAGAAGCGCGCGTCATCGACGATCCTGTTGACCGTGAGTTCCGCCGCGTCGAGCACCCGGTTGTACACGCGCACGGAACGGATCTTTCCGAGGTACATGCGAGCGCCCATCTGGGCGTCTGTTGCGCGCCCCGTGCCGATGGCGTAGGGCCAGTCCCCGAGCGCGGCCGTCGTGCTGGCCGCCTGCCAGGACGGCAGGACGGCGTCCTCGATGCTCACGCGCGAGTTGGGCGCGTCGTAGATCGCGGTCAGGTGCGCCCCCGTATATCGGCGCCCCATGTTGCGCGCCGTCGCATGGTTTAGTTTGAACACAGGAACCGCCCCTGCATTATTGACGCGGTTGAAGTAAAAGAAGTAGTCGTCGCGCGACGAACTCGCGGTTGCGCCGAAGAGAGCGGGATAATTGGCAACTTGCGCCGATTCGTCGTAGTCCGCCGAGACCTGTGTGGTCAACTCGCTTCCAAGCGAGACCGTACCGCCGAGCGCGAAATATTCCTTGCCCTTGAACGCATAGCCGTCATCGGCCCATTCGCCTGCCGCCGCGCCGGACGGAACGCTCGACGCAAGCGTGGTCTTCGCGGCGTTCTGCGCGGCGCCGAGCGTGCCGAGGTTCACCCACGTTGTCGCGGCGGGATCGTGCGGCGCGGACGCGCCCGCGTTGCGGATGCCGTCGAAGTGGAGGATGAGCCCACTCTGCACGTAGTCGCCCACGTCGAAGTCCTGCGCCCTCTTCGCGAAACGCGGCATCGAGCTGTCGTAGCGTTCCGACCACGCGCCCGCGCCGAAACGCGCCTCGAACTGCGCGGCGGACGCGCTCTTGACCGTGATTGTGAGGTTCGTCGCCGTGCCGCCAACCTGAATCGTGCCGAGATCGCCGAACCATCCGAGGAACTCCGCGCCGCCCTGCGGGACGGCCGTGAGCGTGACCGTCGCCTCGTGGTCCAGCCAGAACGACGCGGCGTCCGTCGCCGCATCCTCGCCCACCAGCACAAGGCCTTTCGACGGATTGGCGGACGCGACGTATATCTTCGCCGAAAGGACGCCGTCCTCGTACTTGTAGTCTTCCACGCCGCCGACACCGCCGCAGTACGCAAGGGCGGGGGTGACGCTGCCGTTCGCCTCGCCGTGGAACGTGCCGGCGACGATGTTCGTGAAGCCCGCGCCAAGGGTCGCGTCATTGTACGGCACGAAGAAATGTACAGGCGTGACGACGTTCTCGCCGTCCACCACCGTCGTCTCGTCGATCGCGAACGAATAGATGCGAGATGTGGATGGATTCATGTATTCGCCGTCCACCTCTTGGCGTTCCGCATAGAGCGTCGTAAAGATCGTGGCCGTGTTCGTGTGCGTTCCGCCGAGCGACTTCGTCACGACGCCGCCGGGCGTCTGGACAAGACGGAGCGTTGCGCTGTTCGCGAACGCGTCCTCCGTCACGACGCGGCGGCGGTAGTCCACGCCCACGCCAAAGTCCGACCACCCCGCTCCGCCGTCGCGCATCGCGTAGCCGAACTTGGTGCTGCTGTTGACGTAGAGGTTGCATCCCGCGGCGCCATACGCGCCAAAGATGCGGGCCTGCTTCGTGTTGTCGAGAAACTGGAAGTCCGCCGTGTAGCGCGTGCCCGGATTCGTGAGATAGCCCGTATCGACGGCGTTCTTGCTGGCTGACTGGACGTACGCGCTCTGGCGGAGCGTGCCGGCCGGGTACTTCGCGGCGTACGCCGCCGCGTCCGCCGCCGTGAACGCGCGCGAGAAGAAGCGCACGTCGTGGAACGCGACGTCGGGATTGTCCGTGGAGGTGACGCAGGGTGAGACAAAGTATGACGGCGAAGCGCAGAACTGCATCACGTCGCCGAACGGTATATCGGTCGTCATGGTGTAAGTGGCCTTCAGCACGCCGTCCCAGTAGATCTGCAACATTCCCTTGTTGCCGGACGGCGGAGCGTGGTGGACGGCGACGATCGAATGGAAACCCGTCGTATTGCCGACATCCAGCGTGAGCGTCGTCTCGTGCGACTTCTTGTTGGACGGCACACGCTTCTCCACATAGACCTTGAACTTGGTCGGATCGGAAGAGGCGCAGAACACGACCGACTTTTTGTTGTCGCCGTTCAGCCGCCCGAGGCCGACGATGACCTGTCCCTCGACGGAACCCGGGCGCGCAAACATCGCGAGCGTCCAGTCGGCGTTCAACGTGGCGGTCCCGATCGTACCCCAGTCCTCTGACGATGGATGAACCGCCGTACTGTCTCCGTTCGGACCATATACGCGAGTGTACACGGGCGTTCCGCCGCTGACGAGCGGATCGCTGAGCTGAGCGGCGCTGCCGAAGAACACCTTCTCGCCCGACGAGAAGTCGTAGCGGAAGCGGTAGGATTCGAGGTCTGACGCCGATACCGTCACCGCGCCCATCGCGCCCGCAAGAGCCAAAACAACAACACGAGCAAAACTAGAAGTTTTCGCCCCCCCCCTACGGGAGTTGCAGATAAGTTTTTCCATCGCTTTTTCCTCTTTGTAACTGTTGAAGATACCTTCCTGTTCAGTTGAATTGGCTATAATGATACCATAATCCCACCGCCGCCCGCAAGCCGAAAATGGAACGGCGCGCTCGGTGATCGCGTCCTACCATGCGAACCGGTAGGGGCCGACCACCGGGCGGCCCGGAGGTGGGGCGACGTAACGGCTCGGCGGGACGCCTACAACTAAATCCTATTTCTCTCGTGCCTTTAGCTCTTCCACGATGGATACACCGGCGCTGGTACCGATGCGCGTGGTGCCGGCGCGGATCATGTCGAGCGCGGCGTCCGTCATGCGCTTGACGTCGTGCCCCAGGCCGATGATCAGCTTGATTCCGGCCTTTTCGGCTTCGCCGAGGAGGCGCTTGGCCTCGGCCGACGACGTACACCACTGCGTGAGGTGCGTGAAGCCCGTATCCCTCGCCTCCGCGTAGCGCTCCGCCGAAGCGCCCTTCTCGTCCCACGACCCCCAGCCGATTATCGGCATCTTTGTACTCGCCCAACGCCGTCGCGCAGAGTGTGACAGCAAGCATACAACAGCAAGTTTTCGCAACCTTAATCGCTTCATTCTCCTTCGTAAGCAGTGCGATTTACCTTATTCCTTATTTTTGCCGCATTTCGAGAACGCAGCCGACGATGCGATGGTCACTCAGAAGGCGTTCGTTGTCTGCGGCAAAGAGCTCCTTCACGTCAAACCCCTTCACGACAACGTTGTCAAGTACCGAATAGCGTCCGTCGTTGGCGACGACGTACCCCGCCTTCTTGAAAGCGCCGAAATGCCCGATCTCCGGTACGTTGAAGTCGGCCGAGATGATGACGTAGGGCATGTCCTTGAAATGCTTCACGAGCTGACGCATCTGCGGCAGCGCGTAACGTTTTCCGTCCTTGGTGCGATACCAGTCGAGGTGGCTCTGGACGAAATGCACCTCGTTCGTGCCAAACTGGAACACAGAGTCGATAAAGTAAACATCCTGACGATGCAAGGTGTAATTGACAATCTCGTACCGGACGCACGGAAAACGTGTGAACAGGGCGTTACACTGGTAGTGGTTCTTCGGGCCTAGGATCATCGTGGGGAACGAGGAAAAAACCTCATTCGTCGAAAGCCGCCCGGCCTTGTCAAATATGGGCTCGAATTCGCTCACGCCGAGGAAGTCTGGCTTCAACTGGGCGATCATCGCCCGGTACGCCGCACTGCGAGCAGCCGATTCCTCCGGCGCAATGGCCGTCTGGCTGTTCTTGCCAAGCGCGAAATGCCCGATGTTCCACTGCACGACGCTGAGTCGTACCGGCGACTGGTTCGTACCGTTGTCCACCTTCTGCTCCACAGCCGCATACGACGGCGAGGCCGCCAGTGCCGCACAGAGTGTGACAGCAAGCGTACAACAGCAAGTCTTTGCAATCTTCATCTTTTTCATCCTTTCACTTCAACATTTGCGCAATAACAATACTCGGCTACTTCCTCCCAGTCGCTCTTGCCGACCGGGAGCGGAAGCAGCCCCTCCCAAAATGCGCCTTCCGCACATTTTTTGATTCATCATTCATAATTTTTCATTTAGTTCCTTCCGACGTATGTGAATTCCATGCGTCCGAGCGGCTCGACTACGCCATATTCGTACCAATCAAGGGGATTGCGGCATGGTACTGTGGAATCGACGAACTTGAACCCGAAACGGAACTCGCCATACGCGGGAAGTCCCAAAACCTTGCGCAGCACCTTGAGACGCATCTCGTCGCCGACGACCTTCATTTCGCCAAGGTCATTCACTGCCTTTCCGTCTACGAGAATGCGCATGAAATCGCCCTCGCCCGCCCTGCCAGCGATTGGCTTCTGCGTTTTCACACGGAATGTAACGCTCTGTGCATCGTGCGCCACGTCGATCCAAAGCGGCGCGTTGCGTTGCGTGCGGTTCACATAGTTCGTGCCGTAGCCCGCATGGTTGCGCGGCATAGCGGAGTCGGCGAAACAGCGGTAACGCTTCCACGCGACGGGAGGATTGGGGGCCGCGTCGTCTGTAATGCCCTTGAAGCGCCGCACATTATCGCGCAGCATGAGGAAGAAGTTGTCGCCGTATCCGCCGCGCATCATCTCGATGTCACGCGAATATTCGAAGTTCGCGCAGTCGACGAACATCACGGGGCGGTCTGGGCGATCCTTCCGACGCCAGCGCCCGGCAATCCATTCGTTCCAGCCCGTGACGAGCACGATGTCCGGTTTCGCCTCATGCGCCCGGTCCCACTGCTCCTGAAAATTGTACCCTTTCGTCCAGGCACCTGGCGTGGGGTCGTTAGCGCCGTTATGGAAGGCGCGCCCCCAGTTGCCCTTCTCGCCGTACATGACGGAATCGCCGAACCGGCAGGTCGGGTGCTGCGCGACGGACACGTTCATCACGCTTTTCGACACCTTCTCGCCGGGGAACACGCGCTGAGGACGCGTGAAGTCCATCCACGGCCATCCGCCTTTCTTCGCGCGCTCGTTCGGCCACTGCGACTTTACGATCGTGAAAAACGCCTTCGTCTCATCGTCGCAGTCCTCCTCCTTAGCGACGATCACGGGACGTCCATTCAGCGCAAACCACGTATCCTTCGCGAAACCAGGCTTGTAGATGGCATCGTAAATCCGCCGCACCGTCTTGCCGGACGCCGTGTTCGTGTAGAACATCACCTTTGGGATGCGCCATCCCGCGTCGTGGTATTCCTGGAGAACCCGCATCACCAGCATCGCGTTCTTCTTGTAGATGACGGCGTTCGTGGTGTCGAAGAAGAGGAAGTCGATACCCGCCTGCATGATGAGTTTCATGTGGCGGCGCACGACCCACTCGTCGTCGGAGAAGTAGTACCCGTACAGCGGCTCGCCCCAGTGGTGGTACGCACCCCACGGACCCCAAAGCGGAGAATTCGGCTTGTCGCCGGCCTTTGGATCCGCCTCAAGGATCTTCGTCACGTCGTAGGGGCCCTTGCCTCCATGCTCGCCGAGCCACAGAAAGTAGAAAAGCCCCACCTGCCTGTCTTTCTCCGCGCTGCCAAAGCAACATGAAGATGCGGCCAGCACCGCGACGGCGAGTATTCGTGTGATTTTGCCCATTTCGCCCGCTTATTTCTCTTTTTTGCGCACCCTCAGTCGTCGACAATCTGGCATACTTCCTTGAGGCGCCGCGCGAGCGCGTAGGCGAACTTGCGGATCTCCCAGATGTCGGCGTTGGGGTCTTTCCTGAACGCCACGATCTTCGTCGTGGGCAGTTCGCACATCGGCACGAGTTCGCACGCCTCCAGAAGGTTCGCCGCCACTTCGCAGGCGTCGAGGAGGGGCTTCTTGTCCATCTTGCGATTTGCGAACGTAGATGCCTTGGCGTTGTCATCGAGCGCAGTTCGGATGAGCTTGAGCGCCCTGTCGGCCTGGCCCTCGCGGTTGGGGTTCGGCGGAATGACCGCGCACGTTTCGCCGCGGTTCCTGAAGCACCCGAACATCGCGGCGATCGTCCCGGCGTCGCGGATCGTGCCGTCCGGGTAGAAGATGCCGTGTTCGTCGAAGCACCTGCCGTCGATGATCAGGTTGAAGAGGACCCATCCCATCTTGTACTCCTGGCACAGCTGTAGGGCCATCTCGTATGAGTTGGCGCGCGCGAGGCAGCCCGTCTCGGTCTGGAGCACCTGCTTGCCGAGCTTGCGTCCCCATTCCGCCGCCTTGGCGTAGTTGCGGCGACCGGCCGCGCGCGAGGCGCTGTAGTCGTGGAACGAGATTACGTCCAGCCGTTCCGCCGTCGTCTGCTCAATCTCGTACGCCGTCGTGTAGCCCACCGTAAACAGACAGTTCGGCGCGGACTTCCGCGCCACGTCGATCTCGCGCCGGAGGAACGCCCAGGTCGTCTCCGCGCGCACCTTTCGCACGTCGCCCGTAGCGTTGGACATCCACGGATTGCACAGCGGCTCGTTCATCATGTCGAACATGAGAAGCCCCGGCTCGTCCTTGAGAGCCTTCACGATCGCCTCGGTGAAGCGGTCGGCAGGGGCGTAAGCCTCTGGCTGGATCATCTTGGGATCGAGTCCGTTGCCGTTGAAGAGAATCGACATTGATTTGTAGCCGCACGCATGGCACGTCCGCACGAAATCGACGATCTGCTTCACGTATCGGTCTCCCGCCTTCGCATACGCGATTCGGCTGAGCCAGAAACGCACCGTGTTGAGCCCGACGCGCGTACCATACGCAAGTTCCCTGCGCACGGTTGCCTTCGGACAGATTCCGTAGCACACGCCGCGAATCTTGGAGCAGTCAATCGCGGGCTTTTGTCCGGCCTGTGGATTTGCAAGCGCGGACGACGCGAACATCGCCGCGCATGCAACTGCGAAAAGTGAGGATTGCTTGATCATACTGAACCCACATGCATGGTCACTTCGCGGACTTGATCCGTTCCCATGCGTCGGTGTAGAGCTTTTGCACATTAGGCTGATCGCTGAAGTCCCGGATGACCTCGCCGTTCTTGAGCGTATCAGGGTCGATAAGAAGAAGTTTGCGGTACGTGGAGTCAAGTCTCTCAAACGCCGCCGACACGGGCATCGGTGCGCAAATCCCGCGCATGTTCGCAGCAGCCGCATCAGGATCGTAGCAGAAGTCGATGAACTTGTGGGCGAGATCTGCCTTTGTCGAGTTGGCTGCAATCACCATCTCGTCGAACGTGAACGCGAAGCCCTCCCTCGGCAGGGAGAACCCCACATTCCCGTTGTGGAGTATTGTCTGCATCACATCCGAGGAATAGCCGTGCCCCACGAACAGCTCGCCGGATGCGACGGCCGTCTTGTACTGCTCGTTGTCGAATACCGCGACATTTTTCTTCCATCCGACAACCACTTCAGCCGCCTTGGCGATTTGCTCAGGATGTGCGGAGTTTATGGAAAAGCCAAGGGACAGGAGGCCGGCGCCAATCGTCTCCCGCATGTCGTTGAGAAGAGACATGCGACCTTTGAGGGCTGCCGTGCCGAACACCTTCCAGCTTGTGATAGGCGCCGTCCCGATTTTGTCCTTGCGGTAGGCGAACCCTGTACACGTGACGGCGTACGGCACGCTGTAGGCGAAGGAGGGATCGAACACGTACATGGCGACATTTCTGTCAAAGTTCTTCCTAACGTTCGGGAGCTTTGCATGATCAAGCGCCTTGATCATGCCTGCTTTTTCCATAGGAGAAATTTGGTAGGAACTCGGCATGATAATGTCATATTTGGCGGAACCGGCCTTGAGCCTCGCGTACATGGCCTCGTTCGAGTCGAAAGTGTCAATCACGATGCGGCAGTTGTTGGCGGACTCGAATCTCTTGACCATCTCCGGTGCGATGTAATCGCTCCATGTGTAAATGCGCAGTTCCTCCTTCTCTACGCCAAAACCCGCGAATGCGGCACTCGCGAATGCGGCACCTACCAGAATTCTCGCCTTTTTCATCCCGATCAACCTCTTTTGTTAAAAAACCGCATAGACACGCCGCATGCTATACGGCGTGTCCGAATTGGCTATTCCGCTAAAACGGGCGACAGGTCAAGGAGTGACCCACACCTGCGTCTGCTGCTGCTCGTAGTGGCCAGGCTGCCATGTGCGCACGACAGCGCCCTGAGGCGTTGTCTGATCCACGTAACGGCCTTCAACCCACACGTTCTGCACGCGATTTTCGTAGTGGCCGACAGGCTGCTGCACCACGACCGGGGCCGGCTGCTGCACCACGACCTGCGGCTGCTGAACCACGACCTGCGGCTGAGGCGCCACGACGACGGGCTGAGGTGCCACGACGACCGGAGCCGGAGCCACGTACGGCCGCGGATGCGTGGCGTCGTAGATTGTGGAGGCGAGAAGCCCCGCGCCGAGGATGCCGGCGCCGATGGCGAAGCCCGTGCCGCGGTGGTGATGGTGGTGATGGGCGAAGGCCGTGGTGGTGGTGGCGGCCATCAGCGCGATCAGACACACTTTAATCATCTTGTTCATGTTTTTTCTCCTTGTTGTTAAGCAGCGACGCGGCGTGCGCCGTCTGACATTTGGTTAGGCGGACGGCGAGGTCAGAACTGACCGCGTCCGCAACATTTTTTGTATTTTTTTCCGCTCCCGCACGGACAGGGGTCGTTGCGGCCCACTACCGGGGCACCTGCGGCGGGCGCGCCGGGCGGCGGCGGACGGCGCGCCGGCACTGCACGCACCGGGCGTCCCGCAACCTGGCTCATCATGGACGCGAAGACGTCCTGCGTGCTCTCAGGCGCCGGCTGTGCCGGCGCGGCAGGACGAGGAGCGGCAGGACGCTCCTCTTCTCCGTTGCCGTCGAACGCCTCGACGTTCGTGCGCACCCGCGGCTGTGCGGCAGCGAGCATCCTGCGCATGTTCTGCGCCGTCGTGGCGCGGAACTCGGTGTTCGCAACGGACGTCTTGATCGTCATCATGAGGTTTTCGAACATGCCGAACGCCTCGCGCTTGTATTCGATCAGCGGGTCGCGCTGGCCGTAGGAGCGGAGGTTCACGCTGTGGCGCAGGTCGTCCATCGCGCGCAGATAGTCCTGCCACTCGCGGTCGATGCACTGGAGGAACACCCCTCGCTCCATGGACGGCAGTACGCGCGGGTCTTCGCTCGCGCACTTCGATTCATAAGCCTCCTTCACGCGGCCGAACACGAGTTCCGCCGACTTCTCCGGCATGCCAAGGAGCGGCGTGAGCTCCTCTTCCGTGGCCGTGACGGGGAACGTCACGCCGAGCCACTGGAGAAAATCGCCCACCTGCGCGTCCTTCGCCTCGCACAGGAAACGTTCGCACTGCGCGAACACGAGGTCGTTCATCACGTCGAGGATCGTGCCGTGAACGTCCTCCGGCGTCCCGGAGAGGATCGAGCCGCGCAGGTCATAGACGATCGTGCGCTGCTTGTTCATCACGTCGTCGAACTCGAGCGTGCGCTTGCGGATCGCGTAGTGCTGCTGTTCCACGCGGCGCTGGGCAGTCTCCACGCTCTTGTTCAGCCAGCGGTGCTCCATCACCTCGCCTTCCTTCATGCCGAGGCGCTGCATGATGCCGCTGATGCGCTGCGAACCGAAGAGGCGCATGAGCGGGTCTTCGAGCGAGATGTAGAACTGCGAGCTGCCGGGGTCGCCCTGACGCGAGCAGCGTCCGCGCAGCTGGCGGTCGATGCGACGCGACTCGTGGCGTTCGGATCCGATCACGTGCAGCCCCTGCGGACGCTCTTCGAGGAGGTCGCGGATCGTCTTCGGCGAACCGGGCATCTTGTCATCGAGCTTCAGCTGGCCCTTCACGACTTCCTGCGGGATCGTCACCACGCCGGGGCCGAGCTTGATGTCCGTGCCGCGGCCTGCCATGTTCGTGGCGATCGTCACCGCGCCGGGCTGGCCGGCGAGCATCACGATCTCGGCCTCGCGCGCGTGGTTCTTCGCGTTCAGCACCTCGTGCGGGATCTTCGCCACCTTGAGGAGGCGCGAGAGGATTTCGGACGTATCGACCGTCACCGTGCCGAGCAGCACCGGCTGGCCCGCCTCGTGGCGCTTGCGCACTTCCTCTATGATCGCCTTGTACTTCTCGCGCTGGGTGCGGTAAATCTGGTCGTTGCCGTCGATGCGGCGGATCGGCCGGTTCGTGGGGATCACCACCACGTCGAGCTTGTAGATGTCCTTGAACTCGCGCGCCTCGGTCTCGGCCGTGCCGGTCATGCCCGCGAGCTTCTTGTAGAGACGGAAGTAGTTCTGGATCGTGATCGTGGCGAGCGTCTGGCTCTCGCGCTCGATCTCGACGCCTTCCTTGGCCTCGACGGCCTGGTGGAGGCCGTCCGACCAGCGGCGGCCCGGCAGGATGCGGCCCGTGAACTCGTCAACGATGTAGACGTGGCCGACGCCCTGCGCGTCCGGCTGCACGACGTAGTCGACGTCCTTTTCGTAGAGGCAGTAGGCGCGCAGGAGCTGGTCCACCACGTGTACGCGGGCGGAGCGCTCCATGAAGTCCGCCTGCGCGATGCGCTTCTTCTCGGCCTTCTCCTCGGCGGACATCTCCTTGTCGCCGTCGAGACGGCTCATCTCGCTCGCGAGGTCCGGGATCACGAACATCTGCGGATCCTTCGGGTTCATCTTGTCGCAGCCCTTGTCCGTGAGGGCCACCTCGCGCGTGCGCTCGTCGATCGTGAAGTAGAGCTCGCCCCGGAGCGCGATGCCCTCCTCCTTGTGCATTTCGCTGAGCATCTGCATCTCCACGTCCTCGTGGAGCTTGCGGATGGACGCCTCCTCGAACATGTGGAGCATCTGCTTGTGCTTCGGCATCGAGTGGTACACCTGGTAGATGCGCTTCTTGCAACCCCACTCGTCGCCGTCGGCGAGCGCCTTCTTCGCCTGCGCGATGAGGTCGTTGCACTGTGACGTCTGAACGCGCACGATTGATTCGACAAGCGGTTTCATCGCCGTGTACTGCGCGCTCGTGGAGATCGTCGCGGGGCCGGAGATGATGAGCGGCGTGCGGGCCTCGTCGATGAGGATCGAGTCCACTTCGTCCACGATCGCGAAGTGGTGCCCGTTCTGCACCACCTGCTCGGGGGCCTGCGCCATGCCGTTATCGCGCAGGTAGTCAAAGCCGAACTCGCTGTTCGTGCCGTACGTGACGTCGCACTGGTACTGCGCGCGACGCTCGTCTGAGTCCATCGAGTTCTGGATGCAGCCCACGGTGAGGCCGAGGAACTTGAGGAGGTGGCCCATCCACGTGGCGTCGCGGCGCGCGAGGTAGTCGTTCACCGTGACGAGCTGCACGTTCTTGCCGGCGAGCGCGTTGAGGTAGAGCGGCAGCGTGGCGACGAGCGTCTTGCCCTCGCCCGTCTGCATCTCGGCGATCTTGCCCTGATGCAGCACGATGCCGCCCACGAGCTGGCAGTCGAACGGGACCATGTCCCACGTGAGCGTGTGGCCGCAGACCTCCTCGGTCGTGCCTACGAGGCGGCGGCAGGCGTTCTTGACGAGAGCGAAAGCCTCCGGCAGCAACTGGTCGAGCGTCTCGCCCTTGGCGAAGCGCTCCTTGAATTCCGCGGTCTTCTTCGGGTAGTCCTCGGCCGTGAAATGCTGTGCCTCGTACTCGCCTTCAATCTTTTTAATCTGGTCCACGATGGGCGCAATCCGCTTGAGATCGCGCTCATTCTTGGTACCGAAAAGCAGTTTCAAGATGTTCATGGGGGAAGATTATACCAAATCTCCCGCCCTAACGGGGGAAAAAAGCATCTCTCCGCTCGTTTTTTTTTGTCGCGGCAAGGTGGGGCGAGCCTACAAGGTGGGGCGAGCCCTCCGGGCGAGCCGAAAGGGCAATGGGGTCCTTGCCACTGCCAACGGCGTGTGCGCAAGCCCTTCGGCTCCACGAAGGCCCCTCGTCAATGGTTCGGCAATGATCTGCCCTTGGTGTGTGTACCCGCAGTTATGCCGTGCGCGCCCTGTCGCGCACCAAAGGTGAGATTTTGCTCCGCATAAGGCAAACGCGAAGCAAAAACGGCGAGGCACAGGGATGGCTGAGGAAAGGATCGAGCGAACAGGGGTGGGGCGGCTCGGCGGGACGCCTCGCCCCACCAAGCGGCTCACTGATACATTCATTATAAGTTTCAAAGCGCCGTGAAAATATCAAAATCCACCCCACGGCGCAAGGCGGATTTTCAGGAAGGTTTTTTCTGGCGCGCATCTCCGTTTTTTACCCACTCGTATTGGGATTTGGAAACAACCATGACAACTTTCAAGAACAACATTATCCTGAGGGCGCACCTTGAACAATTAGAATCGTGACAGTTTGAGGATCGTCAAATGGGCACGGGCGAGTTAGCCCGTGCGCCAAAGGCGAGTTGTTTCAAATAGTTGTTTTCAATCCTCAGGAGGCTCGGCGGTGAATTACGCAGATGCGCCCTTTTTTCTGGCGCGCGCCCTTTTCGCGAGCCGCCGTAATGTGGGGCGAGCCGAAGGTGGGGCGAGCCCTCTGGGCGAGCCGCCGCGACTCGGCGGGACGCCTCGCCCCACCAACCCACCCCCACCAACCACCAACAACCAACCACCAACTACCAACCACCCCAAAATGAATCAAATAAATCAGAATGAATCGAATACGCGCGCAACTCGCACGCTATTCGGCAAATCCTCGCACAGGGCGAACAGACTGCCCGTTGTAGCGGTGGCCGCCGCCCCGGTAGAAGCTTTTCCAATCGAAGGAGAGGTACCACGCGTAGTAGGAATAGTCCGGAGGCAATTCATAAACTCGTGTTCGGCATCAGTTGAGGCATGAAGGGGCATTGTGCCATAACTGAAAAAAGCCATTTTCCAGTGTTTGTAGCAAAGGAT
>CACZAK010000155.1 GCA_902779075.1 uncultured bacterium | reverse complement strand
ATGAAGAAAAAACATCGGTTCACTCGCCCCGATAACCCGTTCACGGCAGAGGTCATGGACGACATCGAGGCCAAGGTCAACGTCGCGATGGCCAAGTTCAAGGTCCTCGCCAACGAGGAAAAGAAGCAATCGCGCCGCCATGAGGTCACAAGCCGTCTAAAGGCTGCGGTCATGAAAGCACACAGGAAGTTCAAGCCGAACGACCGCTGCTCCTTTCCGAGTTTCGCAGACGTGTTCATCTCCCGCGAGCTGTGTCACTGCCTGCGGCACCTCGCCTGCGTGGTTGAGAAGGAGAACGTGACCGTGTCGTGTGACTGCAAGATCGCCGGTAACGACGAGGACGCGCCGACCTTTGTCGACGGATTTGCCGATCCCCGCGACCATTTCGCGGAGGGTCTCCTCAAGTTCGACTTCGACGTTGTGACGGAACTGCTGGAAAAACAGAATCCTCTCTACGCGAGGATATTCTCCCTTCGGCGCGAGGGATACAAACTCGCGGAGATCCACGAGATCATCGGAGTCCCGGACTGGGAGCTGTACGACATACTCTGGCCAGCCGTGAAGGATGCGGTACGTCGGATTTACGACCACGGTTGCTGAAAAGTTTACGGAACTTTCTGCAGCTGCGGCAATAACCATCCACCGTGGGCGGGCGAGAACGGTTCTCCCCGCCTGCGGAACCCAAAAGGAAACTGAACATGAAAGAACCATACTTCATAGACGTTCCGGCGAAGCAGTACCACGCCGACGCAGCGTCGGGACGATATCTCTCGTCCCACAACCTCGCCCAGTTCAGGGCGTGTCCGCTAACGTACTCACTCATGATGACCGGCAAGCTGAAGCGGCCCGAGTCGCCCGCGCTGGCGTTCGGCCGCGCGTGCCATGTCTACACGCTCGAGGGTCACGACGTATGGCAGAGGGACTTCCTCGTCAGCGACGGCCCGATCAACGAGCGCACAGGCCAAGCCTACCAGCGAACCTCGCAAAAGTGGCAGGAGTTCATGGCGAAGCAGAGCAAGGAGGTCGTGAGCTGCAAAGAGTTCGAGATGATCGAGCAGATGGCCCAATCGGTGTGGAACCATCCTGACGCGAAGCAGCTACTTGAACACGGCGAGGCGGAATGCACAATCCGCGTCGAGGACTTCTGCGGGCTTCCCGTGCAGGTTCGCCTCGACTGGTTCAACGGCGATTTCGGGATTGTAGATCTGAAGACGACCAGTGATCTTCCCGGCTTTGAGTCCGAAGCCCGGAAGTTCGGCTACGGATTCCAGCTCGCACTGTATCGCGCCGTTCTCGAAAAGGTCAGCGGACGGAAGTTTCCCGTGTACTTGATCGCGTCTGAGAAGACCGCTCCATACAGGGCGGCGACCTTCAAGTACGCTGACGAAGTCCTCGACCTTGCCGAGGCGGAGAACGAAAAGGCAATCGCCGAGCTCATCCAGTGCCGCGAGAAGAACGAGTGGTACACCCGCTTCCGCGAGACAAGGCTCATCGACCGCATCTGAAACTACACGAAAACGAAAGGACAATGCAATGTCTCTACTCCAAAAACTAACCGTCGGCAAGACACCGTCACCTCCGAGAATACTCCTTTACGGAGACGCTGGCGTGGGCAAGAGTTCGTTTGCCGCGACCGCGCCCAAACCTGTCATTCTCGTACTCGAGGATGGCCTGGACCAGATCGACTGCGCGAAGACGCCGCACATCAAGGACTTCGCCACGTTCATCGCCTACCTCAAGGAGATACGCGACGAGGCCCACGACTTCCAGACCGTTGTGATCGACAGCCTCTCCGCGCTCCAGAACATCGTCGCCGACGGCGTGTGCGCTGCGGCTGGCGCGAAGTTCCTCACGGCTGCATACGGCGGCTACAACCGTGGCAACGACGCCGCGCTCGTCCAGTTCCGCAAGGACGTTTATTCCCTGCTCGACGAGATCCGCCGCAAGCGGAACATGTGCATCATACAGATCGCACATTCGCACGACGAGACGGTGAAATACACTGACGGCACGACCGACCGCCGGACCGCGCCGCGTCTCATCGCGGCGATACGCGATTGGGTGGTCGAATGGAACGACATCGTCGCCTACGCGAAGATCCGCACGATGGAGGACGCGTCCGGCGGCAAGGTCGTGATCGGCAAGAACGGCGGCGAGCGCGAGCTCTATTGCGTAGGCGATACGCGGCTGCTCGCCAAGAACCGGTACGGCATCCCGTCCGGCCCCATGCCGTTCACGTGGGACGCACTCATCTCAGCCATCAAGTCCGGGAACGGCGCAAATGGTGGGTCGTAAGTTCACAGTAGCTTTCCCGATGCTGTGTGATCGCTGCGGGCGGATCATGCGGCCGGGGGAGACCGCCGTGCAGCGCACCTATCCGAGGCAGACGTTTGTCACGCACATCGTCTGCCCAGGAAGGACGTGGAAGCGCGGAAGGTCGAACCCGACGGGCGTACAACAGCCCCGATCAACAAAACAACAAGAAAAGGAATAAACTCATGGAAGAGTGTTTCTTCGATGCAACTACGGTCGATCCGCTCGACAGCGGATTCGCGCCGATTCCGGAGGGCGACTATGAGGTCGCCATCGTGAAGTCACAGAACAAGCCGACGAAGTCCGGCACTGGCTCGTACCTCGAGCTGCAGTGCCAGGTCGTGAGCGGCGAACACGCCAAGCGCGTGCTCTGGGCGAGGCTCAACCTCAAGAACCCCAGCACGGCTGCGGTAGAGATGGCGAAGCGCGAGCTCTCGTCGATCTGCCACGCCACTGGCGTTCTTCGCCCCAGGTGCAAGGAAGACCTGCACAACATCCCGATCATCGCGCATGTCGTCCAGGTGGCTGACAACAGGGGCGAGATGAAGAACGAGATCAAGGGGTGGAAGGCGAAGGACAAGCCCGCCGCGCCCGAGCAGGCGCAGCCCGCTCAGTCCAACGCCCCGACCGGCGCAGGCGAGAAGCCGTGGTGACGCGCCACGAGTTCACGCTTGGCTACCCGCCCAGCGTGAACCGCTACTACCGGCACGTAGGCCCGCGTGTGCTGATAAGCCGCGAGGGCCGACGTTACCGGATGATGGCGGTTTCGCGCCTGGGCGGGATCAAGCCAATCGAGGGCGAACTCGCACTCACGGTCCACCTCTATCCTCCCGACCGGCGGCGGCGCGATGCGGACAACTGCATGAAGTGCCTTCAGGACTCGCTTGTACACGCAGGCGCGATGCGGGACGACTCGCAGGTGAAGATACTCCACATCGAGATGCTCGATCCGATTCCAGGAGGCAAGGTGTACATCGTCATCGAGAAGAAAGAGGACTACAGGCGCACGCACGCGTGCGAGGCCGCACCTTGAACGGCCCGACAAGGAACAGCAATGGAAACAGGCAGCACAAGAATCTTCAGAGAGGTGTGAGCAATGGCGGAGCTTCGGTACTACCAGAGGGACGCCGTGCTTGCGACCTACAGGCATCTGCGGGAGAAGAAGACCAATCCCTGCATCGAGATCACGGTCGGCGGAGGGAAGTCGTGGGTCGCCGCGCAGATCATGTCCGACACAGTTAAGGCGTGGGGCGGGCGCGTGATCCTCCTCTGCCATGTGAAGGAACTCCTCGAGCAGGATCTGGAGAAGCTGAACATCCTATCTCCCGACGTCAAGACGGGGATGTACTCTGCAGGCTTCGGGAAGTACGACACCGACGCGCCCGCGATAGTTGCGGGCATCCAGTCCGTGTATTCCAAAGCCGAGATATTCGGCCATCGCGACATCTGCATTGTCGACGAGGCGCACATGATCCAGCCGAACGACGAGGGCATGTACGGAACGTTCGTCGAGGGGCTTCGGAAGATCAACCCGAAGATCCGGTTCATCGGAATGACCGCGACGCCTTACCGCCTCAAGGGCGGACTCATATGCCAGCCGCAAAACCTCTTCAACGAGATATCGTACTCCATCGGCTTGAAGGAGCTGATCGACAAGGGATTCCTCTCGAAGCTCGTGGCGAAGTCCGGGAAGATCGTTGCGAACCTCGACAACCTCCACGTCCGCGCCGGTGAATTCGTGGCCGAGGAGGTGGAGGCGGCGATGATGGAGGACCGGGTCGTGGCGAGCGCCTGCCGCGAGATCGTCGAGCGAACGCAGGAGCGCAAGAGCGTCATCGTGTTCTGCTCGTCGATAGCGCACTGCCGGAAGGCGGCGGAGCTCATCTCCCGATTCTCCGGCGAGGAGTGTGCGGTCGTGACGAGCGAATCATCGTCCCAGGAACGTGCGGACATTCTCCACCGCTTCAGGGGCGGCTCGATTCAGACGGACCTCTTCGGAGGGACGAAGGGGCCGCTCAAGTACGTGTGCAACGTTGAGTGCCTGACGACGGGATTCGACGCGCCGAACATCGACTGCGTCGCGCTTCTCCGCCCAACCATGAGTCCTGGGCTTCTCCTGCAGATGTGCGGGCGGGGAACGCGTCTTTCGCCGGACACGGGCAAGCAGGACTGCCTCATACTCGACTTCGCGCACAACATCGAAAGGCACGGGTGTCTCGACCAGCTGCGCCCTCCAGGCGAGCGCACGGGCGAGAAACGCGGCCCTCTGGCGAAGTCCTGTCCGGAGTGCCAGACGATGATGCCGCTCAACGTGATGACATGCCCGAACTGCGGACACCAGTTCCCGCAGCCGGAAAAGCACATCCGCATCGAGAGCGAGGCTTCGACGCTTGGCCCGATCTCCGGCGAGGTCACTACCGAGACCCTTGAGGTCACAGACGTGGAGTACGAGCCCTGGACAAAACGCAACGCTCCGCCCGGTGCGCCGAGAACCGTCAGGGTCACGTACTGGTGCGGACTCAACGAAAGATACTCGGAGTGGATTTGCCCGGAGCACACGGGCTTTGCCCGGATGAAGTTTGAGAAGTGGTTTCTCGCCAGGCGTGCCTCCGACGATGTGAAGGTACCGGCCACAGTGGACGATTTCCTCGAGCTCGAGTTCATGGGCATGGTCAAGAAAACGAAGGACATCACCTTGCGGCGTGTGATCGGCGAGAGGTATCCAGACGTCGTAGCAAGCACACCGGGCGATCTTCCCGACAACAGCCCGTTCCGTGAGGATGCGTTCGACCAGGAGGATTTTGACGATCTGCCTTTTTGAGGATGACTATGGAATATGACGAATATGAACCAGAGCCTACCCTGAAGGAGCGGGCGATCATGATGGCGTGGAGGTCGATCCCCTACGTCGTCGGAATACTTGTCCTCTGCGTCCTGGTGTGGATCGTATGTTCGTTTGCGGCAAGGATCGACGACAAGTCTGCGTCGAGCCAGTGGGGGTGCGTAATCGAATCGGCGAGGCGAAACCTTAAAAACGGCCGGGAGGGGCAATAAACAAAGCCATGACGCCGATACCAGCAGAGACCGCCGCAGCCTACCTCAAGGCGGGGCTTTCCGTCCTCCCCGCCGTCAAGGCGAGGAAACGGCCCGCCGTGGGCGCGTGGAAGACCTGGAGCCAGCGTCTCCCGACGGAGATCGAGGTCGAGGCATGGTTCTCAAACGGGCACGAGGCGCTGTGCGTGGTCGCGGGCGCGGTGTCCGGCAACCTCGAGTGCATCGATTTCGACCAGAAGGCCGAGGCGTACCCCGCATGGTGTGCAAAGATCGACAGTTCGCTGCTGTCGGAGCTTGTTGTCGAGTGCACACCCTCTGGCGGGAAGCACGTCGTCTACCGCTGCGCCGGGGCCGTAGAGGGCAACCAGAAACTTGCGCAGGGAGTCCGGAACGGCAAGATCGCCACCCTTGTCGAGACTCGCGGAGAGGCCGGTCTCTTTCTCTGCGCCCCGTCTCCCGGATACACGCTGGAACATGGCGACTTTGCACACATCCCGACCATTCCACAGGAGGCGCGTGAAGCCCTCCTGTCGGCGGCCCGAGAGCTGGACGAGCATCCGGCCGTCCAGGAGCGGGAAAGCGCACCTGCCCCCGCTGTGGCCGCACCTGCGCCGCCCACGGCGGGATTCCTCACGAGACCGGGCGACGATTTCGCCTCGCGGGGCGATCCGCGCCCGTATCTGCAGGCGCACGGCTGGACGCTGTGCGGCACAAAGAGCGACGGCAACGAGCTCTGGACGAGGCCGGGAAAGGACCCGCGCCTCGGCCACTCGGCGACTCTAAAGGACGGCGTGTTCTTCGTGTTCAGCAGCAACGCAGCGCCGTTCGAGCCTAACCGGGGGTACAACGCCTACCAGGTGTTCGCGCTCCTTGAACACGCAAACGACTTCAAGGCTGCGACCGCTGCGCTGATCGACATGGGTTACGGCGCTAAGGACACTACTGCGGACGTCGATATATCGGCTATATTGTCGGACACTATATGCGCGGAAAGCACACGATCCGGACCTGACACGGTAGAAGATCGGGACGACAGGACGGAGGAGATTGCGGACCCAGGACCGATTCCCGACGCGCTATTCGACGTGCCGGGCTTCGTTTCTGAACTGATGGGCTACACGCTCCGGACCGCGCCATACCCGAACCGCGCATTGGCCTTCGCGGGGGCGTTCGCTCTCCTCGGCCATCTCGCGGGACGCAAGTACAAGGACGAGTTTGACACACGCCCGAATCTTTACTTCCTTTCGCTCGCGGCTTCCGGCACGGGCAAGCAGCATCCTCGCGGTGTGAATGTTTCGCTCGCAGCGCTCAAAGGGTTTGCATCGGAGATGGGCGATTACTTCGCCTCCGGCGAGGGCCTGGAGGATTCCTTCCTGTCGAATCCGTGCATGTTCTACCAGATCGACGAGGCCGACACGCTCTTCAACACGGTCAAGATGAAGGACACGCGGGCGGAGATGATCAACTCAATGCTGCTGCGGATGTACTCCGAGTCGAACAGCGTTCACATCATGCGCAAGAAGGCCCTGCAGCGCGGGCAGCAGGCGAGTTCCTCTTGCATCATTCAGCCGCACCTGACTTTCCTCGGGACGGCGGTCCCCAAGTTCTTCTACGCATCGCTCTCCGAGCGCGTCATGGCGAACGGACTGCTCGCACGCTGCCTCGTGCTCGAAGCTGGCAAGCGCGGCGAGGCGAACAACAACGCAGTCGCCGAAGAGTTCCCGGAGCGCGTACTATCGGATATCACCGACCTCATCAGGATTGGCCACGAGAATGCGCTCTTCTCCGAGTTCCCGCAACCTCGCACAGTGCCGATGGAGGCGAAAGCCAAGCTTCTCCTTAAGGACGTGCGCACGGAGGCGGACGCATTGTACGCGAAGTACGAGCAGTCCTCGAATGCGAACGAGTGCGCTCTCGCCCTCTGGGCGCGTGCTGCTGAAAAAGTTTCCAAGTTCGCTCTCGTTCGCGCAATCTCCGCGAACGCAAATGCGCCGGTCATCAAGGAGGATGACATCGTGTGGGCGCACACGCTCGTATTCCACGCGACGAGACGAATGCTTTTTATGGCCGGGCTCTACGCCTACGACGGCGAGTTCGATCGGCAGATGAAGCGTGTCATGCAGAGGATCACTGCCAAGGGCGGTAGCCTTTCGTATCGCAACATTCTGCGCTTTGTCAGTATGGAGAAAGAAGAACTCAAGCGAGTCCTTGAAACACTCATCGCACGCGGCGATTTGCGCGTAGAGCACGGACCGAAAGGAGGCGATATTTTTGTGGCGACATGACCCCATTGCATCCGAACGGCTGCTTGTGGTATAATATACGACGTTTCAGCACCCTGGGCTACTGCGAGGCCTGAAACCGCGACGGAACTGCCGTCCTCCGTATTGAGCGCGCCCGATTGTGAATATACTGTTATTGCTGCTACTGTTAGATCATATCTCTGATCTTCTGTTCTACTGTTACTGATAAGATCATATCTCTGATCTTCTGATCTATTCCTGTGAGTTCATCCACTGAACTCTTCTGATACTTTTACTGTGATCTGTAATTTCAAGTCGTGATTCGGCTCCCGTCCCATCAAGGGAAACAACCCGGCTGCACCGCGACAAAACGTAAATGCGGGACGGGAGACAGGAAACACATGAAACAAGAATCATACTCGTCAGAGGCAGAGATGCCTTCGGCAGATGCAGACGGTGTTATCACCGTCCTTCACAGGATCGACCCTGAAACAGGTCGGGTGACTCAAGAGGCCATTGTGATAGGAGGTGAAAAATGACACCTTCGTTCTCGTTCAAGTTGTTCTATCATTTTGACCACTTCAATAATAAGACGGCGGTCAAGATGGAGGTCCATGATGGGCAACACTGGCTTAAAGACAACGAGTTGTCCATCGCAGTCCAAACTGGCAAACCCATACCAATTGCCGCGATGGCTGATGACACGTTCAACCTTTGCGTTGAACATGGCATGGACGCGACGCAGAAGGCTCGTTTCTGGGGACGCAAACGTGTCACGCTCAATGGCACCGACATTCCATTGAACGACCTTGTGGCAAGTGGCTGGAACATCGAGCAGTATCCGCTCAAACATTTGCCGCCGGAGATGGTCAATCAGGACGCAGTCCTTGCAGATGCACGTAAGCATGGCGTACACGTCGATGTTTCCAATACGGTCTGCGACGAAGAGACGGCGGTCACGAATGGGCTTGCGCTCAAAGGAATTGTCAACCTCATGCACGACAATTCCATACCGATTCGTCTGTACGTCGACTATTCTCTTTTCGGATGGCTGAAGTACAAGGGGATGACGGGCGTGTACAATTACCTCAACGGTCTTCTCAACGATCACGGTCCCAATCGCATGATCACCGAATCGGGGTGCGGGGAGAGTGTAGATCCAATTCTCTTGGACTGGACTGACGCGTCAAACGGACACGTGATCTCAAAGGACTGCTTTGACGATTATGACATGGCCTACGACTGGATTCTTCGCGGTGCGGAGAAAGGTTCGCCAAGGCTTCATCGCTTCTCCTGTGATGGGAATTGCGTGAGCATCCCAGACCTTGGTCTGTCGACGAAGATACCAAGCTCGTTCTAACGCAAGACGGCTGGACACTTATGGCGGAGGGGTTAAACCCTCCGCCTTATTCATACACAATCCGCCATTCTGCGAAGCTCTGCGCGGATGCGTTCAGCCTCGTCCGTCTCGCCGTGCGCGACGGCGTATTCGAGAAGTGCGTCCAGGAGCTTCAGCTCTTCGATGGTGTTGTCTCTCTGCGACATCGCCATGATTGAACTCCTCAACGTTTTCTCTTTCAATCAATGTCGATGCGGTTTATGAGGTCTTTGACCTCCTTAAGGCCTCGGTTGATCAGTTCCTTGTACGCGTCAAAGCAATCGCCCATGAAGTCCAGATCCTCCGGCATCACAAGACGCTCGTCCATGTCCGACTTGAATCGCTTTTGATTCTTGTGCTGGACACGATAGATCGCGTTCAGCATCATTGCCATCATAAACGGCAACCGCTGGATCGGGACTTCTTCACTCTGACGGGACCAACGTTTCCCGCTCCATCGGAACATCTTTACTGAAAGATCGTCGTTGTCGTACTGCGCCCGCCCGACAGAGATGAACTTCGCGTCATCGTAATCCCGGTCAACGACGGTCTTGTTCAGCTCTTGATAATCGCAGGCCAAAATGGGCCTGTGGTTCAACCATGTGGGAAGCCCTTTAAGTTGCTCTGCGTCGGGAAGTGTTTCATTGTCTACAACCCGCTCGCCATCACGGACTCGGACATAAGCGGCTATAAACGGCTGCACCAGCGTCTTTTCCAGGCAACCGGCGCTCTGACCTGGCAGATTCCCTGGATCAAGGGACTGGAGGCCAAAGTATCCTATTCCTATGACTATACCAACTGGGACAGCAAGGAACTCAAACGCTCCTATACCTTGTACACCTACAGTTTGGACACCAATGAATTCATACCGTCGGTTTATGGCGGCAAGGACGACCAGCCGGAACTGAACTCCATCAGGCGCTCCAACCGTTTCAGCCAGAACAACCTTTTTCAGGGCTCCGTCAATTTCGACCGGACTTTTGGTCGGCACCACATTGCCGCCCTGGCCCTCTATGAGGAACAAACTGTAGACATGGACAATTACTACGCCCAGCGATTTATCGAAATGACTTCTCTCGGCGAACTGTCCAACGGTATCAGCGACGGCCAGATTGGCTCAATGGACCAGTCCTACTACACATCCGGTGTGCGTCCGGCCGACCAGAGCGGACTATGGCAGATCGCCAGCAAA
>CACZAK010000154.1 GCA_902779075.1 uncultured bacterium | reverse complement strand
TGTCGAAGCCGCTCACCATGAGGAGCTGCTTGAACATCTGCGGCGCCTGCGGGAGGGCGTAGAACATGCCGCGGTGGATGCGGCTCGGCACGAGGTAGTCGCGCGCGCCCTCGGGCGAGGAGGCCGTGAGGATGGGCGTCTGGTACTCGTTGAAGCCCTTGGCCCACATCTGCTCGCGCAGGAAGCGGATCACCTGCGAGCGCAGGATGATGTTGTTGTGAAGCTTCTCGCGGCGGAGGTCGAGGAAGCGGTACTTGAGGCGCATCTCCTCGCTCTCCTCGGCCTTGTCGTCCGGAATGTAGAGCGGCGTGACGCCGGAGGCGCCCTCCATTACGAGCTCGTTCGCCTCGATCTCGACCTCGCCGGTGGGGAGGTCGTGGTTGATCGTCTCGGGGTCGCGGAGCTTCACCTCGCCCGTCACGGTGATGACGCTCTCGAGGTGCGCCTTCTCCACGAGGCCGAAGAAGCTGCGGCTCGGGTGCACGACGATCTGGGTGATGCCGTAGTGGTCGCGCAGGTCCACGAAGAGGATGCCGCCGTGGTCGCGCAGGCGGAACATCCAGCCGGAGAGGCGCACGGTCTTGCCGGCGTCCTCCTTGCGGAGCTGGTTGCAGGTGTGGGTTCTGTAGGGATGCATGTCCATTCTGGTTCTCTTCTCTTGTTACTGTTCCGTCTGCGGGGCCGCAGCGGGGGCATTCTCCTGCCGCGACGTGGAGGCCACGCGCCAGCAGAACAGGGCCACGAGCGCGCAGCCGAGTATGAGATACAGCAGGACGGCGCCGATGGCGCCCGCCCGCGGGTTGTTAAACTTGTTGCTCTGTTCTTGCATGGCCGAATAGTATACCATTCCCGCGCGCGTACCGCAACTACCCCGCGCCGTTTTGTGTTTGATCGCGATCTTGCAGGAGGATTGTCTTGTGGCCGCAGAACAGGGGAAAATGTGGTATACTGTTGCCGTCGCGAGATTGGCGAATATAACCGCAGAAGGCACTGCCGACGGCGGAGGATCTTTTATGAAAATGCTAAGTCAGAACAAAATGGCAAGGCGCCGGTTCATCGGCGTGGCGGCAGGCGCCGTCGCGTCGGGAATCGCCATTGCCGCAAAAGGAGAAACAAAGATGAAGGAAATCACGCTTGAAGCGCTTCCCTACGCAGAGGACGCCCTTGCGCCGACGATTTCGGCGAGGACGGTGTCGTTTCACTACGGGAAGCACCATGCTGGATATGTGAAGACGTTGAACGGACTCATCGCCGGAACGCAGTACGAGGGACGTACGTTAGAGGAAATCATCCGCACCGCGGCCGCACGGGGCGATGCGGCGATCTTCAACAACGCGGCTCAGACGTGGAACCACACGTTCTACTGGAACTCGCTCGCGCCTGCGGGGAAGGGCGGCGCGCCGTCAGCTGCGCTGCTCGCGGCGATCGAATCCGAGTTCGGTTCGTTTGACGCCTGCAAGGACGCTCTTGCGGATGCGGCCATAAAGCGCTTTGGCAGCGGCTGGGGGTGGCTTGTCGCCGTGGGCGGGAAGGTGTCCGTGGAAAGCACGCCCAACGCTGAGACGCCGATCGTGCGACCGGGCGTAAAGCCGCTCCTGGTGGTGGACGTGTGGGAGCACGCCTACTACCTCGACTGGCAGAACGTCCGCGCCGATTACGTCAAGGCGGTCGTTGGCGGCCATCTCAACTGGAACGCCGCCTCCCGTCGTTTCGCATAGCCTTGTCGCGGGCAGAAAGGTATTTTATCGGTACCCTCCTAGAGGTGATGTGACTTTCACGTGTGTGGAATCATGAAATTGACGGAATCACATATTCGCAGTCTAATCGGAAAAAAGGAAGACGAGCGCGTTGAGTTCAAACGTGCGTCGTCCGAATTGCCCGACAACCTCTGGGAGACGTACAGCGCTTTCTGCAACACGGACGGCGGGACGATCATTTTGGGGATCCGCGAGGGGGAGAACAAGACGTATTCGATCGAGGGCGTGTCCGACGCGCACAAGCTGATCGACGATTTTTGGTCTGCTGCGAATAATTCCGAGAAGGTCAGCTACAGTATCTTCTTCGGGCATTACGTTTATCCGGTGAAATGCGGCCGCAAGATGGTGGTCGTCATCGAGGTGCCGCGTGCGCCGCGTGAGGCCAGGCCGGTGTATGTCGGCGAGGACGTGTTCAAGGGGACGTTCCGCCGCAACGGCGAGGGTGACTACCATTGCTCGCGCGAGGCAGTCAAGGCGATGCTCCGCGACCAGTGCGCGGAGACGGCCGACATGTGCGTTCTGGACGAGCTGCTGGTGTCGGATCTGAATGCGGAGACGATCCGCCGGTATCGTGGAAGATTCTCCAATTTCAAGGTTGGCCATGTGTGGAACGACTTGCCAGACGATGAGTTTCTCACGAAGATTGGCGCGGCAAGGCAATGTCCGGACGGGAAAGTCCATCCAACGCTCGCGGGACTCGTCTGCTTCGGCGACTTCGTGACCATCATGCGCGTGTTGCCCGACTACTTTCTCGACTACCGCGAGCGGCTGTCGAACGAGACGCGCTGGAACGACCGCGTGGCCGCGCACGATGCGACATGGAGCGGCAACATCTACGACTTCTTCTTCAAGATACACGACCGCGTGACCGGGGACGTCAAGATACCGTTCAAGATCGCCGCCGACGGCATCACGCGCATCGACGACACGCCCGTACACAAAGCCCTACGCGAAGTCCTCGCCAATGCGCTCATTCATGCCGACTACCACGGACGGCGCGGGATTGTCGTGGAGAAGCACTTCCGCACGATTACCTTTTCAAATCCAGGCACGATGCGCATCAGCAAGTCCGTTGCCGTAGCTGGCGGAACAAGCGACGCGCGTAACACCGCGATCTTCAACATCTTCGCGTTGGTTGATATCGGTGAGCGTTCTGGAATGGGCCTCGCGAACCTGCATGGCCTCTGGAAGAAATATGGCTACGCCGAGCCCAAAATCACCGAGTCCTACGACCCGGATAGGACAGTTATTGTCGTCACTACCGATGATGATACCGAAAATGATACTGTAAATGGTACTGTAACCCGACCAGAAAACGGTGCGGAACCCGACCAGAAGTGCCCCAGAAGTGCCCCAGAAGTGCCCCAGAAGTGCCCCAGAAGTGCCCCAAAAGTGCCCCAAAAAGAAACCGCAGACTTGCAGGGACTTACGGCAGCGGTGAGGCAAGTTTATAAAGCTATGTGCGAAGATATATCAATGACGCATCGCGGGCTTGAATCAAAGTTGGGATTATCAAAGACCACCATTCGTAAAGCGACAGCAACCCTTGTACAAAAGGGTTTTATCCGCCGTGTTGGACCCAAAAAAGGCGGACATTGGGAGATCGTGCCATGAACGTTGACATGACGAGGCGTTATGCGATCACGTTTTGCCACACAGATGGCGGGACTACCATTGCGGTGGAGAAAAGTCGATATGCGGCAGAAAGTTTCAATGCGGAACTAGAAACTGGATATCGGTCTAGAATCGATCTAGAAGCATGGGGTGACAATAAAGTAGACAATAAAGTGGACAATAACGCTAGGGGTGACAATAAAGTGGACAATAACGTAGGGGGTGATACTGTAAATGATACTGTAAAACATCCTCAAATCAGAACCCGTACAACACCCGTACAACACCCGTACAACGAGACGCCATTCCGTACAACAACCGTACCCATACAAGATACGAGCGAGGCTGGTTGCCGACACGATAACGGTCACGCGGGACGCGTGACCCTACCAGCTCGGAAGCGGTTGAACCATCGCGGGCCGCTGTCGATCGACGTGTCGTCGGCATGGTATTTCATCACGATATGCGCCGACGGCCATGCGCCGTGGGTTGGGTCACGCGTCCCGCGTGACCGGCAGAACTGGGACGGCTCCGTCGCGTGGGACCGGACAAGGGCGGACATTGGGAGGTGATTGAGGAATGGAAATGAATGGACAAATCGCAAATGCGTCGGACGTGGCGTTTACGGTGCGGTCGTACGAGGCTGGCATTACGAACCACGTTACGTTGCCGACGCTGTGCAACTACATGCAGGAGGCGGCGGGAATCAGCGCGGCGCGTCTCGGCTGGGGCATCCAGGCCCTTCAGAGTGAAGGGCTCACATGGATGCTCTCGCGTCTGCGGGTGAGCGTGCAGCGCTACGTGCCGTGGGGCGAGACGATCACGGTGCGGACGTGGCCGAGCGGCGTGAAGGGACGGCTCATCGCCAAGCGCTGTTTTCTGGGGTTAGACGAGAAGGGTGCGGAACTTTTCCGCGCGTCATCTGAATGGCTGTACGTAGATATGGCGGCGCAGAAGATCGCGAAGCTGCCTGAAACGTTCGCGGACCTCGTGCCTGCGGGAACGCCCGATTTCGAGTTGCCCGACATCGGCGGTAAGTTCGCGCGCCTACCGTCCGTAGATGGAAGCGTTGAGATACTCACGCGCCACAGCGACCTCGACTTCAACGACCATGTGAACAACGTGCATTACGTGGAGTGGATGTTGGAGAGTGAAACGTGTAAAGTGGAAAGTGTAAAATGCGGCGGTCGCGGGGCGACCGCCCTACCAATGGAAATGGATATCGTATTCCGGCAGGCGGCGAAGGCGGGTGAAAGCCTTGCGTCGGAGTTTTGCGTTGCCGAAGACAAAACTCTCCACGCCATCCGTCGCCAGTCAGACGGCGCCATTCTAGCCACGGCGGCGCTTGCGTGAACTAGTTGCAAAACCTTTCTTGCTTTCGCTATTGGGAGGTTAAGAGTTTAGGAGACTGGGAGCATACCTCCAAAATGTCTCAATAACTCCAAGACTCCAAAACTCCCAATAGCGAAAGCAACGAACGTGCGTCAATGGTAGATGGCAACTACCTCAAATGATGTAAGCCAATCAAAACGCGAAAAAGGGAAAATGCGAAAACAAGAAGAGCCGCCAAATGGCGGCTCTCCGTTAGGCCGCGACAAGCGCGGCCTCTCCCGTTGGGGAATCATTTTTTCGGCGCCGGAGCGGGGGCGGGTTTAGCCGCCGGAGCAGGGGCGGGTTTAGCCGCAGGTTTGGCCGTAGGCGCAGGGGCGGGTTTAGCCGCAGGTTTGGCCGTAGGCGCAGGGGCGGGTTTAGCCGCCGGAGCGGGCGCAGGTTTGGCCGCAGGTTTCGGGGCAGGAGCGGGCGCAGGTTTGGCCGCAGGTTTCGGTGCCGGAGCGGGTGCGGGCTTGGCCGCAGGTTTCGGTGCCGGAGCGGGTGCGGGCTTGGCTTCTTCCTTCTTCGGTTCTTCCTTGGCCTTTACGAGGTCCTTGCGGGTCTTGGACATAGACTCGGCGGAATAGGACGAGATCGTATACGTCCACTTTCCGACGTTGTCGTTGAAGTCCTTAACCGTCTTCTCGCAGGCCGCGTTCTCGGTGGCGTTTGTGCCGACGGCCTTGAAGGCGGCGGACACCTTGAACGCGTTGTCGGAGCCGATCTTGTTGCCGATCTTGGCTGTGTAGGTGATGCCGTTCTTCAGGGTGGCCGTGTAGACCGCACCTGTTGCGAATCCGAGTTCCGCCTCTGTCTTCTTCGGATCGACGACGTCCGAGAAGTTCAGGTAGGAGAGCGCGGAGTCCAGCGAGTACGTCTTAGACGTATCGAGTTCCTCCTTCGGGCCGAGACCTTCGAGGTTCCACGTACCGTTCTTGCGGGTGAGCTTGACGGACTCCTTGCCTTTAGTGTAGGTGACAGCCGTGACGTCGCTCGCGGTGATTCCGCCGATCTTCGTGTCGACCCATTTCTTGGGGTCGCCGTCGAATTCACTGAGCGCGTCGTTCACGACAACGGTCGTGCCTTCGAGCGTCACGTAGCGTCCGTCTGGGTAGCCGCCTCCTCCGAACTGGGCCATCTCGCCACGCGGCGCGCTGCGGTGCTGCTCGCCCATGGTGAGCTTCGCAAGCTCCTTGCCACCGGCGTCCTTGAGGACGACGGTGGTGGGGGCGGCGTTCGAGATGCCGGAGGCTGGCTGTCCGGCCTTGAGCTCCTTCAACTTGAATAGAGCCTCCTTGATCTTGTTGGCGTCGGCGGGATAGGCGTGGAGGGCGTCAACCGTCCATCCCGTCCCCTCGGCAGAGGAGAGCGTGATGGGTTTCGTGCCGCCAATCTCCATGCGGGCAACGTCAGAGACGTTGAAGGCTGGGAGGATCTTGCGTCCTACGAGGTTGGGCGTCTTTTGCGAACGGCCCTTGAGCAGGAATGCCGCTCCGACAAGCGCTGCGGCGACGATCACTAGAAAGAAAAGTTTTTTCATGTCTATTTCCTTTGCGATTGTTGAATCATCAGCGTGGCTCCGTTACCGTCTGCGACGGAAAAGGGCGCGGATGATGCCGAAGAGGATAACCAGCAACGGCATGAGGCAGATGTTGATCACCTTCAGCTTGAAGCCGAGGTTCTCGATGTCTGCGTTCAGCTCCTTGCGGACGTTCTTGAGCTCCTTCTGGGTCTTCGCCTTTTCGCGGCGGGCCTCGCCGATGGCGTTTTCGAGCTCGCGCGAGACGAGCTGGCGGTCCTTGCCGTGCTTGCCCTGGAGGAGGTCGTTGAGCTTCTTGTTCGTCTCGTTGAACTTCTTCTGGAGGTCCTCGGCCTTGGCGCGGAACTTCTTCTCCGCCTCGGCGCGGAGTTCGCGCACGACCTCGAACGGGCGGTCGGACGGACCGCGCGAGCGCAGGCCGATCAGCTCCTCGCGTCCGGCGAACTGCTCGACGATGTTCGCGAATAGGGCGAGGTTGTCGCCGCGCAGGACGGCCTGCTGGCCGAAGAGCGTGTCGACCACCTGCACGCAGGCGTCGTCGGAGAGGAAGTCGGCGTCTGCGAACAGGAACACCGAGTTCTCCTTCTCGCTGGCGGCGACGACCTTGGGAACGGCGTTGGTGGAGCCTTCGGTCCAGTCCGGTCCCTTCGGGAACGCGGTCTTGAACTTGCCGGTGAGGCGGCCGGCGAGCGTGCGGCGCACGCCGTCTGGATTGATCTGGCCGCGGATCGCCTCGGGGCCCATCTGGAGGTATGTGGCGTCGACGAGGCAGGCGCTGTTGGTGGAGGTGCAGATGATCGGCGTGAAGGTAAGTCCGTCAGTGGGCTTGAACGAAAGCGCGCCTGCGTAGGGGAATATCATCTGGGAGATTCCCGCGGTGAGCACGTCCTTCTCGAAGTTCGCCTTGCCGAGGTCGAGCACGGTGGCGTCAGTCACGACGGCGCCGCCGCGTCCGCGCATCTGGACCGCAGCCTTGTCGTCGGCGACGCATTTCTTCGTGTCGAAGGAGATGCCCCAAGTGTCGAAGAGCTTGCCGAGGGTGGAGGGACCGGCCTGTCCGCCCATCTGCTGCATCATCGGGTTCTGTTGCTGCGCGTTCGCCTGGAAGTCCTTGAAGCTGAACGGGTCGACGCACGCGATGAGGCGTCCGCCCTTGATCACGAACTGGTCGATGGCGAAGAGCGTCTTCTCCGAGAGGTCCTTGGGGTGAAGGACGACGAGCGCCTTCACGTCGGGGTCGATGGACTCGGCGTCCTTCGCGATCTCGCGCACGTCGTAGTCCTTCTTCAGTTCGGAGAACGCCACCCAGCCGCGCGAGGGACGCTGACGCATCTGCATCATCATCGGGTTCATCTGCTCGCCCAGCACGCCGGGGATGGACGAGAGAACGCCCACGACGGGGCGCTCCGGCCATACGGCGCGGGTGATGTGGCGCGTGATCTCGTACTCGAGCGTCGACTCCATGCGCGGGTCGAAGCCGGGGATGGTCTGCTCCTGCGTGCCGCACGTGACGACGAGGCCGAAGTAGATCGGCGCGCCGAAGGGGTTGGCCTGCTGCGGCTCAATGCCGTACTTGACGGCCCATTCCTCCTCGTCGGAGTCCTGTTTCGGGTCGTAGGTCTCGATGACCACGTTGCCGTTGCCGGCGCGCTCGTACTCCCCGAGGAGGTCGCGCACCTGCTCTGCGTAGGTCTTGAGAGAAGGGGGCATGTCCTTGGCGCTTTCGCTGAAGAAGAACTTCAGCGTGACCTTCTGGTCGAGCTTGGCGAGGGCAGCCTTGGAACCGGGCGAGAGCGTGTAGAGCTGCTCGGCGGTGAGGTCCACGCGCGCGGAGAGCGCGGAGAGGATGTAGTTCGCGGCGCCCACGATCACGAGGATCATTGCGAGCACGGCGAGGCCGAAGACTTTCTTGTTCTTCATCTCTGTGAATCCTTTCTTACGAGGCCTTGCGGCAGTCGGTGACGTACTGCGCGGCGGCGAGCATGAACACGATCATGCCGACGTAGTATCCGACGTCTGCGAAGTCCAGCACGCCGCGGCCGAGTGACATGTAGTGCTTGAGGAGTGAGCAGGACGACAGGGCGTCGGTCACGTAGGTCGGCACGCCCCATCCGGCAATCGCGCCCAGCACCGGGTCGAAACCGATGATCAGCAGCGTGAACAGGATCGCGAGGGCCACCACGAAGCCGATGACCTGGCTGCGCGAGAGCGACGAGGCGAACACGCCGATCGCCGTGGCGGCGCCGGCGAGGAAGAAGCTCCCCACGTAGCCGCAGATCACCGCGCCCCAGTCCGGGTTGCCGAGGTAGGACGTGGTGATCAGGATCGGGAACGTCAGCGCAAGGCCCACCCCGATGAATGTCCATGCGGCAAGGAACTTGCCAAGCAGCGCCTCGGTGAGCGTAATCGGCATGGTGAGCAGCAGCTCGATCGTTCCGTTGCGGCGCTCCTCCGCCCACAGGCCCATCGTCGCGGCCGGCACGAGCAGGAGGTACACCCACGGGTGCCAGATGAAGAAGGGCGTGAGGACGGCCTGTCCGCGCTCATAGTAGTTTGAGAAGCCGAACGTGAGGAATCCCACGAGGACCAGGAAGGCCACGAGGAACACGTAGGCGACGGGCGAGTCGAAGTAGCTCTTGAACTCGCGCCGGAATACAGACAGAGTTTTGCAGGGGCACATGATCAGTTACCCTCCTTTCCCATCGTGAGGTTGTGGAAGACGACGTCGAGCTTTCCGCTCGGATCCTTTGCGCGGAGTTCGTCCGGCGTGCCGTCGGCCTTGATCTCGCCCTGGGCGATGATGAGCGCGCGCGTGCACACCGCGTCCACTTCCTCGAGGATGTGGGTGGAGATGATGATCGCCTTTTCGGCGGCCATTTCCTTGATCATCTCGCGCACGACGAACTTCTGGTTGGGGTCGAGTCCGTCGGTGGGCTCGTCCATGATGAGCACCTGCGGGTCGTGCAGGATGGCCTGCGCGAAGCACGTGCGCTGGCGGTAGCCCTTGGAGAGTGTGTCGATCGTCTGGCGCGCGACGTTTGTTAGGCGCGCCTTCTCGAGGGCCGCATCGACCTTCGCGCGCGCGGCCTTTCCATGGAAGCCGCGGATGCGCGCGACGAAGGTGAGGAACTCCGTCACCGTCATCGCGCGGTAGCTGGGCGCGTTCTCGGGCAGGTAGCCGAGACACGCCTTCGCGGCGATCGGGTCCTTGATGATGTCATGGCCGCATATCGAGGCCGTGCCGGACGTGGGCGGGATAAAGCCCGTGATCATCCGCATCGTTGTTGATTTTCCCGCGCCGTTCGGGCCCAGGAAGCCTAGCACCTCGCCTTTCTCGACGGCAAAGGAAATCCCTTTTACCGCCTCGAAATCGCCGAAGCGCTTCTTCAGGTTGTCAACCTTGAGCATGTTTTTCCTCTTGTTTGTCCTTACAGAAATGTCTCTTCCCCGGTGTCGGGGCACACCCGTCCCGGAAAAGTGGCGCATATTTTACAAAAACGCGGTGCGGTTTGTCCAGTACGTGACCAAATTGTAATGTCGGCGAGAAAAGGACGGCAACCCAGCCGTAAATATGGTAAAATAGTGGCGTTTCGGCTAACGAGATAGAAAACATGCACGCCATATCCACAGATTGGGCATCCAATGCGCCCGCTGACACGGAGGAGATCGTCCTCTCGTGAACAGCCGCCGCACAGCCGCCTTCATCGTCGCCCGCTGGCTCGCGACGCATGAGTTCCCGAACGAGCTGCTGCCGAAGGACGGCTCGGACCGCGCGTTCGTGCAGGACGTCGTCTACACCACGGTGCGCCGGTTCCGTCCGCTTGATGAAGACCTGGCCGAAGGGCGAGCTCGAGGCGCTCGTGCTCGTGGGCGCGGCGCAGATCCTCTACATGCCGGACGTGCCGGACTTCGCCGCCGTGAACGAGACCGTCGCCGCCGCGAAGATGGGCGACCGCTCCAAGCGTCTCGACCGCGTGGTGAACGGAGTGTTGCGCAACCTCCTCCGCCGGCGCGCCGAGTTCGAGGCGAAGCTCGCCGCCGCGCCGCTCGCAGAACGCGAGTCGTATCCTAACGCGCTTGTCGCGCGCTGGACGGCGCGTTACGGCGCGGAGGGTGCGGAGAAGCTCGCGCGCTGGCACAACACGCCCGCCGAGACATGGATTGCGCGTCCGGGTTCGTTCGAGAAGCTGCCGCGCGGCGAACGGGTGGCAGACCAGCCTGGTTTTGAGGAGGGCGCGTTCATCGTGCAGGACCCCGCCACGGCGGGCGTCGTGGAGCTCCTCGATGTTTCAACGGGCAAGATGCCCGTTGTCCCAGTAGAGGGGTTATCTGTGCTAGATTTCTGCGCGGCGCCGGGAGGCAAGACCGTGCAGATCGCGTGGCGCATGGGGGAGGGTCGCGCTTGTCGCGACCTAATCGTGGCCCAGGAGGTAAACCCGAAACGCCTCGCGCGCCTCAAGGAAAACCTTGCGCGGATGAAACTCGACAACGTCACGGCGGTGCAAAAGGTGGAGGACGGTGCGCTCTTCGACCGCGTGCTCGTGGACGTCCCTTGTTCGAATACGGGCGTGATCCGTCGGCGTCCCGACGCCCGTTGGCGCTGGAACGAGGACCACCTCGCGCAGCTCGTTGCGCTCCAGAAGGAAATCCTCGAGGCGGCTGCGGCGCACGTGAAGCCGGGCGGACGCCTTGTCTACTCCACCTGCTCGAACGAGCCCGAGGAGAACGCGGAGCAGATTGCGGCGTTCCTTGTGGCCCATCCCGATTTCAAAGAAGTTGGTCGCTATGAATCCGTGCCGTTTGAAACGGACCACGACGGCGCCTTCGCCTGCGCCCTTGTGCGGGAAGATTGCGCGTGTTGCGACCGCACCGGCCCGTGCCCCGCGAATGTTGCCACACAAGGGCAAGGAAATGTGGTATAATTCGCGCCATGGAAAAGATGAAGTTATTGTTATTGGCCGTGTCTTGTGCTGTCATCGCGTGTGCGGATGACATGGCGGATTACTGCCGCGATGTTGTGGAGCCGGCGCTTGCGGGCGTGTTCGAGGCCACGTGGACGCCGCGCGGGCCGACTGCCGAGTCTATTGCCGCCGTTTGCACGAACGTGGACTGGCGCATCGTGCGCAGACGGCGTTCGCGCGTACACGACGTGTGGATCGGCGGGACGGTGCCGACGAACGGCACTCCGTGGCGTCTCGGCATAAGCCGCGAGCGGGGTGGTTCCTTCGCGCTGGATGGACGTCTGTGGCCGTTTGAATCGAGTCCGTGCGCAGTTACGAACACGTGCGCCACGAACGCGCGAGTGCGCGTGGTCGCGCGGGCGGCGGATGCGGCGGCGGCTGCTGTACCCCTTGCAGAGGCGAAGAGGCTTGTGGCGCAGGCGTACGCGCTGCGGCAGGAGAAGAAATTCCCCGCGGCCTCAAAGACCTTGCGCGCGGCCCAGGCGTGCGATCCGCTTGACGTCTGGAGCGCGGTGGAGCGCACGTTTCTCGAAGAGGACGGCGAAGACGCCGTGGAGGTTGCGCGGGAAGGGCGGGCGTTTCCCGACTTGTCAGTTTCGCAATGCCGCGCAGCCTATCTGCAAATAGGCGCAACCAACGAGGTGCGCCTCATTGATCGTCAAACCAAGCAAACAGGAGTAAAATGACATGAAGAAGATTCAAATGATGTTAGCGTGCGCGTGCACGCTCGCGATGTGCGGGTGCTTCACCTGGCACGAGACCGAACCGGTGCAGGTGCAGACGTCTGCTGCGCCTAAGGGCAAGGACATCACGATTGCGCTGAGCGGCTTTGCCGCAACCATCACGGAATACATCCCGGTTTACGGACACCAGACCTACTACGTGGAGGGCGGTCCTGTGTGGGGTAGGCGCGGACGCCGTGGCTGGTATCCCGGTCATTACGAGACGGCCACCACCGAGACGCTCATACCGAAGATCGAGAAGACGGACGTGTTCCAAACGCGGGCGCGCAACCTGTTTGAGGACAGCGGCTTCCTGCTTCGCACGGGGCCGACGGACTACAACGTGGACGTGACGTTCGGTGGACCGTTCATCACGGACGACGAGCGGAGTCTGGAGTGGGTGTGGATGCTGTGCTCCGTGCTGTCGGCTGAGTACTCCGTCCAGACATGGACGGCCAAGCTGCGCATCTACGACAACAAGACCGGCCGCGTGGCCTTCACGCGCGACTATTCGCAGAAGTACGACAACGTCGTGTGGAGTCCGCTCTTCTTCATTGGACTTGCCGGCTACACGCGCAACACCTACAACTACATGCAGAGCTGGTGCCTGACGGCGCTCACGGACCGCGCAGTTGCCGACGCCACGGCATTCTTGGCATCGGTAAAATGATAATCAATCACAAAATTCTTTTTGCTTTCGCTGCTGGGAGTTTAGGAGTTTATGAGAATGGGAGATTGAGATAAAATTTCAAGAAGTCTCAAAAACTCCAGAACTCCGAATCTCCAAGTAGCGAAAGCAACGAGCGAGAGTTAAGAGCATAAAGAGAGGAATCGGAAAGATGGCCGGAGAATACCAGTTTTCACTCATTGACGTGACGAAGCAGGTCGGTACCAAGACGATCCTGAAGGACGTGTGCCTGAGCTTCTTCTACGGCGCGCATATCGGCGTGATCGGCGGGAACGGAGCGGGCAAGTCGTCGTTGCTGAAGATTCTAGCTGGCCTTGATACGGACATCCTCGGCACATGCCAGGTAGCGAAGGGGACAAAGGTGGGCTACCTGCCACAGGAGCCGGAGCTCGACGATTCCAAGACCGTGGGCGAGGTCGTGGAGGAGGGCGTCGCCGAGGCGAAGGCTATGGTCGAACGCTACGAGGACCTCTGCTGCAACCTCGACGACCCGAAGGCCGCCGCCGAGATGGAGCGCCTCCAGGCGATCATCGACGCGAAGGATCTTTGGAATGTCGAACACAAAGTGGAGATGGCGATGGTGGACATGGGGTGTCCGCCGGACGATCAAAAGGTGGCGGTGCTCTCCGGCGGCGAACGTCGCCGCGTGGCGATTGCGCGCTTGCTCCTGCAGGAGCCGGATGTGCTGCTCCTCGATGAGCCCACGAACCACCTCGACGCCGAAACGACGTTCCGTCTTGAAGCGTACCTCAAGGACTTCAAGGGCACGCTCATCGTTGTCACGCACGACCGCTACTTCCTGAGCGACGTGACCGACTGGATCCTCGAGCTCGACCACGGCATTTGCTATCCCTACAAGGGCAACTACGAGGAGTGGCTGAAGCAGAAGGAGGCGATGCTCGCCCGCGAGGCGAAGGCGGAGAAGAGCCGCCAGAAACTCATTGAGAACGAATTGAAGTGGATCCAGACGAATCCGTCCGGACGCCACGCGAAGGCGCAGGCGCGTGTGAAGCGTTACGAGGAGTTGCAGAAGCAGGAAATCTCTACGCGCGAGGATGACCTCGTGATCCGCATCCCGGCGGGTCCGCGTCTCGGCGACCTTGTGGTGCGCGCGGAGCATGTGGCGATGGGCTTTGACGGGCGCATGCTCTACAATGACCTCAGCTTCAACCTGCCGCGCGGCGGCATCGTGGGCGTGATTGGCGCGAACGGCGCCGGCAAGACGACGCTTTTCAAGCTCATCACGGGCGAGCTCAAGCCGCTCTCCGGCACGCTCACTGTGGGCGAGACGGTGAAGCTCAGCTATGTGGACCAGACGCGCGCCGAGCTTCAGCCCGACCAGACCGTGTACGAGGCGATCACGGGCGGCGGCGAGTTCGTGCGCCTTGCGGGCACCACGATGATGAACGGCCGCGCCTACTGTAGCCGCTTCAACTTCCGCGGGTCTGAACAGCAGAAGAAGGTTGGCGTGCTCTCCGGCGGTGAGCGTAACCGCGTGCATCTTGCGAAGCTCCTCACTGCGGGCGGTAATCTCCTCCTGCTCGACGAACCAACAAACGACCTCGACGTGGCGACGCTGCGCTCACTCGAAGAAGGTCTTCAGGACTTTGGCGGCTGCGTGATGGTGGTGAGCCACGACCGCTGGTTCCTCGACCGCATCGCGACGCACATTCTCGCGTTCGAGCCGAACGGCAAGACCACGTGGTTCGAGGGGGGCTATTCCGACTACCACGAGATGCTCGCCAAGCGCAAATAGCAGGAGAGAAAGGGGCTTTGCACAATGAAAAAAGCAATTCTCACCGCGTTGACGCTGTGCTTTGGCGTGGTGCTTGCTGCCGATCAATTCGCGCCGCAGCGCGCTGAGTTCGCGAAGTACTACCGGCAGATCACCGGCAAGGACGCGCCCGACGGGATTGTGAAGTTCGCCATCGATCCCAAGGTGTCGAAGCGCGGAAGGGATGCGTATCGGATCGTGTCGGGGAATGCGGCGGTCGCGGGGCGACCGCCCTACCGTGCCGGCGGACACGGTAGGGCGGGCAGCCCTCTGCCCGCCGAAACCGTCGTCATCACCGGCTCCAACCTGCGCAGCGTGTGGTACGGTCTCTACGACCTCCTCGAGCGGCGCGGTGGCTGTCACTGGTTCTGGGACGGCGACGTGGTGCCGAAGCGCGAAACCATCGACCTCTCGAACCTCGACGTCCACGAGGAGGCGCGTTTCGAGTACCGTGCGATCCGCTACTTTGCGCATCGCGGCCTTACGCGCTTCCAGGCCGAGCACTGGGGCCCGGACGACTGGAAAAAGGAAATCGACTGGCTCCTCAAGCGCCGCCTCAACACGTTCATGCTCCGCATCGGGCAGGACGACCTCTTCCAGCGGACGTTCCCCGACACGTGTACCTACCCCGATCCCGCGAAGCCACTCCCCGGCACCGGCGTCGCCCACGACGACCGCACGCTCTTCTGGAGCCTCCAGTACCGGGGCAAACTGCGCGACAACCTCCAGAAGTACGCCTTTGCGCGCGGGCTGATGGTGCCCGAGGACTTCGGCACGATGACGCACTGGTACTCGCGCACGCCCGAGGACTTCCTCGCGAAGAAGAAGCCCGACTTCATCCCCCTCGCGAACAAGGGCAAGAACTACCAAGTGCCGAACGCCCAGGTGTGGAACATCCGCGACGACAAGTGGGTGGACGAATACTGGAAAATGACCAAGACGGCGGTTGAAACCTATGGCAAGGGCGCGCCGGAGCCGCGCCTTCTCCACACGATCGGCCTCGGCGAGCGCAGGTGCTACAAGGACAAGACCTGACGTGGCATCCCGACGAGGTGAAGGCACTCCTGCCGCGCCTCGACCCGAAGCGCGACATCATCTGGGACTACGAAGGCGACCTCGCCCCGCAGGAACACAAAAGCGGGAACTGGTTCGCGAAATGGGGTCTCGTCGGCAATTTCCCCTACACCTACTCCATGTTCCTCGCCTACGAGAACGCCCTCGACGTCCGGGCCAACTACCCGCTCATCGAGGAGCGGCAGAAGATCGTCCAGAACGACCCGTTCTGCAAGGGCTACATCCTGTGGCCGGAATCGAGCCACACGGACACGCTCGGCCTCCGTTTCTTCACCGCGAACGCCTGGTCCGCGAAGCCCGTGCCGCACGGCGACGTGCTGGACGAATTCTGCGCAAGCCGCTACGGCGACTACGCCGAACGCATGAAGGCGGCGTGGAAGGCCGCCATTCCGGCGTCGTACCTCCGCGCCTGGGGCAGCAACTACGGGCGCTTCATCGTCGGGAAGGGGTTTGACGCCGAGGCGAGCGAAAAGCGGATACGCGCGTGGACGAAGCCCGTCGAAGAGGCCTGCGCCGTGTTCGCGCTGCTGTCGGATGCGCCGTGGAACGACGCTTTCGTCCGCCGCGACGCGATCGACCTTGCGCGCATGGTTCTTGACCGCCTGATTGCACTTCGCACGATGGAGCTCTGCCGCGACATCGCCGCGTGGCGGAAGGGCGGTGCGGCGGCAAGCGCACAACAGCAAAAACAGCTCGCCGCACGAGCAGAGACGGTCGTGAGACTCTGCGACCTGATGGCCGACCTCCTCGCGCTCCACACCGACTACTCGCTGTGGGAGTCGTACCAGCGCCTCGACGCGGTGGAGAAGATTCAGAATCCAAACTTCTCGAAGACGCTTTTCGAGAACGCATCGTGCCCCTACTGCCGCAGCCACCAGTACGAGCTGGCGCGCCACTGGTACGCGCCTCATGCGCGAAAGATGGCGGACCGGCTTGCGAAGGCCGTGGCGTCCGGCGACCGCGCGGCGAAGCTCTCGGAAGGTGCGGAGGCGGAACGCCTTGCGCTCAAGGCGAAGCCGCTTGAATCGCTCCGTCCCACGCTTCCGCGCACGGCGGAGAACTTCCGCAAGACCCTGCGCGCGGTCGGCGAATTGCTGACAAGCGCCCATTGAAGATCCGGAGGTTCCGGAAGATCCGGAAATCCCGGAAGATCCGGAGGTTCCGGAAGATCCGGAAATCCCGGAAGATCCGGAGGTTCCGGAATATCCGGAAAATCCGGAAAATTGCCACTTGACGGCAAACAAAAAAATGCTAAATTATGTGGTGCTGTTCGGGGAAGGTGGTTTTCTCCGGAAGGCGATTTATAACATAAGGAGCATTGATATGTCGTTCAAGGCATTGAAATCAAGGCGGTCCGCGCCTGTCGCGGCCATCATTTGCGTATTGGCAACTTTCGCCGCAGCGCGTGTCTGTCTTGCGTACGATCCGTGGCCGAGCTACGAGCTTGTCGCGAACGGCGACTTCGAGGCGGGAACTGTTTTCAAAAACAATAGCGGCAATTACCTTGAAAGTCTCACAGGCAGTAACAACGCCAATATTCCCGGCTGGACGCTCGAGAACTGCGTAAAGGCCAAGGCCAGCGGCACATACATCGCGAGCGGTCTGCCCATCGGCACGTACGCGATATGCCTCAAGACAATCAATGCCTCAACCTCGTCGTCCTTCTATCAGGACGTGACCGTGCCGGCCCCGGGAGTTTACCGGATATCCTTCCAGTGGGTGGCGCGACCGAAGAGCGGCAAGACGGAATTTAACAAGGAGACCATCACCGTGTCGTTCTCGCAGGTGGTGGACGGCGAGGTCCCGACCAGGAACGTGCTCACGACCTTTGCCGCCACCACTTACGCTTCGCTGACCACATACCACCGCACGATCGACGTGAAGACGGCCGGAACCTACCGGCTGCTTTTCTCGGGAACGTCCTCGGTCGATAGTTCCACGGCGTTCGACAACGTGAGCGTGCGCAAGATCGACACCCTGCTTGAAAACGGCTTCTTCGATTCTGGTTCGATCACGGCGAATTCAGGCAACTGGTCGTATTCGGATACGGCAGGATTCTCGAATCCCGGCTGGACGATTAGCGGGGGCGGCCTCAGCATGGCGAGTGGAACATGGGTAGCGGGCGGCCGTGACGTTGGCGCGTACGCGATGTACATCCAGTCCAACCCCGGCACCGACGGCTTTGCGTATCAGGACGTGACGATCGAGACTCCCGGCCTCTACACGCTGGCGTTCGACTACGCGGCGCGCCCGAAAAGCGGAGCGTACGATTTCACCGGCCAGACGGCGAAGATTTACTTCGGGAAGATCGGCGGCGACAAGGCGGACGTCACGGAGGACGATCTGCTGGACACTCTCTCCCCCGCTTCCGATGCGTTCGTCCCCTATTCCCGTCCCGTCGCCGTGCTCTCCGCCGGCACCTACCGCCTGAAGTTCTTCGGCTCGTCCTCCGCCGACAAGGCCACCGCATACGACAACGTGCGCCTCTTCGCGACTGAAGAGCTGGTGACGAACGGCGAGTTCGAGGAAGGGTCTTTCAGCGTCTCCCAGGTCTGGGGCGCCTACGCCTACTTCGAGAACTACAACAATCCGGGGTGGGAGGTCAACGATATCGAGAGGGTCGGCTTGGGATGTCCGTTCGGCACATGGGTGGCGACGGGACTTGAGGTGGGCAAGTACGCGATGTTCATACAGACCGCTCCTGCCCCCGACAACACCCACACCGGAGATACAATCGCCTATCAGGACGTGGCGGTCGCCGCCCCCGGCACCTACAGGGTGTCGCTGAACTATGTGGCGCGACCAGGCCAGTATACCGGCCAAACCATCAAAATTTCGTTCGGTCAGCTCGTCGATGGCGTGATCGCCAACGATCTCATCAACGATCAGTTCATGACGATGACTTCGTCTGAGCTGACGCCATACGAGAAGTACATTACAGTGGAGACGACCGGCACCTATCGGTTGCAGTTCACTGCGTTCAACAACAATGAAGACAAGGCCACGGCCATCGACTGCGTAAGCATCCGCCGTCAGACCGAGTACTGCTTCTGGACGGGCGGCGGCGACGGCACGACCATCAGCGCCCCCGCGAACTGGGGCCGCACCGTGCTTTCGCCCGTGGACGACCTCTGCTTCACGAACGACACGGCGCTTGCCGTTTCCATGCCGGCCGACTTCACGGCGAGTTCGCTCAACTTCTTCGGCACGGGCTCCGTGACGGTGAACGGTTCCGGCGCGGGCGGCGACGCCGCGAAGACGCTCACCATCGGCAAGATCGTTTCCACCTCGTCGGCGGCGAACACGTTCAACTGCCCCGTCGCGTTCACCACCGACTACAACGTGAACTCCGCCGGCCCGGTCGAATTCCCCAATGGCGTGACGGCCGCGGGATGGGGCGCCGTTGACGGCGCAGGCGGCCTGCGGCTGAGCGGCTCCACCTTCACGTTTACGGCAGACACAGTGACCATTTCCGGTAACGCCACGCTTGCCGCCGGCGCAAAGCTCTCCGCCGAGAATCTCACGGGCGCGAGCGGCCAGACGCTGACCATCGAATCCGGCGCCCGGGTGGAGCTTTCCGGCGATCTGGTCGTGGGCGAAGAGGCGAATGCCCGGCTTGGCGTCGCCATGGCGGACGGAGCGGAACTCTCCGTGACGAACGGCACGGTGTACGCCTGGAGCGACAAATTCACCACCACGCGCCAGTACGGAACCGTGTGGGCGAACGGGCTTGTGCTCGACGTCCGGAACAATGTCCTCGGCTTCTATGCCAAGCGCATCAACATCGGCTCCGGCGGCATCTCCTTCAACGGATCTACCGGATCTTTGTACATGGACATCGGTCTCGGCGGGGCGGCAGGGACGTATGTCTTCGGCGCATACGCCAACTGGACGTGGAACGACGGCGGGCATGCGGATTGCTACTTCTACCAGAACAACGTGAAGTTCGACACGCTCGACTGCATCGACGGCGAGACGCCGCGTACCATCACCATTGCGAAAGCCTTCAACAACACGGCGGCGAAGCTCTACAAGCTCAACCCCGGCACGCTCGTTCTGGCCGCCCCGCAGTATTTCACGGGCGGCACCTTCCTGGAAGGCGGCAAGATCGTGGCCTCCGCCGAGAGGGGCGCGGGTACCGGCCCGGCCACGCTTGCGTCCGGCACGACGCTTGAAGTCGTGGAAGGCGGCACGCTTGGCAACTCCGCCATCACCGTCGAGAGCGGCGCGACGCTTGCGTTCGCCGACGGCTCGGGACTCGCCGGGCCTGTGACGGCGACCGGTGCCGTGACCGTCGCGGGGAACGTGTCGTTCGCAGGCGGCGCGTCCATTGCGTTGGCGGAAGGCGGTTCGCTCGCCTTCGGAGAGGGCGCGAAGATAACGGTCGGCCCCGACGTGGAGGATGGCACGCTTATCACCGGATCGGGACTGACGGCGGCGCAGCTCGCGGAACATTTCGACACACCGTCCGGCGCCGTGCGGCTGAACGATGCAGGCGACGTGGTGTACGTCAATGCCTTCGAGTGGACGACCGCCCTTGCGGGCGAGGACACGTACTTCAAATACGGCGTTGCGGCGGCCGCGAGCGTGCTCGTCGGCGCGACGTGCGACGACACGGGGATTGCGCGCTATTCGGAAAACAACGACGACACCCGGCCTTCGGCGACGACGTCCTGCTCGGTGCTGACCGACGGCGACGTGCATCTTGTGGGACGAGCCGTGAACTACCAGAAGATATACGCGCTCGTGAGCGGCACGGTCGAGTGGACGTTCCAGCCCGCCGACATCGCGGAGATCGCTGTGTTCTCGCGCTGGGGCGACGGCGGACGCGACGGCGTCGTCGTGGAGTCCGTGTACGTCAAGTGCGACGGGTCCGACGAATGGTCGCAGATCATGGTCGTTCCGGTCAGCGTGGGCACCGGCGACAACGCGTCGTCCGCGGGAGGCATCTGCGCCGTTCTGAGGCGCGTGGACGGCGCGCCGCTGGCCAGAGGCGTGACGGGCCTGAAGATCGTGTTCCCGACCGGTCAGGACAACAGCGGCGCGGGATACGCCGAAGTGGCGGCATACGCCTCCGCGCCGGCTTCGCGCTCCTACACGTGGAGCAACGCCACGGGCAACCGGCTCTTCTCCGACGCCGGCAACTGGACCGACGGCGCCACCGGCGCGGCGGCGGGCCCGGCGGGTTCGGCATTCGAGCCAACGCGCTTCGACGCCCTTTCGTTCCCGGCCTCCGCCGACGTGGTGGTGGACAAGTCGGCGACCGTGTGCTCCGTGGCGCTCAACTCCGGCGTCGTGCTGGGCAATCCGGATGCGACCACCACGAACACCCTCACGTTCTGCAAGCTGTCGAACGCCGGAACGGGAACGGCCACCGTCTCGTGCGGCGCCGAGTTCGTCGCGGGGTACGAAGTCTCCCTGCAGGGGCCGGTCGATTTCGCCGGTGGCGCAACGGCGTGGTCGCTCGGGATCTCGCTGGACGCGAGCACGAGCGAGATCGAGCACACCTTCAGGGGCGACATCACGTTCAGGGACAGCCTGGGCATACCCAACGAAGCCCCTACGTGGACCGTTCCTTCGGGTTCGCGCCTTGTGGCGGCCGGGCTGGAGAAGAAGAAGGGTCTGAATGGGCACGTGAACGGCTCGCCTGCCATGCGCATCGAGAATGGCGGTTCTGCCCGCTTCGGTTATGTCACGGTCGGTCGCGACAATGTCTATCTTTCGGTGCAGGGTGAAATGGAGGTGGACGGAATCTACAGCGTAAGGTCCGTGTACAACAACACCGGCAGCTACCCGGGCGACTTCGGCTACATCGGCGACGAGGCGTTCGCGGGCAGCGTCATCCGCGCGGGCGGCCTGCTGCGGCCGAGCGATTCCATCAACAGCTACGATGCCTGCGTCTATCCCGCGAACCTCTACATCGGCGGGCAGGGAATCTGCCAGGCGACGACGCACAACGGGATCAAGTTCGTCGGCTGCGCGAAGAAGGTCTATGCCACGGCGGACTTCACGATTCGCGGCCCGGATGCGTCGAGCGGACTTCTCGCGCTCGAGGCCGACGCCGAGTTCGACACGCAGGGGCACACGGTGACGTGGACTTCCGGCATCTCCGGCGCGGCCACGCTCACGAAGAAGGGCGAAGGCACGCTCGTGATGAGCCCGGCGGCGGGAACGAGCGCCTTCACCGGCTCCGTGGTGGTGAATGGAGGAACGCTGGCGATCTCGAACGACGTCTTGACGGCCACTTCGATTTCGCTTGGAGAGGGCACCGCGATCGCCGTCGGGGCGAACCGTACCGTGCCTGCGGCGGGCTTCGTGGCGGCGTCCGGCGCGGTGAGGGTGGTTGTGACAGGCAACATGGCGGAGGCACAGCCTGGCGACGAATATCCGCTCTTCGCAAACTGCACGGCCGAGACGTTCGCACAGCTGCGGATCGATTCGTCGAAACTGCAGTCCCTCTCCAGAAGATACGGTGCATTTCTGAGGCGCAGCGGCGACGGGGCCGTTTCCATGGTCATAACCAAGCGCGGTCTTACAGTCTACCTCAAATGAACTCGCCGGAAAATCCGGAAGTTCCGGAGGTTCCGGCGGTTCCGGAAGTCCCGGAGGATCCGGATTTCCCCAAAATTGCCACTTGACGGCAAACAAAAGAAAATGCTAAATTATAAACCGCGTTCGGGGAACTTGGGTTCTCCGGAACGGTGACTTGTAACCAAGGAGCAGTGTATGTCGTTCAAGATATTGAAAGTCAGAAGGTTCGCGCTTGTCGCGGCCGCAATCTGCGTGGCGACGGCGCCCTCGTCTGTCGCCATGACCATAGAGGGCGACCATGTGTTTGCCGCTTCCGAGACGCTGTCGGAGGACGTAACCGTAACTGGCACGGCAACGTTCGCGTCAGGCGTGACCGTGGACGTTGCGGGGCATCGGCTCACCGTACACGGAATCGCAGGCCCCGGCACCGTCACTTCCTCCGCCGCCGGCGGCGTGCTGGACCTCTGCATCGCGGATACATGCGTGCTCGACTCTACCACGATAACCGGCGGCGCGAACATGCAGGTGTGGAAGACGGGCGCGGGCTTCCTGCACATGATGAAGGTCAACACCGGATTCGGCACGGGCGGCTCGCAGGCGAGCCTCGGCCCCGTGGCGTTCGTGGTGAAGGCCGGGCGCGTGAAGAAGGGAAACGACACAGGCAACGACTCGCCGAACGGCAACAACGCCATGTACTGCGGCGCGGGATACTGCACGATCAAGGTGGAGAGGGGCGGCCAGTTCGACATTGCGGGCCGCACGTGCTGGGACTACAACTACGACATCGCGGGCGACGGCCCGGAGGACGCGCCGGTGAAGGGCGCGCTTATCAACACCGTGGAACCTAAGGGTTATCCTTGGACATGGGATGATAACGGAAGAGGCAATCGCGGCTACCTCTACAACATCACGCTTTCAGACGACGCCTCGATCGGCGGCAGCTGCATCTGGACGCTGAACTTCTGGAAGTCGCACGGCAACTATCCTCCCTGGTTGAAGCTTAACGGCCACACGCTCACCTTCGCCAGCGGCATCGTCTATCCCGGCGAGACCCGCAACTACAACGGCGACGGCAAGATCGTGATCGACAACGAGCTGCGCGTCCGCACTTCTTCGCCTTCCGTCCCCGGTTGCGACCTGGTGGTGAACGGCATCTACCAGATGGAGGGCGGGCAGCGCTTCTCCCCCGTGAAGTCGCTGGCGTTCTCCGCAACCGGCAAGTACAGCGCCACGGAAACGGATCCGAGCGTCAC
>CACZAK010000153.1 GCA_902779075.1 uncultured bacterium | reverse complement strand
GCAGGAGAGCGCCATCAAGTGGGCCGAGAACAAGCTCAGGACGAAATATCCCGAGCTTGCGGACCGTCTCGTGGCGGGAAAAGTCCTCGACGGCGCCGGCCTCAACAAGATGATTGACAACATGGCGTGGATCCTCGAACACATGCCGGAGGACGAGGACGAGCGGGCCTGGATCACGGACGTTCTCGACTACATGTTCAATCCGCTGGAAAAGAACTTCGGCAACGAGAAATACGGCGACGCCGCCAACCGCATCGGCAACGAGATCATGATCAACGCGAAAGACCTCTAATAACGCAAGGAGGAAACGCACATGAAAGCACTCATTCCAGCCGCCGGACATGGCACCCGTTTCCTGCCCGTCACGCGCGTCGTCCCCAAGGAAATGCTGCCCGTCGGGTCCAAACCCGCCATCCAGCTCATCGTCGAGGAGGCGCTCGCCGCCGGCGCCGACGAGGTGGTGATCGTCACCTCGCCCGAAAAGGAAATCATCAAACGCTACTTCGACGGCGACCCCGACCTCGCCGCCCGCATCCGCTGGGCGTACCAGACCGAACAGAAGGGACTCGGCCACGCCGTGCTGCAAGCGGCGGAAGTCCTTACAGGCGAGACGGAACCCGTACTCGTACTGCTCGGCGACGCGCTCGTTTCGGGCGAGGCGCCCTCAGCCGCCATGGCCGCCATCTCGCGCGCCCACGACGGCGCGTCGGTGGTGGGGCTTGAGCGCGTGCCACGCGAACGCATCTCGCGCTACGGCATCGTCGCGGGCACGGCCGAGGACGACCGCGTGCTGAAACTCACCGACCTCGTGGAGAAACCCCAGCCTGAAAACGCCCCGTCCGACCTGGCGATCGCGGGGCGCTACCTGCTCCATCCCGACATCTTCGCCCTTCTCGCGTCTCAGACGCCGGGACACGGCGGCGAAATCCAACTAACAGACTCCATCCGTCGCCTGCTCGCCGCACGTCCAGTCTACGGTTACCGCTATCCTGGCCGCCGACACGACATCGGCAACCCGCAGGGCTACCTCGAAACGCTCCAGGCGTTCGCTTAGGTGCGGTCAGATAGGCTCGACGCGGAGCGTGAGGTTCTCCTGCGCCACCACCCGCACTTCCGTACCCGGTTCAATGCGACTGTCAGACCGCGCGCTCCACTCCGCGTCACCGAGAAGAATACGCCCCGGCACGTCAGGCCGCACGACCTCCACCACGCGGCCCACGCGACCGACGAACTCGTTGCTGACGGACGGCGATTCCTGCTTCTCCCCCACGAAGACCCGCTTCAAGAATCCGCGTAGCACCAGTAGGTAGAGGATTGAGAGGAAGGAGAACGCGGCGAGCTGTCCCCACAGCGGCATCGACGGGAACACGTACTTCAGCACTGAAACCGTCGCCGCCGCGAGTCCGAAGAAAAACACCACGAACCCAGGCGAGGCGAGTTCCGCCAACATGAGGAACGCGCCTGCGTACATCCACAACCAAACTGGACTCAGGAAATCCATGCTATCGTCTCGCCTTTCGCGACGGCAGCGCCGTGCTTAGCCGCAAATGTGATCGTGCCAGAGGCCGTGGCCTTGATCTGGTTGAAGAGTTTCATCGCCTCTACGATGCAGACGGCGTCGCCGGTCTTGACGGACGCACCGTCCGCAGCGAGCTCCGGCTTGCCCGGACCTGCGCTACGGTAAAACGTGCCGTTGAGCGGCGCCACGACGGGCGTGCCCGTGGGTTCTTGGGCCGGAGAAGCGACACTCTTGTCGCTTCCCGTTGCCTGAAGCGGCGAGAGCGCCGCTTCTCCGACTTTGCCACCCTGCGCCGCCTCTCCAAGCTTGACGGCGGAAAGATCCACCTTCGTGCCGCCGCACGCCGCCATGAGCGCGGCGAACGCCTTGCCGATTTCGGCGAACTTGGCAGTCTCGGCGTCGGCTGCAGGTGCCGGCGTCGCAGCGGACTCCGCCTTCTGCATCTCCACGTCGGCGGGAATCGGGTCCTTCGCGTCGTCAGGCTGCGCACGCCACTTGAAGTAGCCGAGCGCGACCTCTGGGAAGAGACAGTAAGAAAGGATGTCCTCCTCTGCCTGCACGAGCTTTGCGGGGATTTCCCGTGCGGCTGCGGCGAGACCGGGCTTCAGGAGGTCGGCCGGACGGCATGTAATCGGCTTGAGGCCGCCCTGCAGCTTCTTCGCGAGCTTCTTCTCGATCGGCGCGGGGGTGCGTCCGTAGTAGCCGGCGGCGTAGTGCTTCGTCTCGTCCGTGACCATCGAGTAGCGCTTGCCAGAGAGGACGTTCAGCACGCTCTGCACGCCGACGATCTGCGAGGTCGGCGTGACGAGCGGCGGATAGCCCATGTCGGCGCGCGTCTTCGGCAGCTCCTCCAGCACCTCGGGGAGGCGGTCGAGCGCGCCCTGCTGGGCGAGCTGGCTGCGGAGGTTGGAAATCATGCCGCCGGGGATCGCGTGTACGAGAACGCCCGCGTCCACGGCCTCCACCTTCGCAGTGGACGCGGGTTGGCGCTTCGCCTTCAACTCGCGGAAGTAGGCATTGATCTCGGCGAGTTTCTTCTGGTCAAGACCCGTATCGTAGCCCTCGCTCTCGAGAATCGCGACCATCGACTCGCACGGGGGCTGGGAGCTAAAGCTGGACATCGTGGAAATCGCGCAGTCCACGCAGCCCGCGCCCGCCTCCACGGCAGCGAGGTACATCGCGGCCGCCATGCCGCTCGTCATGTGGGAGTGGATCTGGATCGGCATTTCGGGAAGCGCCTTCACGAGCGCGCCCACGAGTTCGCGCGCCGCGCCGGGCGTGAGGATGCCGGCCATGTCCTTGATGGCGAGGGAGTCGATGCCCATCGCCTCCTGCTCCTTCGCGAGCTTCACGTAGTTCTCGACCGTGTGGACGGGCGAGGTGGTATAGGAAATCGTGCCCTGCGCGTGGCCGCCGTACTTCTTCACGCTCGCGATGGCCTTCTCGAGGTTGCGCGGGTCGTTAAGCGCGTCGAACACGCGGAAGATGTCCATGCCGTTCTCGCAGGCAAGCGCCACAAAGCGGTCCACAATGTCGTCTGGGTAGTGCTTGTAGCCGAGGATGTTCTGTCCGCGCAAGAGCATCTGCAGGGGCGTCTTCTTGCAGACGGACTTGATCTGGCGCAGGCGCTCCCACGGGTTCTCACGCAGGAAGCGCATGCAAACGTCAAACGTCGCACCGCCCCAGCATTCCAGCGAGTAGTAGCCGGCGTCGTCGATTGCCGAGGCGATCTGGAGGATGTCGTCCGTGCGCATGCGCGTGGCCCAAAGGGACTGGTGCGCGTCGCGCAAGGTCGTGTCAGTGATGCGAATTCTCTTCTGCGTGTCGTTTTTCATGGCGAATATTCTATCATATCCGCGCGCGCGGGTAAAGCGGAGCGTGACAAATAGTCTCGCGGCGGAAAAATAAAATGAAATTCACGGTTGAAACATGCGCGGGGATTCGGTATACTATTTGCCGTTTTTCCGATGGCGAGAGTAGCTCAATTGGTAGAGCATCAGATTGTGGATCTGAGGGTTGCGGGATCGTGCCCCGTCTCTTGCCCCATTTTTTTGAACCGTCCGAGGCTTAGTCGGGCGGTTTTTTCATGCTTATGCGGGGCAGCGGTGGATGATCGCGCGCCGTAGCGTGAGGGGGTCTGAATACGCGACGCCAGAATCGGCCGGCAGGCCGAAGGCGAGGCGCGTCACCTTCACGGGCGCGGTTGCGGAGGGGAACTCGCGCAGGGTCTCCGCCAGGTATCCGGCCGTTGCGTCCCCTTCCATGTCCGTCGAAAGCGCGAGCAGCACCTCGCCGAACCCCTCGCGCGCGATGCGGTCCTTCAGCTCGGCGATGCGGAGCTTGTCGGGGCCGCAGTGGCGTACGGGGGAGAGCTTGCCGGCGAGGACGTGGTAGCGTCCGCGGAACGCACCGGACGACTCGATCGTCACGACGTCCGCAGCCTCCTCCACCACGCACACCACGCCGCCATCGCGCGTCGCGTCCGTACAGAGCGCGCATGGATCCTCGCCGCGCACCGTGAACGCGCCGCAGCGCGCACACGCGCATACGTTCGCCTGCGCGTCGCGCAATGCGAGGACAAGCGGTTCAAGCAGACGCTCCGGCTCGCGCACGAGCGCAAGCGCGGCGCGTCCGGCGCTGCGTCGGCCGAGGCCGGGCAGGCGGCCGAGGTTCCGCACGAGGTTTTCGATCGGCGCGAGCATCACTGCCCGAAGAGGCCCGACATCCCGCCGGACTTCATCATGTTCGCCATCTGCTCCTGCGTCGCCTTCTTGACGTTCTTGAGCGCGCCGCTGATGACGTTGAAGAGCATGGTCTCGAAGCGCTCCTTCTTGCCGGAAACGACTTCGGCCCACGTCTCGGGCGCGATCTTGATCGACGTGATCGTCATGTCGCCGCGTGCCGTGGCCGTGATGCCGCCGTTGGAGTACTCCACCGTGATCTTCTCGATTTCGGCCTGAAGCTTCTTAGCCTCGCTGCGCATCTGCATGGCCTGCTTGATTCCGTCAAAGAATCCCATAACTAACTCCGTTCTTTTTTGCTTTGTATGAAATCACCCTCGGCGTCGTCTTCAACAGACGCGCGGCTGCCGAGACGTTGCCGCGTGCCCGTTTGAGCACCTGCTCCAGAATCGCTTTTTCAAAGGCCGCATGGATCTCCTGCCAGCTTTCGCCGTTCCAGACGAAGCGCGGCCGTGAGAGTTTCGCCGCCCAGCGCCGCACCGCAAGCGGAAGATCCGCGACCTCCACGGACTCGCCGAAACTCACGAGTTCCGCCTCGCGCGCGGCGCGCGCCTTGTCCGCGGGGTTCTTCCACGGATAGGCGTCCAGCGCCGCGCGGGCCTCCTCAGACCAGCTTCTTTCCACTCAGCTCCTCGTATGCCTTCACGTAGATCTCGCGCGTGCGTGCGATCACGTCGTCCGGAAGCACAGGCCCCGGAGGCTGGTGGTTGAAGTGGATGGAATCAAGCCAGTCGCGCACGAACTGCTTGTCGAGCGACGGCGGGTTCGCGCCCACCGCGTAGGAAGACTGCGGCCAGAAGCGGGAACTGTCGGGCGTGAGCACCTCGTCCGCGAGAATTAGTGAGCCGTCCGCGTCCGTGCCAAACTCGAACTTCGTATCCGCTATGATGATGCCGTGCTGGAGCGCGTAGTCCGCCGCCTTCGAGTAGAGTCCGATCGTGGCGTCCTTGAGGAGCTTCGCCGTATCCGCACCCACGAGCGCCTCCGTCTGCGCGTAGTCGATCGCCTCGTCGTGGTCGCCGATCGCCGCCTTCGTGGTGGGCGTGAAAAGCACCTCGTCGAGCTTGGAGGCGTTCTGGTAGCCTTCGCGGAGCTTCTGTCCGTTGACCGTACCGGACTTCTGGTACTCCTTCCAGCCGCTGCCGGTGAGGTAGCCGCGCGCGATGCACTCCACCTCCACCATGTTCACCTTCTTCACGAGCATCGAGCGTCCGCGCGTTGAGCACCTTGCCCTTGTCCGGCACGCCGCACGGGAGGATCACGTCGAACGCGCTGATGCGGTCCGTGACCACCATCAGGAGCGTGTCGCCGAGGTCAAACACGTCGCGCACCTTCCCGCTCTTCGGCGGGGGAAGGCCTGGAATGCGCGTCTCGAGAAGCGCATGGTTCTTGTCGTATTTCATCTTTCAAATCCTTTCAGATACGGGGAAGATTATACCAAATCGCCGTCCGTGCTTCCAGTATGGAAATTGCGGTGGTGGTGACGGTGGCGGTGACGGGGCGCCGAGGGCCAGATAATCCCCCAAAGAATCCACAGCAGCGCCGGCAATCCGCCGCCTACAGCGTATGCGATGCGCGAATCGGGGAATACGGGTTTCGACGGCACGGACGCCGCGCGCACCACGCGAACGTGGTCTGCATCCTGTCCGGCCGCCACGCGCATCTCGTTCTCCTTCTTCAGCGCCTCCTCGTACATCTCGCGCGTGACTCTCTTCTCTTCCTGCAGTCGCTCGATTCCGCCGCTGGCCTCGGTCGCGCGGAGACTCATCCCCTCCAGTTCGGCGCGCAGGCCGCTGGCCGTGCGGCGAAACGCCTTCAGCTGGTTCTGGGCAGCCGTCAGGTTGCTGTCCGCCACGGCGGACGCCCCCACGATCACGTCCGCGAACTGCTTCGCCGTCGAGACAAGCATCTTCTTCGCTATCTCCACCTCAGGATGCTCATCCGTGTACTTGGCGCGCAGGTTGGCAAGGCGGCTCCGCGCGGCGGACCACGCAGCATGGGAGCGTCGCACCTCCGACTCCTTCGGCACTGTAGAAGGGAACGCGCCGAGGTCCCCCGGCCGCGTCCGCGCCACCTCCAGAAAGCTCGCCAGCGTCTCGGCCTCCCGCACGCGCTTCTCCTGTTCGAGGATGTTGGCGGTGGTCTGCGCGAGGCTCTGTTCGAGCAGCCGCCGTTCGGAAACCTGCGTGTCAGTCACGCTGGCCGTGCGTAGCGCAAGCAGTTTCTGCGTGATGCGCTCGTCCGCCTCTCGCAGCCGCTCCACTTCCGCGCCGATCTTCGTCGTTGCCGTGCTGAAACGCGATGCGTTAACCTTCTCCGTGTACGCTACAAGCGCCTCTGCGGCGGCGTTGGCGCGCGCCGCCACGTCTTCGCCGCTCGCCCCGCGCGCTGTCACCGACACGAGACGCGACCTCGGCACGCGCTCTATTTCCGCGCCCGCAAGCTCTCCGGCCAGTTCCGCCCGCCAGACCTCGAGGCGCGTGTTGAGTTTTTCCTCGTACCCACCTTCGCCCTGGTGTCCGAACGCGACCTCACATTCGCACCGGGCCTCGTAACGCGGCGTCACAAAACGGCACACGCCCCACGCCGCGCCGAGTCCGACGGCAAGAAGCAATATTAAGGAAAGAAAACGCATAATACTACCCAAAAATTTTCAGACAAGCGACTTCACGAGCGCAACGGCATCGCGTGCGTCACGCGCTGTGAGAATAGGCTCGACAGCGCGTCCCCGTACGACATCGAGGAAATATCGCTGCTCGGCCTCGTAGGCCGAACGCGCGGAAACCTTCGGCGCATACGGTTTACCCTTCTGCGGATAGACCATGAACGGCGTCGCGCGTTTCGCGTCGAACACGACCGTGGCATCCTTAAGCACCACGCGGAACGACGCCTCGAACCCGTGCGTCTTCGAGACGGCCCACGAGGCGGTCGCCGTCACCACCTTGTCGGGGTAGGCGTAGCGCACCTGTGCGTGGTCGAGAAGCCCGCCGGCGCGACGGTGTACCACGGCATCCGTGCCCTTCGGCGGGCCGAAGAGGAAGCGCACCATGTCCGCATCGTGGATGTGCAGGTCGAGAAGACAGCCGCCAGACTTCTTCTCGTCGAAAAACCAGCCGTGCGTGCCCTTGCCGTCCGGCGGCGGCGTGACGCGGGAGAACTCCGCAGCCACAACCTTGCCGTACTTGCCGGAGTCGATCAGCTTCTTGAGAGCAGCGTACTCGGGCCAGAAGCGGAGACAGTGTCCCACGAGAAGGACCCTCCCCGTGCGCTTCGCGGCGGCGAGCATCCGGTCGCATGACGCCACGTCAAGCGCCATCGGCTTCTCGCAGAGCACGTGGCAGCCGGCCTTCAGAGCGGCGACCGTCGCCTCCGGGTGGAGCGGCGTGGGAAGCGTGACGTCCACGACGTCGAATCCACCCGCCGCAAGCATCTTCCCCATGTCGTCGTAGAGGTCAATGCCCGTGAAGTCGGTGGAGGCGTCTACGCCCGCGATGTTCCCGTCCGAAACATCGCGGAACTGCGCGAGATTGGCGTCGCATATCGCGACAACGCGAGCGCCGGGAATCCGTTTCCAGTTCCCGTAGTGCAACCGGCCCATGAAGCCGAAACCGACAATTGCAATTTTTTCCATGCGGATAATATACCACACTTCTCCCCGTTTCGGCAAGGGTATGGTATACTAGTGCCCATGAGCGAAAACCAGGTCCACATCGCGCTGCCGCTGAAATACCGCCCGAAGACGTTCGACGACGTCGTGGGACAGGAACACGTCACGCGCACCCTCCGCAACGCGATCGCCTCCGGGCGCATCGCCAACGCCTATCTCTTCGTCGGCTCGCGCGGCATCGGCAAGACGACGCTCTCGCGTATCTTTGCGAAGGCGATCAACTGTCCCACCCCGAACGGCGTGGAGCCCTGCGGCACGTGCGAGAGCTGCCGACAGATCGCCGAGGGGCGTTCCATCGACGTCACGGAGCTCGACGGCGCGTCGCACAACAAGGTCGAGGACGTGCGCCCGATCATCGAGGGCGTCCAGTTCAAGCCCGCCGCGTCGAAGTACAAGATCTTCATCGTAGACGAATGCCACATGCTCACCCCCGCCGCGTGGAACGCCCTCCTCAAGACGCTTGAGGAGCCGCCGCCCTACGTGCGCTTCATCTTCGCGACGACCGAGGGCGACAAGCTGCTAGCCACGATCATCTCCCGCTGTCAGCGCTTCGACCTCCGGCGCATCCAGACCCACCAGATAGCAGCCCGTCTCCGCTACATCTGCGAGAAGGAGGGAATCGACGCCACCGAGGATGCCCTTCTCGCCATCGCGCGCGGCGCGGAGGGCGGCATGCGCGACGCGCTCTCGTCGCTTGACCAGCTCATCGCGTTCACGGGCGAGAAGATCACCGAAGAGGACGCCCTCGGCGTGTTCGGCCTCGTCTCGCGCAAGTCGCTGGAAGACCTCGCCGGCGCCATCCTCACGGGCGACGCCGCCGCCATCCTCCGTGCCGTGGAGAGCTTCGACTCGGCCGGCAAGGACATGCGCCGCCTCGCGGGCGAGCTGATGCAGCATTTCCGCAACCTCCTCGTTTGCCAGACGCTCGGCGGCAATGCCGCAGGGATCGAGGCCACGCCCGACCAGGTCAAGGTCCTGCAGGAACAGGCGAAGCTCTGCCCCGCCTCGCGGCTCTTCCGCGTCACCGACCAGCTCGCCGAGATGCAGGACAAGCTGCGCTACGTGCTGAGCGTGCGCACGCTCATCGAGATGACGCTCCTACGCGCCGCACGTGTGGCGACGGTGGCGTCGATAGAGGAAGTGCTGAAGGCTGTGCGAGAGTTGGCGGCGGGGATGGGGGGCACGGGTGCGGCGGCACCGGCGGTGCCACCAGCATCTGCGGGCCAGAGGCCCGCCACCCCGATACCTTCTGCGCCCGCCACCCCGACTCAGGTTGCGCCCGCCACCCCGACTCAAGCTGCGCCAGCCACCCCGACTCAAACTGTACCCGTGCAAAAGCCGCAAACTCCGCCGAAGCCTGAGCTCAGCGCGGAAGAGAGACAGAAGATTCTCGACGACGACAAGCTAAACAATCTGCTCAAGGTGCTTCCTGGAGCTAAGATTACCGACCTGCGCTAGGGTTCCGCCCACTACGCCACCACTACCAAATGGAGATGGCGTCTAGTGCGTCGCGGAGGATATGTCCGGCGGCCTTCTCGCGTTCGTGGCGTCCGGCACTGCCCAGCACCATCACAATCACGCGCCTGCCGTTGCGACGCGCGGTGAGCATGATCGAGCAGCCGGACGCGGCGGTGTAGCCGGTCTTGAGTCCGTCGCATTCGGGCAATGGCGTACAGAGGCGTTTCGGATCGGGGTTGCCCGGAATGAAGTAGTTGTGCCCGACAAGAGTCAGGGGCTTGCCGGAACCATCCGTCACGGTGCAAGACGCGCGCGACGTATATGAAAGCGCCTTGGGCATGCGCACCAGCACCCTTCCGAGCTTCACGAGATCTGCGGCCGTCGACACGTCGAAACCACGCTTCGACCTGCGCGGAGGCGGAAGTCCGTTTGGCGATGCGTAGCGCGTATCGTGCATGCCCAGCTCCTTTGCACGATGGTTCATGCGCGCGACGAACTCCGCGCACAGCTCCGCAGGAGATAGGTCGGATGGAGCTCCGCGCCGGCGCAGATGCGCACGCGCCGAGTGTTCGGCCAATACCTCGGCAGCATCGTTCGCGCTCTTCACCATGATGGAGAGCAGCAGGTCGTGGATCGTCATCGACTGACCCGGACGGATGTCCACCTTACTAGGCTCCATAGACGACGCGAGCGGACTCGCAACGGCGCGGTCGTTCAGGCCGTAGAGACCTGCCTGGATGTCCTCCAAGACAAGCAGGAACGTCATCAGCTTTGTGACGGAAGCAGGATACCCCGGCGTGCGCATGTTGTCCGAGAAGAGGATGCGTCCCGTATCGGCGTCCACCGCGATGGCCCCACGGTAAGGCGCTCGCGGACCGTACGACGTGGCAATGGGCGCAGGAGCAGACGCGGGCTTGACCGGAATTGGCTTTTTCGCCTGCGGCGGCACCGCCTTCGCGGGCACAGGCTTCTTCGCAAGGGCAGGCGCGGCCTTCACGGGGACAGGCTTCTTCGCAAGCGCAGGCACAGCCTTTGCGGGCACCGACTCAGTCTTTGCGGGCGTCGTGCCGCGCATGAGCGGACCGCGCTGAATGGGAGCGGGAGCCGCGAATATCCAGCCAGCCGCGACCAGCCACGCCGTGGAAAAACATACTTTGATCAAATGACACTTCTGCATAGCGCCCGCTAGTATCTCATAACATGCCGCGCTAGACAAGCACAAAGTCACAATTTTTAGATTTTGAGCATTCCCCCTTGCGTGCGGGACCGTATTTTGGTAAACTGTTGTCTCCGCTTTTGAACAGGAGAAGAAAAAAATGAGTCAGCATCGCAGTCTGAGAGGAACTAGCAAGATTACGTCCAAGCGTAACGTCTTGAAGCGTTTTGAGCGCGTCAATCTGCTTCAGCAGCGCGGCCAGTGGAAGGAAGGCGACCGCGGCCTTGGTCTCAGGAAGACCAAGCCGGAAGCCTGATTCCCGTCCGCCAAAACAGCAAGAAGCCTCCGTCTTTCGACGGGGGCTTCTTGTTTTGTCCTGAACCGGCGTCTAGAGCATGCGGAGCCTGATGGGCGTCTCGCCCACGACGCCGGCCTCGTCCTTCTGCGTGGCGGCGGAAATCGACACGCCGCCCTACCAGATGCGTGGGTTTTGCAACCGCCTCACTATTGAACGTCCCAAAATAGTCGATAGAATTGCTGGGGGGCGTTTGCTTCCTCCGGTGCTACGTCAAAGGAAATGGCCGTTTTCTCCTCCGCCGAGAAAGTGGTCACTGCATCTCCCTGCGCGGACGCCTCAACCTTGGACTTCAGCTTTTTCCACGTGGGCGCACTGATGACCTTGAAACGCGAAACGTCGAGCGTATCCTTGAGTCCGCTCGCGAGCGTAACGTCAAGAGTCAGCTCCCAGACGTTTTCAGTTTCCGTTGGCTTATGCGACACGAGCTCTAAGCTTTCCACAACCGCAGGTTCTTCAGCGCTCGTGGAGCGGTATAGCCTATCAAGCGTCGCCGCAGGGAATATCCTCGCCACGTCGCCTTCCAACGTGCGCGGCAAAAGAGCCGACTTGATTCCCGTGCAGCCACGGAACGCAGTTCCGTTCACGTCCGTCGATGCGCCAAGCACTGTCACGCGCGTCAAGTTCGTGCAGTTGCAAAACACATAGCCTTTGACCCCCGCGAGGTCCGGCGGAAGCGTCACCGCGCCGACATTGACGCCGTTCAGGCGGAGGTTCCTAGCGTTGTAGAGCGGATTCGCAGTCTCGTCCGCAAAACCGACTCCGCACCATGCCACGAGGTTTGTGATGTTCACCGCCTCCAGCCCCGTGCAACCGTAGAACGAGGACGCCGCGCTCGCAGACAGCGTTGCCGGCATCGAGACGCTGACAATGTTAGTGCAGTTGTAGAACGCATACCTGCAGATGCCATCGACCGTCTCCGGAATTTCCAGACTGCCGTCTTCGCCACCCTGGACGTAGAGGTTGCGGGCGACGCTCAGAGGATTGTCATAGTAGTTGTCGAACGTGCTCCCGCACCAACCCGCGATGTCGGACACCTCCACCCTCGTCAGCCTGTCGCACCCGCGGAATGGGCTATTTCCCATGTACCGCTTCGCCCCATTGCCGACGACAATGCGCTCAAGGCTGGAGCATCCGTCAAACGCATAGTCCCTGATCGTCGCGACGTCGTCGCCAAGAGTCACGGACACAAGGCGCGAACATCCGCCAAACGCGGAGTATGCGACATTCGCCACGCCACCGTCGATGACGGCGTTCGTGATGCTCGTGCAACCACGGAACGCATACTGAGGTATGCCGGTCACGCCCGCCCCGTCAAAGCACAGGTCCTCCAGCGGCTCGCCGCCGATATAGAGGTTATGGGCATAGTGGAGCGGATTGCACTCCGGGTACGCGAATGAGATTCCGCACCAAGCCGCCAGAGACGGCGAAGAAACCTTCGCGAGGCTTCCGCACCCCTCGAACGCATACTGCCCGACGGACGTGACGCTCTCGCCGAACGACACAGCCTCAAGTGCGCCCATGTTCACAAAGGCACTTTCGCCCACCGTCGCGACATCGCCCGCGACCACCGCATTGGTTATGCTCGTGCATCCAGCGAACGCCGCCGTCTTGACCCTCGCGACTCCTTCGGGAACGACAAGGTCCGTCACAAGCTCGCCGTCGAGATAGAGGTTTTTCGCGCATACGAGAGGATTGGCAGTATAGTTGTTTCCCGAAATGGCGAAGTCGATTCCGCACCACGCCGCGAGGTTCGTGATCGAGACGCGCTCCAGCGCCGGGCAGTTCTGGAACGCATACGTCCCGACGCTCGCGACGCTCGCGGACATCACGACGTTCGTCGCCGCCGTACAGCCCGCGAACGCAGAGGAGCCGATGGTTACCACCGTAGGCCAGATTTCAATCTCCTTTAACGACGAACAGTTGGCGAATGTCGATGCGTTAATTCCCGTTACGTTCATTGAGGGAGAGAAACGCTCCAGTGCCGAACATCCTGCGAACGCCGACGCTCCGATGTTCTCAACGGCATCTGTCAACGTAACATTCGTGATCGACGTGCAGCCACTAAACGCCGATTCACCTATGGTTCTCACGTTCGATCCGACGGCAATGGTCTTCAATGACGTACAGCCAATGAAAGCGGACTTGCCGATTTTCGTCACGCCCTCCTTCATCACAACCGCCACAAGGTTCGATTCGTTGGCGCAGGCGGAATCCGCAATGTCCTCCGTGAAGATTCGCGTCGTCACCAGTTCGCCGTTCAGGTAGAGGTTCTTTGCCTTGCTCACAGGATTGGCGTCCGTATTCGCAAACGTCATGGACATCCAAGCGTCAATGTCTGATATGTAAACTCCGGTCATGCCATTGCAACCAGAGAACGCACCGCTTTCACTCCTCGTCAGGGTTGGCGGAATGGTTACGCTTTTAAGGTCATAGCAATCATGAAATGCGTAACTACCTATTGTCTCAACTCCAGACTCGATGATTACGTTCGTCAAGGCCGTACAGTGGTAGAACGCACTGGACGGTATTGTCGTGACGCTGCCAGGAATCCGAATGCTGGTCAAGGTCTTGGAACAGTAGAATGCGTATAGAGAAATAGTCGTAATGCCGTCCGGGAGCACCACGTCGCCAACAGGCTCGCCGCTTGGATAAAGATAAGGGCCTGCTTCCGCAGATGCTCTGATGGGGGAGGCCGATTCATTTCCGAATTCAACCTGACTCCAGGCGACAGGATCGACTATATAGGCTTTTTTCAAACAATCACGGCTAGTGTCGCCATTCCCGTAATGCCATGAATAAAATGCGTTACTGCCGATGCTTTTCAAGCCGCTGCCAAAAACCATGCTGTTCAATCTGCATTCTTCGAAAGCACCTCCGCCTATCGTCTCGACGCTGTTGGGGATAATCAGATCCTTCAATGCGCGGCATTGATAAAACGCGCAATTTTCGATAGTCTTGACCCCGCCGCCGAACGTGAAATTGGTCAACGCTCCACAGTAGCCAAAAGACCACGATCCGATCGTTAACAGACTGTCGCTCATGTACAAGGTTGTGAGACCGTCACACTTAGAAAATGTGTATGCGCTAGTCGCTCCGACATTGTCGCCAAGCGTCACGCCTGTCAAATTGTCGCAATCGTAGAAGGTATAGGGCAACAGCGTTTCGATGTCAGCCGGAATCGTCATGTCGCCTATAGGCTCGCCGTCCAAATAGAGGTTGTGCGCATAATATAGCGGGTTACAGGAAGCTGATGCAAACGTGATCCTGCACCATGCAGAAAGGTCGGAGATGTTGACGGCGTTAAAGTTCGGACAGTTCTCAAATGCCTTTTCGCCAATCGACCGAACGCCACTGCCGATTATCAGATTCGTAAGAGAAGAACATCCCGAAAATGCATACGCCCCTATGTTCGTCACGCTGTCCGACATCGTTGCACTTGTCAGATTCGTACAACGATAGAACGCCCATTTCTTTACCGTGTCAATATCATCCGTCATCATCATGTCACCTATCGGCTCGCCGTTCAAATAGAGGTTACGCGCATAGTAAAGCGGATTGTTCTGCGCCGATGAAAAGTCGATTCTGCACCATGCCGCCAAGTCGGTTATATTGATACCCGAGAAGTTCGGACAATTTTCAAATGCCTTATCGCCAATCGACTGGACGCCGCTGCCAATAATCACGTTAGTAAGGGACGAACACCCGTTGAACGCATAAGCGCCGATGTTCGTCACGCTGTTCGGGATCGTCACGCTTGTCAGGTTCGTATTGCCGTAGAATTCGTATGCGTCTATGCTTTGCACACCGTCATCAATCACAATCTCGGTGACAAGGTTGCCGTTCAGATAGAGGTTCCTCGCGTATGTCAACGGGTTCGCCTCCGTGTTTGCAAACGAGATGTCTAACCATGCAGTCAGGTTTGTCACGTTCACGGCGGTCAGTCCTGTGCAGCCCCTGAACGCCGACGTGTTCGCGCTCTTCACGCTCGCCGAAATAAACACGCTGGTCAATTCGGTAAAACCGTTGAAGACATACGAGCCTATCCGTTCAACTGTCTCATCAAGAATCAGATTACTATCCGTAATCTTAATTCCGCCACAATAGACGGATGAAGTATAATAATGTGGATTCGCATATTCATTTGCGAAGTCTATCCGCGTAAATGCCCAAAGGTTCGGGAAAAACACTCCGGTCAACCCTGTGCAGTCGACGAATGCATACTGATTCGCCGCCGTCAGCGTCGGCGGGAGCGTCACGCGCTCCAGCATCGCGCATCTACAGAACGCGCAGTAGCCGAGAACCGTCTCGTCCGTGATCTCCACGCTCTTCAACCCGGTGGGAATACAGTAGTCCGCATAATAATCCCAGGAAGAGGTGTTGCCGTATGAGTACCGCCATTGGCGAACACGCTGAGCACCCTCGTAGTTACCGGTTCCGAAGATGTACCCGAAAAGGGCCTCCCACTCACCTGTGTTCCCACGCCTCGCGCCCACGAACGGCAGGACCATGTTCGTCAGCGACGAGCAGCCGCTGAACGCCGCCGAGCCGATGCTCGCCACGCTGTTGGGAACCACGACGCTCGTCATGTTCGTGCAGTTGCGGAAAGCCTCGTTGCCGATGCTCGTCACGCCGTCAGGCACGACGACGTCCGTCAGGTTCGCGCAGCCGTAGAGCGCGTAGGGCTTGATGCTAGTCACGCCGTCGGGCAGCGTCATCGCGCCCTCGACAAGCTCGCCGTCGAGGTACAGGTCGCGGGCGTAGAGGAGCGGATTCGCCGTAGCGTTCCCGAACGTAATGCCAAGCCACGCGGCAAGGTCGGAGATGCAGACGGACGAAAGGCTCGTGCAGTTCTCGAAGGCATACGAGGCAACGCTCGTCAGGTTCGTTCCGAGC
>CACZAK010000152.1 GCA_902779075.1 uncultured bacterium | reverse complement strand
AGCCCGCGCGCCAATGGCAAGTTGTTTCAAATAGTTGTTTCCAATCATCAGGAGGCTCGGCGGTGAATGACGCAGATGCGCCCGTTCGATACACTCCGGTGCGTTCTCAAGGCATTTCGACATGAAGGTGTCGTCCATGAGCCGCATCTGCTCGAGTTCCGCAAGATACTCAGGCTTCATCGCAGACGACGACCGCCCCGCCCTCGCCTTTCGGACGACGGTTTTGTCCGCTTTGCGCGCTCCGCTCTGCATACGTTTTACCATGTTGTCTTATTCCGCTTTTTACTCAAGAGTGGACAATGCCCAATCAAGTAAACGTGTACATTGTACCACATTTCATCGGACTTTGGGTTGAGAATTTAGTAGAAATCAGGTCTGACCCCATAGTCTCGCAGATGATCTATATGCTCTACATGTTCTACATGGACGATCAAGAGAAGGATTTTAGCCGTGTAGAAGTGGAGAAGTGTAGAATTCCTGCACGTTCTGCATGGACAAATTGAGGAATCGGCAAATGTGCGCGGGCGAATTCGCCCGCGCACCATCACCAAGCTGTTTTCAATAAACAGATATGTGCGGCAATGCAGCCGCGTCACTTGACAATGATCGTGAGGCCGCCACGGCGGACGAGCTTGATGCCCGTACCGTCCGGCTTGATCTTGAAGTTCTTGGCAGTTTCCGCGTCAAGCGTGAACGTGGCGTTTGGCTGCGAACTCCACGTAACGACGTAAGGCGTCGCGCTCTTGGCGAGTTCCTTCAGATCCGTCCGCCCGGAAAGATCGACGCCGATCGTCTCGCCGGAGGCGAACGTCACCGAGCCAGCCGTGTTTATGTCGTTGTTTCCTTTGTCTGTCGGATCCGTTCCGCTCGCGCTCCATGCGCCTGTGACGGCGGTAAGGTCGAGCGTGGAGCCGCCCTGCATCTCGATCGCCGGGCGGAACGCCGCAGCCGCGTATTTGCCGTGTATTCTCACCCTTGCCGTCCCGTAAGACCTCCATTTCGCGCTTTCATACACAAGAGAGCAGACGGCCATTCCTCTGTTGCCGAGGTGGATGTACGCCTGGCTGGCGACTTCCACATCGGCGGTGCGGAAGTCGGTCTCGGCGCCCTGCGCCTGTGTTCCGTGACCTTCGCTCTTCGCAAACCGAATCGTGCCGGAGTCGAGCGTCTTTATGTGCCCGATGAACGAATTGCTACCGAGGGACATGGAGAGTTTGTTGTTGTTGAGCGTTATGGTGCTGTACCGCGACGAGAGCCCCATCGGGCCGCTCGTCCCCTGCATGGTCAGGCTTGCATCGCCAAGCAACGTCAAGTCGGCGAACCGGCGGGTGGCGCGGTCTGCACTTCCAAACACAAGGCTGCTGCCTGCGCCGAGCGTGAAACTGTATGCGCACGTCGTGCTGTTCGCATACGTACCGGCGCTGAAAACGGCGCCCGCCCCCAGCGTCACAGTCTGCGAGGCGTTGCCGTCGCCTAGCGGATGCGTCGCAGTGCCGAGGGCGAGGGTCATGCCCGCCGCGACTTCCGTGCCGCCGGTGTAGGACTGCCCGGCCTTGGCCGCCGTGAACGTGCCGCCGCCTTCAATGACGAGCTTCATGTTGCCTGTCATGGCCGTGTCGGCGTTGGAGAGCGTGCCGGACACCACGATGTGCAGCTCGCCGGGATGCTCCGCATCGTTCGTGGAGTCGGTGACTGTGGCCATTCCGCCAAGCCCCGTCAAGGAAACGCAGCGTCCGTTCAGGTCGAGCGTGGTGCCTTCTGCCACGGAGACGTTCGCAATGGCCCATGTACCGTCGAAGCCTTCGGCCGTCACCGCCCCGTCCATGACATAGCGTAGCGGAGTCACGCTCTGCGCCTGTATCGCCGTCCATTCGGCGTAAGACGAGAACCGAACTTCCACGTCGTCCGTGATTCCGTCTTCCCAGTCCGTGCGCTCGGCGTTTGTCTTCACGTCGTAGAATTTCCAGCCGGAGTTGGCGGGCGTCGCGGCGTCTATGCACCAGCGAGCGTATGGAACTTCCGTGCTCCTCAGGTATATGCCGTCGCCTGACTTGACCTTGAGCGCGAGATTGCGCTCTTCCAGCGTCTGCGCGGCACCGGTGGCGGTGGCCGTGAATGTTACCGTGTCGCCAGGCGAATACGAAGAGGGAAACGCCACGAGCTTGTCGCCGGCGGCGACTTCGCGCGCGCCGATGTCTATCGTGTACGACGCATTCGCCGCAAGAAACGTCACAAGACCCGGCTCGGTGTAGTTGACGTTGCTTCCCGCGGCCGAAAGCGCGCGACCGTTCGCGCTCCACGTTCCGGACACACCCGAGATGTCGAGCGTGGCGCCGCTCAGAAGCGTAAGCGGCGGACGGTTCGCACCCGCTTCGTATCTGCCAGAGATTTTGGGCTGGGCGTCCCTGTTTACGCCGTTGCCGAACACGCGCCATTGCGCCACGTCGCAGCGGAGGTCTTTCGCGTTGAAGCCGTAGTCCGCGAGATGAATCCACGAACTCCCAGCGAACCACACCCTCGCTTTGGTCAGGTCGCAGTTCTGGTAGAACTGTTCGTAGCCGCCTGTGAACTTGATCGTGCCGTAGTCGAGGGCCGTGATGTATTTCATCAGCGGCTCGTTCTGCGTGGAAATGGAGAACACGTGACCGTTGAGCTGCAGTCTGCCCATGCTGTTGTCCGCCGTGCCGCCTATCAGGCTGTGGTTTATGCTGAGAGACGCGCTGTCGGAAATGACGTTGATGAAATTGAACCTTCGCGTGCCTCTGCCGCTCTCGTAGCCGCACACCAGGCTTCCGCCGAGATTGTAGTTGTAAACGCACGTGCCTCCGTTCGCGCACGTGCCGAGATTGACGGTCGCGCCTTCTCCGACCGTGACGGTCTGCGCGGCGCCGCCGTTGCCGAACGGATGCGTGGCCGTGCCGGCGACGAGCGTCGTCCCGCTGCCTGATACTTCCGTTCCCCCGGTGTAGGTCTGGCTGGCCTTAGACGCCGTGAACGTGCCGCCGCCTTCCACGATGAGCTTCACATTGCCAGTAAGAGCCACGGTGCTGTTTTCTGCGCTGCCGGACGTCTGCACGCGCAGTTCTGCGGGGACGGTCCACTTCTTCTGGAGATATTCCGTCACGGCGACACGCTCGGCGTCCGTCAGCACGCGGCTGAAGCAAATGAGTTCTGAAAGCTGCTTGCCGCCGTTCCGTCCGCCGATGTTGCGGTCGTTCGTGAGCGAGTTTGCCGTGGAATTGCTGTTCGCTTCAATCGCCACGACGATGAAGGACGTGTCGTCCGGTGCTTCGGTCGTCATGTTCGCCTGCATCGTGCCGTTCCACGTTTTTGCAATGTTGGAATACGTTGCGGCGTATGTTCCGTTGTCGCCGCGGTGGAAAGGATATACCTGTCCGAGGTTGGGAGCCGCCAGCCAGAAGGCGTTCTGCGTCTTCTGGATTTTCGTCACGAGAAATACGGTTCTGATGTTTCCCAGGGCGTCGAAGGCCAGGTCTTTCTTGCTGCCGGCGGCGCCGAAGTCCACGGTGGGTATGCCGTATGTGGTGTCGTCGAAGGTCGGAGCCGTCATGCCGCTTGTTATATACTTCGCGGAGTTCGATCCTCTACGTGACGCCCATCCTGTGACAAGACCATTGCCGTCGACCGTCAGCGTGTCCGATGCGGAGGCGTCGAGCCAGAAGATGGATTCGCCGCTCACGATTTCCGGCACGGCGATGGACGTGTCGAGCGAATACTTGCCGGATGTTATCGTGCCGCCGCCCGCGAGGCCCTTCACGGTGAGGTTGTGTCCGGCGAGATCGACCGTCGCGCCGGAGTCGACGGTCAGGACGCCGTCGACCGTTTCATCTGCGGTCAGCGCGTAGTCCGCGCTGATTGTCCTGTCCGCAGCAAACGACGTCAATGACGCCGCCACGCAGATTGCCGCAATCGCGGCGCGGATCCCCTCGTCAAACCGTACGTGCGGATTTCCCGCATACGGCTTTCCATTGAGTGCTTTTCCTGTTGTCATGGCTTTCTTCCTTTCTTGGGCTGTTGAACGTTTATTATACGATTTTTTCCTGTCAATTCCGTTTCGGCATTTCTTACCTTGCGGAGCGGAGTGAAGCCTGCGGCGCTCAAACACGGAGCGTGTTTGCTACTGCACGATGAGCAGAACGCCCTTGGAGCGAATGTAGGAGCCTTCCACCGCCGAAACCGCGCCGTCGCCGTCGAGCGCGATTTTCGTAACCGCGCCCTTCGCGCGTGTGGCGAACGGGAACGTGCCGCTTCCGCCGGACGTCAGCTGCGCCTCGGTTCCGCCAGCCGTCGCGACAAACGCCTCGTAAGTCATGGCAGAGGTGTCCAGCACCACCTTCACGTCGTATTCAGTTTCAGCCGCCGGCGTCGCGCCGGTCGCCGCAACCCACTTCGCGCCGTTGGCGTCGCTCGTGTAGACCTGGAACGCAAGCGAGCCGTTGACCTTGCAGATTCTCACGGCGGCCCTGACGCCCTGGTACGTATCGGTATCGACGCCGTAGGTTCCGACCGTGGAGACAGTAGCCATCACAGTTACCTTCTTGCCCTTCGAGCGGGTCGAAGGAGTGAAGTCGTTGAAACCGTCCACGGCGAACCATCCGCCGGCGAACGCCTTCTCCGTCGTCCACGAACCGGTGACGTTGTGCGTCGCCTCGCGCTCGTCGACCCAGTGGGCGGCCAGGCCGTCCTTAGTGGAACGATATTCAGCTGCATAATCGCCCTTGGTGAACGAGGCCGTCATCGTGTCGCTGGAGTAGAATTCGCCGAAGAACGCCTTGGCCTTGATGGTGGTCGTCGCCGTCAGCGAGATCGGCCCGGCGTAGAGCGTGCTGGCAACTGTCGGCTCGCTGCCGTCCGTCGTGTAGTAGATCTTGGCGCTTTCGGTCGCGGTCGAAAGCACGACCTTCGCCGACGCGGTGTAGAACTTCGTACCCCACGTCGTCGAATACGTCGGCGCCGTTATCGCGACAGGCTTCAGATCCATGTCGTAGATGTTGCGGATCGCGCCGGTGTTCGGGAAGTACGAGCCGCTCCTCTCGGCGTCAATCTGCTTCTCCACGTCATTGTTGTTGTTGACAAGGCTCAAATTGACGCATGCATCTACAAACATGTTCGTGAAGAACACAGTGCCTGCGCTGTATTCGTAGCCGATGTCGTAGGTGCCCGGAGGAAGGATGAGCGCGTAGATCGAGTTCGTCGAAACGGCGGTGTACGTCGTGCCGTCGGACGTGTTCTTCGCCACGATGGTCTTGTTGCCCGTCTTGACCGGAGAGCCCGCCGTGTCGAGGACGCGTCCGCTGACGATGGTGGCGCCGGCCGGCCCCTGCGGATAGATATTGTAGATGATTGCGTTGAGCGTGGTGAAACCCGCAGTGTTTGAAGTGCCATCCTTTACACCGTCCGTCAACGGGCTCGAATACCACGCGTCACTCGTTCCGCCCCAACCGAGATTGAAGTGGACGTAGAGCTCGTCGCCGTAATAGCCGTAGCCGTCCGCCACGATGGCGTGGCCCGGCACGCTGACGCCGCAGGGAAGACCCGCGTTGAAACTCGCGAGCATCGCCCGTTTCCAGCTGCTTTGATCGGCGTCGTTGTCCGAGAGATTGCTGGCGTAGGCGGCGTTCGCGTATCCGAACTGGTCGGTGAAGCGCCTGAAGAGCGTCGAAGTCTGCGCTCCGCTGCCGTCACTGGCGTAATCCATGTGGCAGGCGAGGCCCACGTCGCGGGTCAGTTGGCTCACCGCATATGCGTCCGTCCCGCCGTTACTCGGATAATCCGTCATGGCACTCCAGTTGTACGGGCCGCCGAACGCAGGGCTCCACTGCGTGTAAGAACCGCTCGACGAATCCCGCCAGCCTTTTGTCAAAGTCCAGTCACCCGAGCTTCCAACCGTTCCGCGGAACGTAAGCACCGGCGTGAGCGCCGACGTGTTCTTCGGCCAATTCCAGAACTTCATGATCTGCGCGCCAGCGGTGGCGACGCAGCCGCAGGGCCAATGGTGCGGTATGTACAGATTTTCCGTGTAAGTGCCTTGATTCCACGTCGTCGTCAAGAGCTTCCCGACGCGCAGATCGGCTTTAATCTGGTTGTCGGTCGCGGTCGCGCTCAGCCGGCGGCCGCCGTTGGCGGCACCGGCCGACTTGAACGTGCTCCACAACGAAGCGTTGGCGGATGCGGTCGTCGAGGACGACGACCCTCCCGCCGCAAGCCGCTTGCCGCCAGAGTTAACGGCCGAGTTGGCCGAGCTCAGCTCGGCCATCATTGCGGCCTCGGTCGCCGCAGCCACGTCGAGCGGCAGCATCGCGAGAAGCGGATTCCGCTTCACGTCGTCGACCCACGTTCCTTCCTTGGAATAGGCGAGGACGGGGTTGATCTCCGTGTCGCCAGAGGTGACGACGAAACCGCCGCCCTCCAGCTCCACCACGTAATACTTGCCCTTCCCGTCCTTGCCTTGGTACTCCCTCACGCTCGACGGTTTGGCGGCGAAATCCTCGCCCACGGCGGCCTTCAGGTTCACCCATCCGGCGACGGCGGTCTTCGCATCGTCGCCGGACACCTCCGCCGCGAGAAGCGGAAAGGCCAGCGCCGAACCAACGGCAGCGAATGCAATCTTCTTTGTCATTTTCATCTCTTTGCTCCTTTCCGATTCCTCAATACACCAGCACCGTAATACCGCGGCTCTTCTGCTTCACGGCCGGGAATGCCTGCGAATACGCCTTGACCTCCGTGCCGGTCCACATCCTGCCCGCGAAGCGCAGGTCGCGGAACGCGAGGCCGCTTTCGGACGAATCCGTCTCGACGTAGTGCGGGTAGTTGCCGCCCCAGTTTTCCGGCGTCGGCGGCATCCTGTCATGGAGCGAGCCGTACTTGATGAAGTTGCCGATGTTCTGGCCGGCTCCGTCGTTCGTCGCAACCGCGCCCTTGTACACGCCATCCCAGTAGATGGCGTAGGTGCCGGTCTTCCAGCCGGAGTCGTTGTTGGTGCGAAGGCCGGAGGCGTGGACGATGACGAGCGAATGGAACTCCTTCGTCGTGTCGCCAAGCCCGGCGAGCGTGACCTGTCCGTTGCAGGTGTTGATTGCCGTGGTATCGCCGCCCCACCGCTGTGCAAGGCCGAAGAACAGCCCGCCGGTGGAGTCCGCCGTGGAGCCAATCGCAAGGGCCTTCGTGCCTTTGGCGTTCACGCCGCCGAGCGAGACGATGATGCCCTTCTCGTCGTCCGTGACCTTCGGCGCCTTCACGCTCATGGCGAGCGTCCAGTCGCCGTTCATGTTCACGCCGCCGATCGTGCCGTAGCCGGACATTCCGGGCCACGCGGCCTTCGCCGCATCGTCGCCCACCGGGCCGAGCGCCTCCTTCGTCGCGGCGGCGATGCCGCCGTCGGTGAACGCGCTGCCGGTGACGGCGAGCGAGCCGCCGGTGAAGTCGTGGCGGAAGTCGAACGTGCCGATGTTTCCGCTCGTGGAGTCCGTCGCCGGGAACATCGCCGCGTAGCCGGCGATCTCGTCCGCCGTCAGCGTCCTCGCGTAGAAGCGCACGTCGCGGAACGCGCTCTCGACGTCGTACGCCGTCTCGACGTAGCCCTGCTGCGAGAGCCAAGACGTCGAACCGTCGTGCAGGCCGCCGAACTTGAAGCCGTTGCCGAACTCGCGTTCGCCGCCGTTGGTGGAGGAATCGAACCCACCGACGTTGACGCCGTCCCAGTAGAACGTAATCACGCCCGACACCGCCTGGCCGGTCCCGGCGTCATACGCCGTGTTGGCGACGTGCGTGACGACGAGCGAATGGAAGCTGCCCGCCGTGTCGCCGCCCACCGGGATGTCGTAGGCGAACGGCAGGTTCTTGTAGTTGGCGACGCCCGTGTTCGTCGTCCACTTCTGCACGACGGCGACGTGGATCCTGCCGGCCGTGGACGAGGAGCAAATCGCAAGTTCCTTCGTGTTGACGGCGTTGTTGTCGCCGAGCGAAAGCAGGATGCCCTTCTCGAGGTCGCCGGGCTTCACGCACATCGCGAGCGTCCAGTCGTTGTTGAGACGCGCCATGCCGTCCACGATCGTGCCGTAGCCGGTCGGGTGGATCGCCTTGGCGTAGCCGTTCGTGCCGTGGACCGCGGCGTAGCCCGCCGCCGTTCCGGCAGGCTCGGTCGCGCAGCCGTGGTGGTTGTAGTTCTTGACGCCGTCCACGAAGTTGTAGCGGAAGACGTAGTCGTACGCCGCGGTGTCCGTCGCCTCGGTGAACGTCCTGCTGACCGTCTGGCTGACGGGCTGGCCGTCCGCGAAGGCGCGAGCCTTGAACTGCGCCGACCCGGCGAGCGTGAACGCGCCGGCGTAGAGCGTGCCGTTCTCGGGCGTCGGCTCGGAGCCGTCCAACGTGTAGTAGATCTGCCCGCCGCCGGTGATTGCTATCTGCTGCGAACCGGCGAAGTCGTCGTCGCCGGACACCTCGAGCGTGACGTTTGCCGTCGGGGCGACGGGGAACGCCGCCGCGTAGTCCTTCGCCTCCGCGCCCGTCCACACCTGCGGAATGAAGCGCAGGTCCTGGAACGAGAGGCCGCTCGCCGCGTCAGGCTCGACGACGCTCTCATGCGTCCTGTTGTAGATCGCGCCGTAGCGGATCGCGTTCATCAACGCGCGCTCCTGGCCGTTGTTGACTGTGAACGATCCCTTGTACTCGCCGTCGAGGTAGAAGGAGATCATGCCGGTGTTCCATTGCGTGTTGAGGTTCTCGTCCGTCCTGATGTTCCGCTCGTTGACGATGACGAGAGTGTGGAACATGCTCGACGTGTCGCCGCCGAGGTCGAGGCTCACCGGCGCATTGACGGCATCGTTTCCCGAACCCCAGCGCTGCACCATCTGCACGAAGAGCGAGCCGGTGGAGGAACTGCAGAGCGCGATCGAGCGGCATTGTTTCGTGGAATCCTCCACGCCGCCGAAAGAGAACATCGCGGCGGGGTTGCCGCTGACGACCGTCGGGCCCTTCACGCTCATGGCGATCGTCCAGTCGCGGTTGAGGCCGCCCGTCACCGTGCCGTAGCCGGTCTTGTCCGGGAAGCACGCCTTCACGCCTTCCGCCGCGTACGCCGGGGCGTCCACCGCCGTGCCTGTCCCGACGAGACCGTTGTCGTTAAACCCGCCGGTCGAGGCGAACGTCCCGTTGTCGGAGACGAGCTTGCCTGTCGAGAAGCTGTGGCGGAAACCGTAGTCGCCGATGCTGCCCTTCGTCGCCGCAGCCGCCGGGAACTCGGCGGCGTATGCCGCGATTTCGTCCGCCGAAAGCAGCCTGTCGTAGAGCCGGACGTCCTGGAACGCCGTGTCGGGGCAATAGGCCGTGGGCTTGATGTCGGATGGGAGGGAGGTCGTCCGCCCGGCGTCCATCAGCGCGCCGAAGCGGATGCCGTTGCCGAAGGCGCGTTCTTGGCCCAAGTTAACAGTGGTGAACTGATGCACCTGGACGCCGTCCACGTAGACCGTCAAGACGCCGGTGTTCGTCGCGTCCGTCGGCACGTGGGTGACGACGAGCGTGTGGAACTCGTTCGCGAAGTCGGCACCGCTCACCGCAATCGTCTGATCGTCGAGAGACCGGTTTATCGCAGTGGCACCGCCCCAACGCTGGACGACGGCGGCGTAAAGCCTTCCCTCGGTGCTGGATGAAAGGATCGCCAGCTGCTTCGTGCCGTTTGCGGGAATGTTGCCGAGCGAGAGCAGCACGCCCTTCTCGATGTCGCACGACTTGAAGGATGTCGCGAGCGACCATTCGCCGGCGAGCGCCGTCCTGATGGCATCGCTCGTGCCGTAGCCGGCGGCGTGGACCGCCGTGCCGTATCCGTTCGTGCCGTGGACGGCGGTGTAGCCCGCCGCGACCGTGACGGGATCGTCGATAAAGCCGCTGTACGCCTTCGCGCCGGACGTGAAGTCGTATGCGAGAAGCGGCGAATTTCCTCGAGCGTCGTGGTCGAGGATCGTGTCGGGGCCGGATACGGCGTTCAAGGCGAGTTCCTTCGCCGTGAAGGCGCGGCTCCAGATGCGGACTTCGTCGTATTCGGCGGAGGGGTTGGCGTCGTGCCACGGGTTGCGGCCGAGATAAAACGCATACTGCGTCAGGGTGGTTGCGTTCCAGCCGGTGATGCCCGTCTGGGCGCCGCTGCCGACCAGATTGCCCGCGTCGTCATGGACGTAGCCGGTGATGGTCACGGTGTCGCCCGCCTGCGGCTCGACGACGATCGAAACATGATAGCGCGTGCCGACCGTGAGCGCCGCAGTGCTCATCGATACGTTGTTGCCGTGCTGGTTCGAGCCGAGCGCCTGGAACACGGGCGCAGGCGATGTATTGCTACCCGGCCTGATCTGCCCGACGCCGTGGAACACGAACATCAATGCCTTGTTTGAACTGCCACTGTCGTCCGGCTTGCCGAGCGTGAACGTCGGGAGGTAGGTTTGCAGGTCGCGCGGCGTGGCCCACATTTCGACGGTAAACGGCGTGTTGCCAAGGGAGGCGGGAATCATGTTCGCGCCGAGGCTCACGTAGGAAGTGTTCCAGCTGCCGTCCTTGTACGTCGCCACGGACGTTCCATCTACCAGTTTCGCGGTGCCGAACGTAACCGCGTCGGAGCCGCCGTAAACGCCGGTGTCCGTGAGGCTGCCGTTGAAGCTCCAGCGGTGGAGAAGCGTCGCGGGTTTGCCCTCTTCGACCACGGGGTTAACCGTCGCACTCGCGCCGGGAACCACGTCCGGGCCGCACCGGACGCTCACCGCAACCTGGTCGGCCGTGAGCGCCTTCTTCCACACGCGCACTTCGTCGTAGTCCGCGCCGGGGTTGTTGTTGTTCCAGCACGTCGTGCCGAGGTTGAACGTGGACTGGACAAGCTGCTCCGTCGTCCAGCCGGTCACCGTGCGCATCACGCTCTGGCCCACCAGCGCGCCGGTGTAGGCGTTGTACACGTAGCCCATGAGCGTGGCGGAGCCGTTGCCCTGCGGCGTCACGACGTAGGCGAAGTAGTACGCCGTGCCGTTGGAAAGTTCGCCCTGCGTCATGGCGACGTTCGACATCGAGCCGCAGAGCGGCTGCATACACGCGCCCCATTGCGCGTCCCCGCTTTCTCTAACCTGCCTGAAGCCGTGGAACACACCCATCAGGCCCTTGACCGTGGGATCCCCGCCGGTTCCGCGCTCGCCGAGGGAGAACACGGAGGCGTAGTCTTGCCTCGAATTCAGCGTGGCCCACACCTCGATGGTGAACGGCGTGTCGCCAAGGCTGGACGGAATCGGGTTGCCGCCAAGCTCCACCCAGCTCGTGCCGTTGCCGCCGTTGTTCACGTGCACGGAGTTGCCGTTCAGCAGCCCGGCGTTGCCTTTGATCGTCGCGGTGTTGAGGCCGATCGAACCGGAGTCCTCGAGGTTGCCGTTGAAGCTCCAGCGGTGTATCAGATCTTCGGGCGCTTCGGGGAACGAGGGGTTGATCGTCGCGTCGGCGCCGGCCGCCGCGCTCTTGAGGACTTCGGCCTCGGAGAGGACGCCGTTCCACACGCGCACTTCGTCGAAGTCCGCGTTCGGAGCGCCGTCGCCCCAGAACGACCAGCCGAGGTTGAACGTGTTGAGCGTGATCTTTTCCGTCAGCTTCCAGCCGGCGAGCGTCCGGGAGAACTGGCCCCTGATCACGCCGGGATTCGCCAGGTCGATGCAATAGCCGTTCAAGACGGTGTCGGTTCCGTCGCAGGAGAAGGTGAAAGTGAAAAGGTACGGCTTGTCCGATTCAAGGGCGTTCGGGATGCCGTCCACATAATGGCCGCTATTATTCTTGTCGTAGATTTCGAGGCCCGATACGCCGGCGGCGGGGTTGCTGCCGCGCTGGAACGAGAAGCTGATACCGTCGGTTTGACCGTTGCCGAGGCAGAACAGCTTCTGCCATCCAAGACTGCGCGTCGTGGAGAAGAATTCGAGCGTCACGCTGTCGGACGGCATGTCCGCGCCGAGAGCGATTTCATAGTCGCCTTTGTTGCCGCCGGCGAAGCGGACGGCGCCGTTGGCGGCGTAGTACCCGCCCTTCATCGTCGCGGTGTCGCCGGTGACCGAATCGGCGAGCGAGCCGTTGAAGCTCCAGCGGTGCGCGAGGGTTGCGGACTCCGTGCGGAGGCGCCCGTCGGATACGCTGCCGTCGCCTGGAATCGCATCAGGGCCGTGCGCGACGTGCGCCGCGACCTGGCCGGGCGTGAGGGCAGTCTTCCACACGCGCACTTCGTCGTAGTCCGCGCCGGGGTTGTCATTGTTCCAAGGCGTAGTGCCGAGGTTGAAAGTTGACTGGACCATATCCGCCGTCGTCCAGTTCGTCGCCGTGTACATCCCGCTCTTGCCCACCAGCGCACCGGTGGAGGCGTTGTAAACGTAGCCGATGATCGTGGCGGAGGAGTCGCCCTTCGGCGTCACGACGTAGGCGAAGTAGTACGGCGTGCCGGTGGAAATGCCGCTCTGCGCCATGCCGATGTTGTTGCCCGTGCCGCTGCCGACCGTGCCGCCGAGCGCTTGCCAGACCGGGCTTCCCCATCCGCTTGCCCCGCTGTCGTCGTGCTTGACCTGCCTGTAGCCGTGGAACACGCCCATCAGGCCCTTGGCCGAGGAATTGCTTCGCTCGCCGAGGGAGAACACGGAGGCGTAGTTTCGGATTTCCCTCGGCGTGGCCCACACCTCGATGGTGAACGGCGTGTCGCCGAGGCTGGAGGGAATCGGGTTCGCGCCAAGCTCCACCCAGCTCGTGCCGTTGCCGCCGGCGTTCACGCGGACGGTGGTTTTGTTGTACAGCGCGGCGTTGCCGCCGAGCGTGGCGGTCATGCCGCCGATCGAGCCGGTGTCTTCAAGGCTGTTGTTGAAGCTCCAGCGGTGTATCAGCGCGTCTGGCGTGGCGGCGAACGACGCCGTCACGGCAAACGCAAGCGCCGCGCCAAGCCAGCGCTTCGCTTTATGTAGCATTATTGATTTCATTCGTTTTTTCTCCATTTATGTGGTTAGAAAGTGGTTGGATTTAATCGATCCGTATTGGTAGGGCGCGTTGTCCTCAACGCGCCGTTCGGCGGCATAAGGATATGCCGCCCTACCACATAACGATCAACCCGATTCATCGCTACCTCAGGAGGATGGCGATTCCGCACGCCTTGGACTGCTCCGCCGCAGGAAACGCCGCCGCGTAGTCCGCCGCCTCCGCGCTCGTCCACACCTGCGGGATGAAGCGCAGGTCGTAGAACGCAAGGCCGCTGTCCTTGTTCGACGATTCCACGAAATTCGAGCTTCCCGTGTACGTCCTGTTGTAGATCGCACCGTAGCGCATGGTCGGGGTAAAGGTCGGCCCCTGTCCATCCACTCCGGTAAGCGAACCCTTGTACACGCCGTCCCAGTAGAAGGAAACCATTCCGCTCTTCCAGCTCGTAGTCCACTGCTCGTCGGTCTTGACGTCCCTCTCGTTCACGACCACGAGAGTGTGGAAGCCGTTCGTCGTCCCGCCTCCAAGATTGTCGGAAGCGATTGTCAGCGAAGCAATGCTGCCGACGTCATTGACGGCGTCCTCGCCAGATCCCCAACGCTGCACGATTTTCGCATAAAGGCCGCCGTTCGCATCGGAGCTGAGCACGAGAGCCTTTACAGCGGCTGTCCACGGATCGACATCCACGCCGCCGATTGCGAGCACGATGCCTTTCTCGCTGCCGACGACGGCCGGGGCCTTCACGCTCATCGCGAGCGTCCAGTCGCGGTTGAGGCCGCCGTCGACCGAACCGTAGCCGTCCTTGGACGGGAACGCGGCCTTGGTGATCTTCCCTTCGACCTTCGGGCCGGGCACGCTCGTTCCCGTGCCGACGATGCCGTTCGCGCCCTCGCCGTCGCCGTCGATCCAGCTATCGCCCGTGCGGACGAGCTTGCCGGACGAGAAGTCGTGGCGGAAGCCGTAGTCGTCAATATTGCTCTTCGTCGCCGCCGCCGCCGGGAACATGGCCGCATACGCCGCGATCTCGTCGGCGGAAAGGACCTTCGTGAAGAACCTCACGTCCTGGAACGCCGTGTCTGGGCAATAGGCCGTGGACTTGATGTCACCGGGGAGCGAGGTCGTCCGCCCGTTGTCCATGAGCGCGCCGAAGCGGATGCCGCCTAGTGAACTGATGCACCTGGACGCCATCCACGTAGACCGTCAAGACGCCGGTGTGCGTCGCGTCCGTCGGCACGTGGGTGACGACGAGCGTGTGGAACTTCTTCGCGAAGTCGGCGCCGCTCACCTCAATCGTCTGGTCGTTTAAAGATCGGTTTATCGCAGTGGTACCGCCCCAGCGCTGGACGACGGCGGCATAAAGCCTGCCCTCGGTGCTGGACGAAAGAATCGCCAGCTGCTTAGTGCCGTTTGCAGGAATGTCGCCGAGCGAGATAATCGCGCCCTTCTCGATGTCGCACGACTTGAAGGACATCGCGAGCGACCAGTTCCCGGCGAGCGCCTTCTTGATGTCGTCATTGTTTATGCCGTAGCCGGTCGCGTGGACGGCGGTGCCGTAGCCGCTCGTGCCGTGGACAGGAGTGTAGCCAGCCGCAACCGTGACGGGGTCGGCGAATCCGTTGCCGTAGAAATGTTTCTCGCCGGACGTGAAGCGGTAGTCGAAGAGGAAGTCGTCGCCCGGCATCTGGCGGTCGAGCGCGTAAGCCTTGGCCTCCGCAGAAGTCCAGACTTTCGTCGCGAAGCGCAAATCGCGGAACGCGAGGCCGCTGCCCGCCGTCGGCTCGGTTATGCCGTTGAAGGTTCTGTTGTAGATCGCGCCGTAGCGGAACGTGTCCATCAGCGCGCGCTCCTGTCCGTTGTTGTCGGTGATCGCGCCCACGAACTCGCCGTCAAGATAGAACGACTGCATTCCGGAGGCCCACCCATACCGGTAGTCGGTCTTGACGTCGCGCTCATTCACGATGACAAGCGTGTGGAAGATCCTGTCCGCATCGTCACCAAGTTCGATGCTGGAGGTCGCATTCACGCCGCCGCCCCAGTTCTGCACGGTCTGCGCGACGAGTTTGCCTTCCGCCGTCCGGCATATGGAGATAGACCTCTTGTTGCCATTCTCGACGCCGCCGTAGGAGAACATGACGGCCTTGCCCTCCGACACTTCCGGCCCTCTGAACTGCATGGCCATCGTCCAGTCGCGGCTGAGGCCGCCCACGACCGTGCCGTAGCCGTCCTTGGACGGGAACGCCGCGCCGCCGGGCACGCCCACGGCGGTTCCGGTGCCAGCGAGGCCGCTGTCCGTCCATCCGTCGCCGGTCGCCGAGAGAGTGCCGCCCGTGAAGTCGTGGCGGAAAGCGACGTCGCCGATGTCGGACGTCGCCGCCGCCACGGCCGGGAACGCAAGCGCGTATGCGAGCGCTTCGTCGGCGTTGAACGCCTTCTTGTAGAGCCTCACATCCTGGAACGCCACGTCGGGGCACCAGGCAGTGGGCTTTATGTCGGCTGGGAGGGAGGTGGTCCCGCCGTTGTCCATGAGCGCGCCGAAGCGGATGCCGCCGCCGATAGTGAACTGATGCACCTGGACGCCATCCACGTAGACCGTCAAGACGCCGGTGTGCGTCGCGTCCGTCGGCACGTGGGTGACGACGAGCGTGTGGAACTCCTTCGTGAAGTCGGCGCCGCCCACGGCAATCGTCTGGTCATCGAGAGACCGGTTTATCGCAGTGGTGCCGCCCCAGCGCTGGACGACGGCGGCGTAAAGCCTGCCCTCGGTGCTGGACGAAAGGATCGCCAGCTGCTTCGTGCCGTTTGCGGGAATGTTGCCGAGCGAGATAATCGCGCCCTTCTCGATGTTGCACGACTTGAAGGACATCGCGAGCGACCATTCGCCGGCGAGAGCCGTCTTGATGTCGTTGTTGTCGATGCCGTAGCCGCAGGCGTGGACCGCCGTTCCGTAGCCGTTCGCGCCATTGACGGCGGTGTAGCCGGCCGCAACCGTGACAGGGTCTTCGATCGTGCCGCTGTACACCTTCTCGCCCGTCGTGAATCCGTAGCCGAAGAACTGTCCGTCGATGGACGTGGTCGTCGCCGCCGCGGACGGGAACTTCGTCGCGTATTCAGAAATCGCGTCGCCGTCGAGCGCCTTCATGTAGAACGTCACGTTCTGGAAAGCGGCGTCGAGGTTCGAGGCGGTGGAGACGTGCGATGCAATGGTGTTGTTCAACGAACCGCCGAACTGGAGGTTGGAACGGAACACCTTGTCCGCGCCCATGTTGGAAAGCGAATTGAACTCGCCCTTGTACACGCCGTCCCAATACAGCTTGATCTTCGCGTCGTCCTTGGTATGGACGGCGACGAGCGTGTGGAACGCGCCGGTCGTGTCGCCGAGATCCGTCAGCTCGATGTTCGAGCCTCCCGGCGTGTTCTGGCCGAATTCGTAGTTCACGTCCCACGTCTGCGCGATGACGGCGCTCAGCTTGCCGGGCGTGGAAGAGGAAAGAATGCGCAGTTCGCGGCCGTTGGACGTGAAGCCATTGCCGCCGAGGGCGAGGAGGATGCCGTTCTCGACGTCGCACGACTTGACGGACATCGCGAGCGTCCAGTCCTCGTTGAGGTACTGTTCGCCGAGCGCGATCGGGCCGTAGCCCGCAGGGTGGACGGCGGTGCCGTATCCGTTCGTGCCGTGGACGGCCAGATAGGAGGCGTCGTTCACGACGGGATCGGCCACGATGCCGCTGAAGTTGTTGGCGCCGCCGGAGAAATCGTACTCGAAAAGAACGACGTTCGGATCGGACTCCTTCGTAATGATGGCGTCGGCGCCGGCCGCCGCGCTGGCGAGGATTTCGGTGGCGGAAAGGACGCCGTCCCACACGCGCACCTCGTCGAAGTCGGCGTTCGGAGCGCTGTCGCCCCAGAACGACCAGCCGAGGTTGAACGTGTCGAGCGAAATGCTCTCGGTCATCCTCCAGCCGCTGAGCGTCTCGGTGAACTGGCCTCTGATCGTGCCGGGATTCGTCAGGTCGATGCAATAGCCGCTTACGACGGTGTCGGTTCCATCGCAAGAGAAGGTGAAGATGAAATGGTACGGCTTGTTCGCCTCGAGGGCGTTCGTTATTCTGCCTATCCAATGGCCGCCGTTCGTGCCGTATATCTCGATGCCCGACAAGCCGGTTCCGTCGCCGCGGGCGTACGAGAAGCTGATGCCGTCCGTTTCGGAACCGCCGTTGCCGAGGCAGAACATCTTCGGCCAGCCGAGAGTGCGCGTCGTGGAGAAGAATTCGAGCGTCACGTTGTCGGACGGCATCTTGTTCGCGCCGAGGGAGACGTAGTTGTCGGCCTTGCTGCCGCCGGCAAAGCGGACGCCGTCGGCGGTGTAGCTCGCGCCCTGCATCGTCGCGACGTCTTCGGTGACGGAATCCACAAGCGAGCCGTTGAAGCTCCAGCGGTGCGCGAGGTTGGCTTCGGAGACGCCGAGAGTGGGATAGTCGCCGTCGCCGGGAATTGCGTCGGGGCCGACTTTGACGTTCGCAGCGACATCGGCGGGCGTGAGCGCCTTCTTCCAGACGCGCACTTCGTCGTAGTCCGCGCCGGGGCAGGCGTCGTTCCATGGCGTCGTGCCGAGGCCGAACCAGGATTGCGCCAACTGCGACGTCGTCCAGCTCTCCACCGTCCACGCGACGCTCTTGCCGACCTGCGCGCCGGTAGAGACGTTATAGACGTAGCCGGCGACCGTGGCGCTACCGTCGCCCGTCGGCGTCACGACGTAGGCGAAGTAGTATGGCGTGTTGGCGGAAATGCCGCCCGGCGTCATGGCGACGTTTTTCCCCGTGCCGCCGTTGACCGTGCCGGCGACGGCATGCCAGACCGGACCGTTATCCCCGCCAGATCCGCCTGTATAATTGATCTGCCTGTAGCCCTGGAACACGCCCATCAAGCCCTTGGCGCTGGTGTTGCTGCGCTCGCCGAGGGAGAACATGCCGCGATAAGTGTCCAGCGTCGTCGGCGTGGCCCACACCTCGATGGTGAACGGCGTGTCGCCGAGGTCGGAGGGAATCGGGTTCGCGCCGAGTTCCACGGGGTCGCCGCCTCTTTGCACGCGCACGGAGGTTTCGCCGTACAGCGCGGCGTTGCCGCCGAGCACTGCGGTCTTGCCGCCGATCGAGCCGGTATCTTCAAGGCTGTTGTTGAAGCTCCAGCGGTGTATCAGGGCGTCGGGCGCGGCGGCGAACGTCGCCGTCGCGGCAAACGCAAGCGCCGCAATGAGCGAGCACTTCGCTTTTTTGAACTGTATTGTCCGGCATTGCCGCCGATGCGACTTCCCCCTCGTCAAACCGTACGTGCGGATTTCCCGCATACGGCTTTCCATTGAGTGCTTTTCCTGTTGTCATGGCTTTTCCTTATTTGCCCGCCCTTACTGGCGGTTTGAAGATTTGTTTTTGGTTTGTTAAGCGCAAGGCGGCTCGTCGCGCACGGTGCGCGGCAAGTCGCCTCTGTAATGCCCGTCAGGGCGGCTGTCGAAATGTGGAAATGTGAAAATGTTGCCAATTCCCAATGTTGCCAGTACCCAATATATCCGCTGTAGCCTTGGCGTAGGTAGATTGGTATTGGGTATTGATTACTGGCAACAATTCCACATTGGCAAGATTCTCCAGTGCCGTCAGGCCATGAGGGGGGGGGGTAATTGCCAATCCGCGCCGTTTCAGCGCGGTTATATGCGGTTTTATGGATGGCGTATGTGCGCATGTTTTGTCTTTGGCACGCATTATACCATAACCCTCTCGCAATATTCAAACGAAAAGACTTACACAATCCAACGAAAATCCGAAAATCCTTACATAATCCAACGAAGTGTCTGCAATTTATAACGAAGTGCCTACGATTTATGGTATACTGTAGGCGTGCAACACACCATTCCAAAACGATCAAGGAAGATAAAGACGGTTGCGTTCGTATGTTCGTCGATTTCGTCTTTCAAGTTCCTTCTTCTGTCCGGCGTCACCCGATACGCGCAGGAACGGCACGGCATCGCCGTGCTGACCGTAAAGCCCGACGACGTGCGGGACAAGGCCATTCTCAGCAACTGCAACGGTATCATTGTAAACGTGCCGTACAGAAATGTCATTGAAACGCTGACGGCGACGGGACTACCGATTGTCGATACCGGCTGCGAATTCGACGACATCCGGCTTGTCGGCGTCGATTTCGACCTCGCGAAACACGGCGTAATGGCGGCCGAGTGGTTTCTGCGGCGCGGTTTCAGGAATTTCGGGTATTGTGGCCACTCCGGATGTTCCCGCTACCGCAGTTCAGACGTACTGGAAAGGTCGTTTACGGAGACTGTGGCGAAGGCCGGCTGTACATGCTCCTCGTTCGACGCTTCGTATCTAGAGAGCAAAGATTGCGGTATCACTTCGCTTTTGCCGCGGCTTGAAGCGTGGATACGCACGCTGCCGCGTCGCACAGCGGTATTCTGCGTCCACGACGACAGGGCCTACCTATTCCTTCAGGCCTGCCTGCGCCTCGGCAGAGCCGTGCCGGACGACATCGCCATCATGGGCAGGTTCAACGACACGGAGGTCTGCACTTCGGCGCAGATCCCCATCACCAGCATCGATGTTGATGTCCAGGGACTCGGCTACGCCGCGATGCGCATTCTGGACAGGACGATGAGATTTCCGGCAAAGCCGAAGCGCCGCCGGACGTTCCTCATCCCGCCGATCGGGATCGTGGAGCGCGAATCGACCGCCGTCTATCCTGTGGATTCCCCCTACATCAAAAGGGCGCTTGTGGCGCTGGAAGGGAATCTGGACAAGCCGATTTCCTCTTCCAAGCTCGCGGAAGCCGCCGGCGTCTCGCCGTCCACGCTCAATGCGGCATTCCGGAAAGCCTTCGGGACAAGCGTCGGGAAATACGCGCTCTCCGTCAAGATGAGCGAGGCGAAGCGACTTGCGGCCACCGGGCGGTTCAGCGTCAAGGAGATCGCGTCGAAGACCGGATTCTCCTCCCAGGCCCATTTCAGCAACGCCTACCGGGCGTTCTACGGACGCCCCCCAAGCAGGGACCGTCTACCGCCCCTGTAGGGAATGGACGGCATTACATAACGCGCCGCCACAGACTGCGATGCCGCCGCATTTGCCACGATACAGGCATCACACAGCGACGCCCCTTCGGCGAGCCGTACGGCAAGGACACCGTTGAACGTGTCACCCGCGCCAGTTGAATCTACCGCCTCCGCCGGCGGCGCGGGGATTACTTCGCCCGTCGTAGCTGTTGGGATAGAAGTTCCCGCCCAGCGCGAGAACGCCGCCGTTCTTCACCTCCACCGTGTAGGAACGGCTCTTGTAGAGGCCGGAGGAAGCATACCCCGACTCGAAATTGCCGGTGCAGTTGAACGTTCCGCCGTCGATTGAGACCTTGCGCCCTTTGTTGGCGTATTCCCATGCGATAAACTTCGCGCAGTTCAGAACGCCGCCGCGATTCACGATGATGTCCGCCTTGCTGTTGTGGGTGTGGTTTTTCTGGTAAACCGAGCCGATTTCGATGTTCCCCGTGATGTTCACCGTGCCGCCGTCATCCACGACGAGAACGCCCGTGCCGGAGTTTTTCACATTGTTTCCAGTAGTTGAACGCGCCATATAGAGACCGCCAGGAACATTCAGCGTTCCATCGACGACATGGATAACGCCAGTACAGGCCACATTGTTGTCTGCATTCTTCGAGCATCCGATGTATAAATGGTTGTTGACATTCATCGTCGCTTCCTCCGCCACCGTGATGGTGTTGGATGTGGCGGAGAACATGCCAACGTACACATTGCCGCTGCTGTTGGCAGAGGGCTTCGTGTAGGACGAGCCGCGACCGAAATACACATGGCTGCCGCTGGTTAGCTCAAAGCCCCAAGTCGAAGCGTCGCTCACCGCGACGTTCCTGATGATCAGGTCTGTGAAAGCGAGATCATCGTCGTTATTACGGTTCAATCCGGAGAATGTCAACGTGGAGGCCGTCTCGCTTGAGTTGGTGATGTTCACCACGCAGCGATTCGCGGCGGAGAAGCCTGTCGTCTTGAACCGCGTGACAGATTGCGACGAACCGGCAAGGTCGATGGTCGAGGGAGAAGTCGTAAACCATCCCGTGTTGCCGCTCGTCCATGCGCCGCCCGTGCCGCCTGCGGAATCGGCCCAGTTCGCGCCGTCCCAAGGGCCGTTCGCCCCGCCGACCCAGTATTGGTTTGCCGCGAACGATGGCGCGGGCGCCGTCGCTACGCAGACTGCGGCCGCGGCAAGCGCGGCCCTCCCGATGCGGACGCGACGGAGCGCGTCCCTCCCGATTTTCAGCAACTTGAACGACATGTCATACTCCTTATACTACCAAACCACCGCTTCAAAGAAGCCCACCTTCCTCGAACACCAGTCTATAATTTAGCATTTTTTTGCTTGCCGTCAAGTGGTAATTTTGGAAATTTATGGATGCCGCACTCGCCAGTCCTGCCGCCGCGACATCTACTTCACGTAGCGCGTCTCATAGATGCGGCCTCCCGCCTCGCGGAACGCCTTCACCATCTCCGGGTACGGCGTGTCGCAGATGTCGGTGAGGCCCACGGTCAGGTATTCGCCGTCGAAGCGGCCGGACGACGCCTCGTCCGAAAACTGGTGCCAGTGGCATCCG
>CACZAK010000151.1 GCA_902779075.1 uncultured bacterium | reverse complement strand
CGAAGAGTTCGGCAAGGAGTACGGCACATACTTCTCTATCCTTGGGGCGATAGCGCGCGGCAAGACGTCGCGCGCGGAGATCATGAACGAGATCGGCGGTGAGGTGGGCGGGTATCTCACGAGGCTTGAGGACCAGCACGAGCTCATAGCGAAGAAACAGCCCGTGTACGAGACGACGTCGAACAAGAACTGCCTCTACGCGATAAAGGACAACTTCTTCAGGTTCTGGTTTCGATTCATATTCAGGCGCCAGTACCTCATACAGGTGCGTATGTACGATGAACTGCGCGCCATTGTGAAGCGCGACTACGAGGTGTTCTCCGGCCATGCGCTCGAAGGATATTTCCGGGAGATGTTCATCGAGCAGGGGCGTTATTCAAGGATGGGTGGCTGGTGGGACCGCAGGGGCGAGAACGAGATCGACCTGGTCTGCGAGAACGAGTTCAACGGCACGCTGGATTTCTTCGAGGTGAAGCGCAGGCGGCGCGACATCGACATCAAGGCTCTTGAACGCAAGTCGGAGGCGTTTTTCGCAAAGAATCCTGAGATGAGGTCAAGAAAGGCATCCTTCGCCGGCCTGTCGCTCGACGACATCTGAATCCCTCGCCGCCGATTGATTCACTAACACGTCAATTGTACCCCGCTGAAGTAGGCCTGGCATTCGCCTTGCGGTATTCGCGCATGGTCATGCCGGTGCGGCTGAGGAACAGCTTCTTCGCGAAGCCGTCCGATTCGTAGCCGCATTTCTCCACGACCATCGCGACGGGAAGGCTGCTGCGGGAGAGCAGGTCACACATGTTGCGGAACCTGACGTCGTGTACCTCGTCGAGAATTGTGCGCCCGGTCTCCTTGCGGAACCGGCTCGTGGCGAGCGAACGCGAACATCCCATCGCGGCGGCGACCGCGTCAATTGAAATGCCGCGTTCGCATCCGTGCCGACGCACGTACTCGAGCGCATGGCGCACGGAGAGGCTCTGTCCCCTGTCGGCGAACGTCGAGCCGCGCCGCACGATGCGCAGCGGGCCGTAGTATTCGATTTTCGGGAAGGGGCTGGCGGGACGGGAGGTGTCCAGTCGGGCGATTTCTTCAGCAAGTATTTCGCCGAGCCGCCATCCCGCGCCTTCGAAGTCCGGCTCAACGCTGGTGATACCCGGCGAAACCGCTTCGCAGAAGTTCTCGTCGTTGTCTATCCCCGCGACAAGGACGTCGTCGGGGATGGAAAGTCCGGCCTTTGTCGCGGCGTGGTACGCCTCCATCGCGGAGTAGTCGTTCGCACCGAGGATGCCGCACGGCTTCGGCAGAGAACGCAACGCGGCGACGAGCGACTTGCGGTGCAGCACGGCGACGGAATGCCCGGCGCGTTTCGCGTCCGTTTTGAACCGATCAAGCCTTGGGGCGTCCCAGTTGAAGCCCTTTTCCGTGCCGAGGTATGCGTATGAGCGGCATCCGAGCGCAAGGAGTTCTTGGACGGCGAGGGCGGCGGTTGCGGCGGAGTCGTGCAGAAGGCAGGGATGTTCGGAGGACGGCATCTTGGGGTTTTGGTCTAGATAGACGGTGGGGAAGCCCCGGAACACTGAATCCGGGGCGCGTCCGTTCGACATCGCGCGATCAACGAGGCATCCAGCGGGCGACCAGTTTTCGAGTGCGCAGCGTACGTCCGAGGCCGTGGCGAAGCGTTCCACGAGCTGCACGAACCAGTCGTGGCCCTGCGCATAGTGGAGAATCCCGTCGAGCTTTTGCCGCCAGCTCTTCCGTGTCGTCGATTGAAAGAACAGTATCATCTTCATGGTGAGGGGTATTATACCACACCTTCTGTCCGATTGACTATGTTTTTTGTGTCCAATCGACTATCTTTTAGGACGCGATCTATGATATAATATTTGCGTTCCAATCAAGAAGGGAAAAGTCCATGAAAATGAAAATAACTCGTAAAATCAGGAGTGTGCTAAAAGCCGCTTTTACCACCCTGTTTGCAGTCGCGACTCTCTCGCAGTCCATAGCTGACGAGACAATCAGCGTCGATACGCAGCTTTCCGCCGACATGACGGTGGATGGCACGCTCTACCTCAAGAACGGCGCAACGCTCGACCTGAACGGACACAGCCTATCCGTCAAGGCACTTGCGCGCCCTGTCGTCGAGGGCGAGGATGTCCCTGGCTATTCGTTCATTGAAAGCGTCGAGTCCACCGGACACCAGTGGCTGTATTCCGACTACACTCCCGCCGGTTCAGACCGCGTGGAAATGAAACTAGAACTGACCGGAACGCCCAGCACATCATCCGAATGGTGGATTCTTTTCTGTTCTCGTGGAGCCGGCAACGTAAATTCCTTCATGGCCGGTATTGGAGGAACGACGAAGTTTCGCGTTGATCACCGGGCATCCGGCACGACGACAGGATCGACCTACTCTCCTGGATTTTCCAAAGGAGGCGTGTACGAAATCAGCGTGGACGGCAACACGGGCGCTTGCAAGGTGAATGGTTCCACGGTGCTTACAACAACCACGGGGGCGTACGACATTGCGACTGGTCCGTTCAGCATTCTCGGCGCACATGCGCAAGGGGCCGATCTTCTTGAGTCTAAAAGAGGAACCGACCTCGGCTTCATTCCAAAATGCAAGATATACTCGTTCAAGGTAACTGACACGAACAACGTGACGAAGTGCGACATGGTTCCGGCGGTGCGCATTTCCGATTCAGCCGTCGGTATGTACGACCGTGCGCGGAATATGTTCATCGAGAACTACGGCACCGCCGCCTTGATTCCCGGATATCTTGACGTTGCGATTACCAATTCGGCATCTTCCATTTCCTCGCTTATCGTCAACGGAGCATCCACGAACGACGTAGTAAAGGTGACGGGCAATGTCCGCCTTGTGAAGACTGGCGCGGGGACGTATTTGCCGACCAAGGCCGGGCAGTCATACACAGGCGGCACGGTTGTCAGCAACGGCGTCGTTTCCGTGAAGGGCAATGGAACTACCGCGCTCCTTGGCACGGCTGGAGGCAATCTTGTTAGGAACGGCGGCTTCGACGGCGAAGGAACCGTTGTGCCGAAGAACAACAAAAAGGATTGGAACTATGCAAGTGCGTCCGGATTCAACTGCCCCGAATGGACGATGTCCAATCCGTCCTACATGGGGCTTTCAGGTCCGGCCACTGGATTATGGATTTCCAACCAGACGCAGATCAACGAGATCATGGGTGCGTACGGGTTTTTCATGAAGACGACGGACACTGACGGGAAGGGGCACAGCGGTGACCTTTCTTTGGAACAAAGCGGATTGCCGCTGACGCGCGGGCGTTACCGCATATCATACAACTATACGACGCGCGCCGATGTGAACCATGCGCCTGCGACGCACTCGGTCAACCTCGTGCGCGGAGGTGTGTCGAAGCGAGTTGGAGAGATTACCGTACAGTATGCAGAACGCACGAAATACAATTACGCCGAGTGGTTCTTCGAGATCGGAGAAGGCGAGGATGGCGTTTACACGCTCCAGTTCCTCCAGACGATTGCCGACAACGGCAGCGCGGAAAAGACGACCGTCCTTGACAACATCGTTGTTGAGAAGTTGGCTGCGGAGGTTGTCGTCGAATCCGGCGCGATGGTGGAACTGGCTTCCGGCGCGCGCGACTTCACTGATTGCCGCTTCACGATGAACGGCGGAACGCTGAAGTGTTCCGCCGACACCGATTCCGCCGCGCTTGTCTCGGACGTCCGGCTCACGACGGATTCGTACTGGGAGCATACGGCAAAGGGTGGGTTTATCGGACGCGATTCAGGCACGACACAGCTTGACCTTGGTGGGCATACGCTCACAATCATTTCCGAGAATAGTTCGTATCTCTATTTCAAGAACACGACGGTCACGGAGGGAATTGTGGTGTTCCCGGAGCACCTGTGGTTTGCCCCCTCTTCAGACGACGGCGTGAATGCCACGAACGCGACGTTCGACGTGACGGCGCTCATAAGGCCATACAGTACGTTGTCCTTGGGCAACTATGTGGCGAGGAGGTCTGCTTCCACGTATGCGCGCGATCCTTCAAAGATTCTGGTGTACAGGACGCTTGCGCCAGTGGGTGCACCCTCGGACTTGTCATGCACACTACAGGACGGCTCGACTATCGACTTCTCGCAGGCTACGGGAAGTCTGACGGCAGCGACGACTGGCGGAATCCAGTTCGCCGCAAACGCGACGGTCACGATCAGGCTTGGCGATTCGGATTTGAGCAATCCGATTATTTCGTGGACGACAGCCCCCTCGAACATCAACACGGTGACGTTCGTGCGGGACGCATCCGAAAGCAGCTACAAGCTCGAAGTCCGCAGCGACGGACTCTACGCGGTGCGGAAGGGCTTTATGCTCATCGTGAAGTAGGGGAATGTCATACGGAGGCAAGGCAGAAATGAAACGACTCTTCACATTGGCTGTTTTCATATTTTCATATTTCCTCATTTTCACACCTGCATATTCCGCCGAGCCGCGCACCGGCCCGTGGACTAAGGAAAAGGCGTGGGAGTGGTACAACGCCCAGCCGTGGATACGCGGCTGCAACTACATGCCCGCGAGCTCGCCCAACCGCTACGACATGTGGCAGGTGTGGGACTGCGAACGCCGCTTCGAGGAGATGGACCGCGAGCTCGCGCTGGCGGAGTCCATCGGCTTCAACGCCGTGCGCGTGATCATCGCGGAGGACAACGGCTTCGCCGTGTGGTGCGAAGACCGCGCCGGCTACATGCGCAACCTCGAGCGCTTCCTCGCGCTGTGCGGGAAGCACAAGATCCGCGCCATCCTCTGTCTCGGCAACGACTGTTCGCGGCCGAAGGAACTGTGGTCCGTCCCCAAGCCCGGCCCGCAGCCCTACGATGTTGGCTACCACGGCGGCCGCAAACGGAGCCAGCACGGAAGCTTCCCGGGCGCGGTCGGCTATATCAGCGCGGACGATCCGGAGCTGCGTCCCAAGTTTTTCCAGATGTGCGGCGAGGTGATGGAGAAGTACAAGGACGACGACCGCGTCCTCTTCTGGAACATCTGGAACGAGCCCGGCAACAACAACCGGGGCAAGGTGTCCGCCCCGCTCGTCAAGGAGATGTTCGAGCTTGCGTGGAAGATCGGCGTGAAGCATCCGTGCGCGGCGGATCTGTGGCGCGGGAAGCTGGAACCGAACTTGGAGACCGCCGAGGGAATTGCCGCCGCGTGGAGCGACATCATCAGCTACCACTGCTACGGTCCGCTCCACTCGCAGATCAAGTATGCGAAGGAAATCAAGGCGAAGTTCGGGCGTCCGATGGTCAACACCGAATGGCTACGTGCTGGGGATTCGTCGCCGGCAAGTACCAGACCTACGAGCCGTGGGAGGGCATGTGGAAACAGGTCGAGAAGGGCTACCGGGGCTACAAGATGACGAAGTGGTTCCACGACCTGTTCCGTCCGTCGCTCCGCCCCTACGACCCGGAGGAGATCGACATCATCAAGCACGTGAATGCGCAGATGGACGCGGAGCTGAAGGGCGAATCGCTGCGCGCGAAGATCGCGAAGAAGTGCAAGGTCGTGCGTGAGGACATGTGGCATGGCTACCGCCGCACGCATTTCGACTTCAACGGACGCAAGGCATGGATCGTGGAACCGTCCCACGCGCCACGCAAGGATTCAGCCTGGATCTGGAACATGCTCTGGCCGGAATGCGACGCCGGGCGCACATGCGTGGCGGACCTGCTGAAGCGTGGATTCCACTACGCCTACATCGAGCTTTTCGACACGCGCATGGACAAGACGGGCGTCGAGGCGGCGGAGGCGTTCCAGGTGTTTCTCGTGAACGAACTCGGATTCGCGCCTAAGGCGAATCTGATCGGCCTCAGCTGGGGCGGGTTTATGGCCGCGCAGTACGCGGCGGCGAAGTCGGCGAACGTGGCGCGGATATATTTTGACAACGCATTGCTCACATTCGACGGTTACACGCCGCCCGCCAAGGTTGGACTTGGTCAATGGGAAACGACCGCTCCTGCTGGCGGCTGGCGCGACGACCCGCGTATGCCAGTGAACCGCGCAGGTGAAATCGCGAAGGCGGGCATCAAAGTCTTGCTCGTTTACGGTACTTCCGACATCGCCGTAAAGCCAACCTCAAATTCAAAGGCGTTTCTATCGAAGTTCAAGGCAGCGGGTGGCGCGGCGACGGTGCTTGAACATTCGGAATACGGGCACCATCCGCATGGCGTTGAGCCAGGTGAGGCAAAGACAGTCATGCAATTCTTCATTGGAGAGGGAGAAAAATGAAAGCACAATACTTGATTTCGTTGGCCGTAGCCGTGGCGGTTGGTTCTACGTTCGCCGCCGCGCCGTCCGTCAATGGCGGAACTTCCGGCATCAAGGCGCAGATCGCGGCCGAGCGCAAGGGGAACACGAAAGTATTCGAGGAGGCGCTTGCGGCGACTGAGGCGAAGGAGTGGAAAAGTGCGGACGGCAAGACGCTGCCGTACCGGTTGCATGTCCCTGCAAAACCGGAGCCTGGGCGGCTGTATCCGCTCGTAGTCCACATGCACGGCGCTGGCAGCTGGGGCACGAATAACCTTGACCAGATCAAGACCGGAGGGGCGGACTTCATCTCCTGGGCGAAGAGGCACGGGGAGGAATACGTTTTCATCGCCCCGCAGACTCCAAGGCGACGCAAGTGGGTGGATGCTCCATGGGAGAACACCAAGAGCACGATGAAGAAGAAGCCCACGCCGTCCCTGCGCATGGCGATGGAGATTATCGACGATGCGATTGTGCGCTATCCAGTTGACCGCGACAGGGTTTACCTGATGGGAATATCAATGGGCGGCTATGCCGCGTGGGAGCTTCTGCAGAGGCGCCCAGAGCTGTTTGCAGCCGGGCTGCCGTGCTGCGGCGGAGGCGACGTGGCGCAGGCGCCGCGCCTGACGGACATACCGATATGGGCGTTCCACGGTTCCAACGACAAGGGTGTGCCCGTCTGCCGCTCTCGCGACATGGTCGCCGCCATCAAGGCCGCAGGAGGGAAGAAGATACTCTACCGCGAGTACAAGGGGCTGGGGCACAATGTGTGGACGCCGACGTTCTCCGATGACAAGGTTTTTGAATGGCTCTTTTCGCAGCGCCGTGGAGGGAAGTGAAAATGAAAAGAATAGTCGTTGGCTTGCTTGCGGTTGCGATGGCGGGTTCGTCATTCGCCTCTTTGCCGGCACTTATACCGATACCGAGGGAATTGAAACTCACTGGCGGGACTGTCGCGTTTGCCGCGACCAATTCGCCGAAGGTCGAGGTTGTCGCGTCGATTCCGCCCGAGGGCTACGAGCTTTCGATTACGAAGGACGGCGTGACGATCCGCCATTCCTACGACGCGGGGCTCTTCTACGCGAAGGTGACGTTGGCGCAGTTGCGCTCGCCGGAGACTGCGACACTCCCCTGTCTTGAAATCAAGGACTCACCCGCGTTCCGCTGGCGCGGCGTCCATTTCGACGACGCGCGCCACTTCTTCGGCAAGGAGGTGGTGATGCGCACGCTCGAGCAGATGTCCTGGTTCAAGCTCAACGTATTCCACTGGCACATCACCGACGACCAGTCGTGGACGCTGGAGATCCCCGATTTCCCAGAGCTCGTGAAGTACGGCGACGAGTGGTTGACGCGCAAGGGACAGAAGCCGCGTTCCTTCGGCGAGAAAGTGGGGCCGTTCTACTACACCGCGAACGACGTGAAGGAGATTCTCGCCTACGCGAAGGCGCGGCACATCACCGTGGTGCCGGAAATCGAGTTCCCCGGACACTTCCTCTGCGCACTCTGCGCGTATCCCGAGCTGAGTTGCGATCCCAACAATATCCTGAAGCACGGACGCCAGCCGCTGTCGCGCTGGGGAGGCGACAGCGTGATGTGCGTGGGCAATCCCGATGCCATCCACTTCGTCGAGAAGGTGTTGGACTACGTGTGCGAGCTGTTCCCATCAGAGGTCATCCACATCGGCGGCGACGAGTGTCCCCGCCGCGCGTGGGCGAAGTGCCCGAAGTGCCAGGCGTTCATCAAGGAGAAGGGGTTGAAAGGCGTGGAGGACATCCAGCCGTGGCTCACACGTTACTTCGTGGAGTATCTCGCGAAGAAGGGACGTCGCACGATCGGGTGGGACGAGATATTCGTGGATTCCAAAAACCAGAACGCCAAGGGTGACGCCTTCACGTCGATGCTCCCGAAGACGACGATGGGCATGTGTTGGCGCCACCACGGCGCAGGGGCGCTTGCGGCGAACAAGGGTTACGAGATCGTGCGCTGTCCCACGTCGTACTGCTACTTCGACCATCCCCAGGGACTGTCGGAGGATCCGTACATCTACCTTTACCCCGGAAGTATTATGCTTTCAAAGGTCTATCAGTTCGATCCATTCGCCGGCGTGGAGCCCGGTGCGCGGAAGAACGTGGTGGGCGGCGAGTGCTGCAACTGGACGTCGCACACGTGGAACCGCTTTGACATGGAGTGGAAGCTCTGGCCGCGCGGCTTCGCGATGGCGGAGGTGCTGTGGACGTATCCCGACCCCGCAAAGCGCGACTTCGCCGAGTTCTCCGTGCGTGCGGCGGAACACCGCCGCCGCCTGATCCGCGAACACGTCAACTGCGCCCCGTTGAAATAAAATTTCGTAATGCAAGAGAGGTAAGCACTTATGAAAACTCGATATGTTCTGTCTGCAGTGATTGGCTTCTGCTCGACGTGCGTCTGCGTCGATGCGGCGGAGGCGTTCTCCACGTCGAACGACGGCGCGAAGGCCGCGAAGAAGGCGCATGCGCTTGAAGACTTTCCCGTCGCATGTGAGCGCGTCGTGGCGGTGGAGGGGCGCGAGGCGTCCCTTCTGCCGAGCGGGCGAAAGTTCAAGCTCGTGTGGAACGATGAGTTCGACGGCGATAAGTTGGACGAGACGAAGTGGGGATACCGTACCAACTTCTGGGGACGGAGCGCGCATTGGTTCGCGACGCCGGAGGACAACGCCGTGGAGGTGAAGGACGGTCTTCTCAGGATGAAACTCGTCAGGCGCGCCGACGGACAGTTCGTCTCGCCCCAGCTCCAGACGGGCGAGATCGTGTGGGACATACCCCATACTGAAACCGGCAAGGGATTCTGGCCGCTCACGAAGCGCGCGCGGCCGAAGTTCTTGCATCGCTACGGCTACTACGAATGCCGTTGCCGCCTCCAGCAGAAGGCGGGCTGGTGGTCGGCGTTCTGGATGCAGGCGCCGATGCAGGGCTGTTCGCTCGACGCGCGCCGGGCGGGAATCGAACACGACATCATGGAGTCGTTCGATCCCGGCACGGTCATTCCGCACTGTTTCCACTACAACGGCTACGGCGCGGAACACGGCTGCTTCAGGATTCCGCGTGTTCGGCGGAACGCCGACGCGATGCTCGCGCTCGACAAGACGCAGTACCACGTCTTCGGCCTTCTTTGGGAACCGGACGGCTACACGGTGTACATCGACGGACGCCGCCACGGAGAGAAGGCCGGACGCGGAAAGGGCGAGGCGGTCAGCGAGACAGAGGAGTTCATCCTTCTCACGACGGAGGCGAAGTGGTACCGCAACAACCGCATGACGGGCAAGGGCGTGCCGGAACTCGAATCGGCGCTTGGCGACGAGTTCATCGTCGATTACGTAAGAGTGTACGATATTACGGAGTGATAAAAACATGCGAAAAGAAGGATTGAACGCGATGTCGATGCTGATTTACTCTATGTGAAAGGAGTCGATGATGACGCGTAGGATTTTTGTGAAAACGGCATCGGCTTTTGCGGGAGGTGCCGTGTTCGGAATGGATTTTTCTGCAAAGGCGAACATGAAACTCGCCTTTCAGGTCTATGGTGTACGCGACTTGTGCGAACGCGATTTCGCGGGAACGCTCAAGGCAGTTCGAGCAATCGGCTACACGGGTGTGGAGACGGGGCGGTTTTACGGACTCGATGCGAAAGGGCTTGCCGCAGTCGTACGCGACGCAGGGTTGGAGCTTGTCGCCCTCCAGCTCTATCCGCACAACCTCACGGAGCCGCAGCTTGGCGAGACGATCAGGTTCTGCAAGGAATGCGGATGCAGACGCGTAAACGTGGCCTGGTACAAGGGCAGCGAGGAGAATCCCAACGACTGGCAGCTGCTCGTGAACGTGCTCAACCATGCGGCAGAAGTCTGTGCGAAAGAGGGAATCGCCGTCGCCTACCACAACCACGACCACGAGTTCCGTATGCGCGTCCAAGGGAAGACGGTCTGGGAATGGCTGTGGGACGGCAAGCCGGGTGATTCGCTTCGACAGGTGACGGCGACGCCGCGTTTCTCGCCGCGCGTCATGCAGGAACTCGATTGCGGAAACTGCGTATTGGGTGGCGGTGATCCGGTCTATTGGCTCGACCGTTTTCCGCATCGCAATCCCACCGTCCACGTGATGCCGGCCATCCGCGATACCGCCGGACTCAACCCCGGCGGGGCAGGTGTCGGGGCAATGCGCGATGCGGCGCACTGGCCGGAAATCATCGCAGCGCTCCGTCGCAATGGAACGGAATGGCTTGTCGTGAAGCCGACGACCTTCCCCGGTTCGTTGGACGATCTTGCCACCAGCTATGCGTATCTGCGACCGTTGCTTCTGCAAAAGGCGGCGGGGAAATAAGGAATCTTAGGAGATAACGAAATGAACAAAACGAATGTGTTTGGTAAATGGGCGGTTGTGGCGTTGGTTGCGTCCACGGCGGGATCGGTGTTCCGTGCGGACGCCGGGGAGGTGAAAATCAAGGAGGACACCATCGTCCTCCCGACGTACGCGCCGGGCGGCTACGACAAGACGCCGCTCTTCTACACGGGGCGCGTCTATCAGGGCGCGCAGGGCAGGGTCTATCCGTATCCGATGCAGGACGTGCTGCACGACGAGAAGATCGACGAGACGTACAAGTACCTGACGCTGGAGAACGCGTGGTTCCACGTCGGGATGCTGCCGGAGCATGGCGGACACCTCCTCAACTTCACGGACAAGGGGTCCGGCTTCGAGACGTTCTACCGTCAGCACGTCATCAAGCCCGCGCTCATCGGCATGCTCGGCGCGTGGATTTCCGGCGGCGTGGAGTGGAACTTCCCGCACCACCACCGCGCCACGACCGCGATGCCGATCGACTGGCGCTTCACCGCGAACAAGGACGGCACGAAGACGATCTGGTTCGGCGAGACGGAATTGCGCCGCCGCCTGAAGTGGACGATCGGACTCTCGCTTCTCCCCGACCGCGCCGTGCTGCGGGCGGACAACGTGTTCATGAACCGCCAGCCGTGGATCGAGTCGATGATCTACTGGGCGAACGTGTCGGTGCACTGCGGCGACGATTACCAGATCCAGTTCCCGCCCTCCATGCACCTCGGCTTCGACCACCACAAGAACTACTGGACGAGCTACCCGATCGGTCCGCGCAAGGAGGAGCTGGAGCTTCTTCCCTCGCAGCGCTCGAAGTACGCGAACGACATCTCCGGCACGATGGACCTCTCGTGGTGGAAGAACTTCACCATCGAGTCGCGCTCCATCTTCGGCATGGACCCCGACAACGCCTTCATGGCCGGCTACGACCACAAGAAAAACATGGGCACGGCCCACGTCTCGAACCGTCACATCACCGTGGGCAAGAAGTTCTTCCTCTGGGGCAACTTCCCCGAGGCACACGTGTGGGATACGGTGCTCACCGACAACGACGGCCCCTACCTCGAGCTGATGGTCGGCTGCTGGAGCGACAACCAGCCCGACTACTCGTGGATCGCCCCCTACGAGACGCGCAAGGTCTCGCAGTACTGGTTCCCCGTGAAGGGCATCGGCGGCGTGAAGAACGTGACCATCGACGGCGCGGTGAACGTGGACCGCGTGAAGCCCGACGAGTTGCTCGTGGGTTTCCATTCCACGCGTGTGCTGAAGGGCTGCACGGTGAGGGTGCGGCGGAAATCCGGAAAATCCGGAAAATCCGGAGATTCCGGAAATTCCGGCATCATCTTCACCGAAAACGGTATCGCCATTGCCCCGAATACGCCGTGGTGCAAGACCATCAAAGTTGATCCGAGTGTGGCCGACCAGGCATTCACTGCCGAAATCGCCGATGCGAACGGCAAGGTTTTCCTCGCTTATACTCCGGTTCCACCGCAGGGCAAAGTTGAGTTGCCGCCGAAGGTGGAAAATCCAAAGGAGCCGAAGGAATACACGTCCGCCGAACTCGCGTACGAGGTGGGCCTCCGTCTCGACCAATTCCAGAACGGCATCCTCGATCCGGAGCCTTACTACAAGCGCGCGCTTGAGATCGACCCCGACTATACGAAGGCCAACCTCGCGATGGGCGTGCGGCTTGCGAAAAACGGTAGCTATGCCGAGGCGAAGCCGTACCTAGAAAGGGCCGTTGCGCGCGCCACGCAAAACCACACGCGCGCGCTTGACGCCGCGCCGGAATACTACCTCGCGCTCGTGGAGCGTGGACTTGGCAATCTGAAGCGTGCCGAGGATCTTTTCTGGCGCTGCACGTGGCGTCTCACGCACAAGAAGGAGTCGTACGTCGAGCTCGCCCGCATTGCCGCGCTGCGCGGCGACTGGAAGGAGGCGCTAGCGCGCATCGACGACGCCCTCGCCCTCGGACAGGACGAGGCGAAGCTCTGGACGATGAAAGGGATATTCCTCCGGAAGTTGAGAGTTGAAGAGGGAGTTTTCAAAGCATCCAACGTTTACCACTCCTACGCCGTTAAGCTCGACAGAGCGCTGAAATGTGATCCGCTAGAATACTGGGCGGTGGTGGAAATAGACGTGGAAATAGACGGCTTTGCCGCCGCCGAGAAGAACCGCGGGCTCAAGGCGCAGCAGCTTTTGGAGTGCATCAGCGACTACTGGGGCATCGGTTGCTACGACGAGGTAATCGCGCTCTGCGACGCCGCGCTCGCCAAGGCCGCGGCGGAGAAACCCTACCGCACCGAGGGTCCGCGCCTGCCGCTTGCAGATACCATCGCCGCCTGCGACAGCTACAAGAACGCGCTCTTCGGCTACTTCAAGGGCGCGGCGCAATTGAAGAAGGTTGCCAAGAAAATGTTGCCAATTGACAATTCCATACTGGCAACATTCGCCGCTGCCGCCTCGATGCCCACCGACTACTGCTTCCCCAATCGACTGGAAGAGGAAGAAGTGCTGAAGCTCGCGGCGAAGGCCGCGCCGGAACTTGCGAATACGTGGTATTATCTTGGCTGTTGCGAGTGGAACCACGACCGCAAGGACGCGGGGCTCGCTGATTGGAAGAAGTGCGTTGCGTTATGCGAAACCACTAACCACCAATCACTAACCACTAACCACTCGTCCTACGCGCTTGCGCTTCGGTGCATTGGCTTTGCGCTGTCGCACCCGGGCACGTACTTCACGAACACGGGCGTACCGTCGGGGATTCCGAGCAAGGAGGCATACGAATACTACCTCAAGTCGCTTGAGGCCGATCCAACGAACTTCCGCACGCTCGACGAGGCGGGCAAGCTCGCGGAGAAACTCAACATCCCCGCGCCTAAGCGTCTTGCTCTTATGGAAAAGTACCGCTCGACGGTTTACAAATACGACGCCTGCGTGCTGCGCCTCGCCTACACCTACAACGCCGTGGGGCGCTACGCCGAGGCGCACGAGATCCTCACGACGCGGCGCTTCCACGTGTGGGAGGGCGCGGATGGACTGCTCGCGCCGTTTGTGGAGTCGTGCATCGGCCTTGGCAAGGCGGCGATGGCGAAAGGCGACTACAAGACCGCGCTCAAGTACTTCGAAGAATCGACCACGTATCCCGCGAACCTGCAGGCGGGGCGCCCCGGCGACGCGGGCACGGAGCCGAAGAGCCGTTACTTCATGGCGCAGTGTAAGAAGGCGCTCGGCGACGAGGCCGGCTACAAGGCGGAGCTTGAGAACTCGCTCAAGGGCTGGATCCACGCGGGCGAGATGGACTATTGGCGCGTGAAAGCGCTGCGCGAGCTCGGACGCGGCGCGGAGTGCGCACCGCTCATCGCGGAGCTGAAGGCCGCGATCAAGGAGCTGGAGATGCCCGCGCCCGTGGTCATCAACGCCTATGCGAAGTTCGCGGGCGACAACTCGGCGATGGAACGCGCGGCCAAGGCCCGCGAGAAGGCGGGCGCTCTCCGCGTCCTACTTCGCGAGATTGACGGGGCGGACGCGACGGAGGGCAATGGAAAATGACATCGACTGCGACCAGATGCGTGCCTGCGGATTCGGCGGGCCTTGCGGCGGCTGCGCGCGTGCTGAACGCGGGTGGCGTGTGCGTGATTCCCACTGACACCGTCTACGGCCTCGCGGCGCGTCCTGACTTTCCAGAGGCGGTGCGTCGCCTCTACACGATCAAGGGGCGCGCCGAGCAGAAGCCGATCGCGCTCCTAGCTGCCGACGCCGACGCGGCGTCCGGTTTCGTGGGCGCGGTGGCGGCGGAAGTGGGGCGGCGACACTGGCCAGGTGCGCTCACCGTGGTGGCGCAGGGCGAGGGCGTGCGCGTACCAGACCATGCGTGGACGCACCGCCTCATTTCTGCGTGCGGAGGGGCTCTTCGCGTGACGAGTGCAAACCTTTCCGGGAACGTCGCGGCCACGGACGTGCCGCAGGCGTTGGCGGACGTGGGCCTTTCGGCGGACCTGGTGGTGGACGACGGCGTTTCGCCTGGCGGCGTGCCATCCACTGTTGCCCGCATCGCCCCCGACGGCTCCGTGGAGATACTCCGTCCAGGTCCTGTCTCGTTCGACGCTCCCCCGGGCGCAAAAAAATCGCCTTGAAAATTCCATTTCTGAACACGGCCGAATTATGGTAAACTAGCACAATCACTTTCACCACCAAAACGGAGAACAAAATGAACAGACGTGATTTCTTCAAATCCGCCGCCGCGTTCGCGGCGGTTGCCGGCGCGGCTACGGCCGCGAAAAAGGCGGAGGCGCATGCCGCCAAGCCGAAGGCCGGGAACAACCCCATCTGGCTGATGACCTCGGCCTTCCCCGCCGACGACTTCGACGGCGTCGTGAAGCGCGCGCTTGCCGTGGGCGCGCAGGGCCTCGAACTCTGCGTGTTCCGCCGCGATTCCGACCGTACGGACCACGTTGCCACGCACCTCGACTACAAGAACTTCACGCTTGAGAAGGCGAAGTACGTGATCGACACGTGCAACGAGAAGGGCCTGCGCGTCTCGGTGGGCGCCTACGACAACCTGATCGGCGGCGACTTCCAGGAGACGAACCAGAACCACATCCTCAAGCTCATCCGCATCGCGGCCCTGCTCGGCGGCGACGCGAACGACGTCGTGTGCGGCACGTTCGTGGGCTACGACCAGAAGCTCGGCGCTGAAGACGGCGGCTTCGAGAAGAACCTCGAGAAGTTCAAGAAGGTGTTCACGCCCATCCTCAAGTACGCGAAGGATCTCGGTGTGACGCTCTGCGTCGAGAACTGCCCGATGGAAGGGTGGGTGCCGGCCTCGTCGCCCGTGTGCTATTGCAACCTCCCCGGCTGCCTCGCCGCGCGCAAGCTCATGTACGCTATCCTCGACGACAGCTCGAACCTCCAGGAGACGTACGACCCGTCGCACGACATCTGGCAGCACATCGACCCGTCGGACGTGATCAACGCGATGGACTTC
>CACZAK010000150.1 GCA_902779075.1 uncultured bacterium | reverse complement strand
GCTCCTGGATGCCGACTGCGGCTACGGTTACATGCGTGGCGGGCATGGGCGGAAGCACTGATTTGAGAAACGGTATGTGGCATTACATCGCTCCGTTGATGGCAGGGGCCTCACCCTACTTGACGGCTGTCTGCCAAGGGGTCAAGTATCCGCTTGCCTTGGATGTGGTTGAGCCGCAGGCGGTTGTTGCCAAGTCGGCAGACGCTTTCGATTACGGCGTTCCGACTAATGTCGCAGGCGGAGCCGGCATGGATCTTGAGTTGGTGATTCTTCCGACCAACGTTTCGTTCATTGGAATAGCGGTGCAGGAAGTGCCGTCTGATTACAAAGACCCGCAGGGATATTTTTCAAACCCGTACTTTGATTTCATGTGGTCACATACCACTAATAGGGGGGCTGGCGTATGGCATAACATTCATGCACATAATTATTTCATGAATGATTACGCTGAAATGGGGGATCGACTTCCAGGCATGACGACATCTGGTGAGATCACAGACGATGACACGTATGGGTGGATTGCGGGCTCTATGAACTGGTTTATTCCCGTAGGGTGGAATGAAACTGGTTCGTGTGAGACAGATACGCCAGTCAAGGAGTTTTGCTTATATTGGCAGCGATTCAGAATGGCATCTGATGGCACGCTTGAAGTGGAGAAACTTGAAAATGTCGTGCAAAGGAAAACCAATACCGTCGTTCGGCTTAATGGTGCTATAGTGCCATTGAGACCCAGATAGGAGAATCAGAGGAGATTTGATGTGAAGACGATTATCGCATGTTTGCTTTTCGTGTTCTTGTGCGCGGGTTGCCGAGAAGAGACAACTAGCGTATGTCGAGCACAAGTGGATTCATCGGCACTCAAGAAAAGCGATGGGCGCGTTCCAGCAATCGAGCACGAGATGTCGGATATGCCGCAGAAGCTCTCTGGTGCGGGTTGGAAGACGATGTTATGGGGTAATAACTTGGCAAGGTCAATAATGGCACTTGGTGATCGGGGGGAAAGAATTCGGCTAATCAACAGATATTTGGATTCAATGTCGCAACTTGAACCGTCTCTGGAAGTGAAGCATGACTACACCCTGGCGTTTCGCAATTACGAGGAGCTGATAGGAACTTGTACAATATTCGAAGGCGAACCCGAAATAGCGGAACGAATTCTTGGGATTATGTGCGATTGCATACGGCTGCACAGACAGGAGGTTACAAAGTGGGCCGATGCAATAGGCAACGAACCCAACCGAAGGAACCGTGTGCCACTGAAAAACATCTACAGAGGGCTGTCTTCTGACTTCATGATGTTCACAAATCACGTCGAGCGCACGTATTTCCCGTGGATGAAATCGCATGGGCTGCCGCCAGATCGCCATGAAATATGGCGGCAGCGAATCAACGACGCCGAAGGAAGATGACTGACATGAAAATTCCACATGCAGTAGTATGGTTGTGCGTGGGTTGTGCAGTCATGGCGGAATGTGTGCATCGAGAGCCTACACTTGACGAGGCCATTGACGCGCTGCCAGACGAATGGGGATCGCATTTTAACGCGGGTGCTTCCTCTAACAACTACGCTGTTTTGGATCGTGTTATTGCCGAGACCAATGTTCAAGAGCGCATCAGGCTGGCATGGAAACTTTTCAATCATTTTCGCCATACTCCAGAATGGTACGTCGAACATCTGGAAGGCGGGAACAAGAAAAGAGAACGACATGATTTCTTTGGCAAATGCGCACGAACACTCATATTCGGTACGAACAGTACCCCGGAAACGGTTATAGCCGGATGGAAGATGGAAGCGGAAACAATACGAGATTTGGATGAAATCATCAAATTGACCGGGGCGGAATGGCAAGATGCTGTGCGAAAACGTCTTAATGTCAGGATAGATGAAGATCTTAAGAAGAAAGGAATTGCGTCAGGTTCTTCGGATGAACTTGAATTCGCCTATGAAGTTCGATGGAGACACTTCCGGTTTTTCCACTTATTTGCCGGGAGTGAGTCCTATGTGAATCTTCCTGATGATATGAAGCCGTCGTTTGTTGAGCAATTGAAACGAGACTTCTTTATCTATGATAGCATGACTAATGCCTTTATGATGGAAAAGTTTCCTCCTGAATTGAAAGCGGCATACTTGGAGGTACGCAAACAAATGGAGTTAGAAAGACATGAAGGAAACGATTAGAGCACTTTGCTTGATGCTTGCGTTGCTTGTACTACTCGGTTATCTAAACGGAGTATTGAAGCCATGAAGAAAAGAGTCCTAATCTTTCTCATCATCCTGATGCGAACGGCCATCGCCGAGACAGCGCAGCAGCAGAGCAACGGAGAGTCAAGTGCAGACAACGGTAAATCAAAATCTTCGATTAAAGTTTCTGCTTCGCCAGTATCGCCGGAAGAGTCCTCATGAACAGATACTTGAAATAAATTTCCCAGCTTGAATCGTCTCTGGAAGTGAAACATGGCTACTCGCTGGCATTTCGCAATTATGGAGAATTGATAGGTACTTGTACCATCTTCTGGAGAATTGATAGGTACTTGTACCATCTTCGAAGGCGAGCCCGAAATAGCGGAAAGAATACTTGGGATTATGTGCCCACTAAAGAATGTTCATGGATGTTTGTCTTCCGATTTCATGATGTTCACAAATCACGTCGAGCGCACGTATTTCCCGTGGATGAAATCGCATGGGCTGCCGCCAGATCGCCATGAAATGTGGCGTCAGCGAATCAACGACGCCGAAGGGAACCTGCAAAATGGAAATCAATAAACATGTTCTTTTTCCGGCGGCCTTACTTTGAAAAAAGACAGATCGAGATGTCGGTGCGGACGAAGCTTCGGCGGTGCCTGACGTTTCCAGCCATGCGAGGTCGTCTTCCGCAGGGACGGTCATCGAGCCTGTGGGCGTTGACGCCATACGTTTGCGAATCCTTACGCTTCGCGGCGTGCAGGTCATGCTTGACCGCGACTTGGCTGCGCTCTATGGGATACCGACGAAGGTACTCAACCAAGCCGTGAAACGCAACATTAAGCGTTTCCTAGAAGAGTTCATGTTTGCGGTGAGTGGCGAAGAGATGAGGGAACTAGTCACAAATTGTGACCGGTTCAAGAACATGAAACATTCTTCTGTTCCCATGCGGGCATTTACCGAACACGGTATTATAATGCTTGCAAGATTCCTTAGGAGCGGTGTCGCTACCGTTGTTAGCGTTCGAATAACGCGTATTTTTGTTGCCATGTGCCGCACGCTGGCTACGCTTGCACCGTTGCTGTCCCGAATCGAGGCTGCTGAGCGTCACCAGCTGAAGCAAGAGGAAGCGTCGGTTCATAACGAGGAGCGATTCAAACTGATACTGGACGCGATGCAGGATAAGCGTTTTCCGCCGCAGAAGGTGTTTTACGACGGGCAGATATACGATGCGTTCGAGCAGATAAAGAAATTCGTGCGCATGGCGCGGACGGATGACAAGACGGTGCTTATCCACGTGGGCGCGTCGCTGAACCACCTCGGCAAGAAGTGCTTCGCCTTCTCGTCAATGGACAGGTCCAAAATCCCCGACATCGTGGCGAAGATATGAGGCGCGAACTTCGCGAATGACTGTGCATTTCCAGATGCTTGGCAATGCGACGCTGATGGAGCGACCGAAGGTTACGTTTCTTTCGTCGTGAAGGGTTGCGCCGGCGGCGGTGGAAGCGCGCTACCACCGGACTTTGCGAAATGTGGCGGGTTTGGTATAATATTTACCCATAGAGAAAGACATGACAAGCAACGTGAATTTGTCAAAGCTGTTCGTGGTTGTTGCCGTGGCAGCGGTATGCGGGACGCTTGATGCCAATGAGACCCCCGCGAGCGTGTGGCGGCTTCGCTATCTTGCGCCCGCCGAATGGTCCACAGAGGGATGGTGCAGGGCGGCGCTCCCTCTCGGCAACGGATGGTTCGGCGCGGCGGAGTTCGGCGGCGTCGACGTCGAGCGCCTTCAGCTCACCGAGCCGTCGTTCCAGACGCGGCAGCTCCTCTACGACCGCAAGGACTGGCCCGAGGGGAACCTCACGGACGCGGCGGATGTCGCGATCGACTTCGCTCACACGAACGCCGTCGGCTACATCAGGGAGCTCGATCTCGAAACCGGCGTCGCGACAGTGAGGTACGTGGCGGATTGCGTGGACTATTCGCGTGAGTTCTTCACGTCGTATCCCGACAAGGTTGGCGCGATGCGCTTCACATCGTCGAAGAAGGGCGCGCTCGGCTTTTCGCTGAGCGTTGACGTGCCGTTCCCGGACGACAAATGGCCGCTCAACCGTACGGGAAACGTCAAGACAGACGGCGACGAAATCAGGATTGAGGAGGAGAGCGGCACGTACAAGGTGCGCCTCGCCGGATGTTTCAAGGTTATGACGGACGGGAAAGTGTCGAAAGTCTCGGACGGTACGCTCAAGGTCGAAGGCGCGAGCGAGGCGTCCGTCGTCTATTCGCTTGCGACGAACTACAGGCTGAGCCCGGAGATGTTCGTCCCCATGCATGGCGATCGGGTGCGCCCGTTCGGACCCGACCCGATGCCGGAGGCGGCGCGGCGCGTGAGGGAGGCGTCGCGGATAGGCTACGGCGTGCTCAAGGTGCGGCATGTCGTGGACTTCCACAGGCTCGTCACGGAGAGTTCCATCGATATTGATTATGACGCGGCGGATGAAAAACTGTCCACGCCGCAGCTGCGCAGGCGGTCCGTTGCAAGCAACTACCTCGCCGCGCTCCAGTGGAAACTCGGCAAGTATATCCTCGCCTCGTCGTCGCGTCCGGGGACTCTGCCGGGGTCGCTCCAGGGAATCTGGGCGGGGCCGTTCTCCAAGACGCCGTGGGGGTCTGGCTACTGGCACAACATCAACGTGCAGATGATGTACTGGCCCGCGTTCAACTGCAACATGGCGGAGTGCTTCGAGGCATACGCCGCGTACTGCGAGGCGTTCCGCCCCATGACGCGCGACGCGGCGGTGGAGTACCTGCGCCGCGAAAACCCGTCCGCGCTCGGCGAGCCGCTGTCGGACGGCTTCTGGTGCGTCGGGACCGCGGCCTGGCCCTACGAGCTTCAGTGTACGGCGTGCAGGCCCGTGCCGAACGGACACTCCGGCCCCGGCACCGGCGGCCTCACCACGGCGATGTTCATCGACTGGTACGACTTCACCAACGACCGATCCATCCTTGAAAGGCGCGTATGGCCCGCGCTCCACGGCATGGCGGACTTCCTCACGCGGTGCGTCGCCGAGACGAACGGGCTCTGGCTCTCGACGTTCTCCGCATCGCCCGAGCAGATGCACACAAGGAAAATGCGCAAGAAGTTTGGCGTTTACTGCCATACGGTCGGCTGCGCATTCGACCAGCAGATGATCGAGGCGAACAACGCCGCGCTCGTCCGCTACGCGAAGATGCTCGGCCGCGAGGACGATCCTGTCGTAAAACGCTGCAAGGCGCAGCTCGGCAAGTACGACGGCGTGATCGTCGGCGAGTCTGGGCAGATCAAGGAGTTCCGCGAGGAGAGGAAGTTCGGCGAGATCGGCGACCCCAAGTACCGCCACATCTCGCATCTGTGCGGACTCTACCCGGGCGCGATCATGAACCGCGACACGCCCGAATGGCTCAAGGCGGCATCGCGCACGTTAGACCTCCGCGGCGACAAGACCCTCGCCTGGGGGATTGCACACCGTGCGTGTTGCCGCGCGAGGCTCGGCGAAGGGGACAAGGCGCTCGCCGCGTTCGACGTCTTCTTCCGCAACGGGCTAACCGACACGCTGTGCGCGCTGATCGGGAAGACGCAGGAGGTAGATGCCAACCTCGGCTACACCGCGGCGGTCACGGAGATGCTGCTCCAGAGCCACGAGACGGACGCGGACGGCAACTTCGTCATCGACATTCTGCCCGCACTACCGAAGAAGTGGGCTGCGCATGGCTCGTTCCGGGGGCTTTGCGCGCGCGGCGGATGGATCGTCGACTGCGAATGGAGCGACGGCAAGCCGCTCGTGGTCACGCTCCGCCCCGGGCCCCACGCTACCGATGTTCCGCCGCTCGTCCGTTTCGGCGGCAAGCCGTGGCGGGATGTTATTGTAAGAAAAGAATAAATCATGCTCATGCTGAACCGACGCGATTTTCTCAAAAACGCCACCGCGTTTGGTGCGATTGCGGCCACCGGACTTTGCGAAATGCAGTGGTGGTCGGCGGGTGGTTGAAACGCCGCCAAGACGGCGCCTTTCTCAGTCAGCGCGGACCGCTCGGCGAGCGGGCCCCGGTATACTCCTAGCAGCCCGCCTGTTTGTAAGTCGAACGGGTTGCCATCTGGGCCCCCAGAGCCCGACTTATGAACAGGCGGGGGATAGGACAATGAATTTCCGAACAGGCTGCGGGCGCGAGGTTTGGCGGGAGTAACTTTCTACCAAGTTATCACGCTCGCGGGTCAGATTTTTGGTATACTATTTCCGCCAATGCGAGAAGGGGGCGAGCCCCAAATCGCCTCGGCAACAGATTTCCCGTGCGGGAGGGTTGCGCTTGTCGCGACCAACTGGTAGGGGCGCCTCGCCGAGGCGTCCGATAGGTAGGGCGGTCGCCCCGCGACCGCCGCCCCTGCGGCCATGGGAAGCGTCGTAAGAAGCTTCACCTCTTGCGATGTGTCGGAGGAGGTTTCTGTTTTCCGCCCCCGCCGATGTCTGAAAAAGGTGCAAGCCTTAGGAAGACAAGAATCGTGAAAGGAAATGTCGTTGTTGTCGGAATACAAGTCTAAGTTTGGCATTGCCTGCGACTCCGGTCGGCCAGGCATTGTCCGTGCTTTTGCTTTCGGCGACATCGCCGGCTTTATCCTTGTGTTTTCATAACCATTATCAAAACAACGTAAACAAAGAAAGGTACAACATGAGCAAGAACCTCGACGGAATCGTCGCTAAAATCAGAGATGTCAGGGCGCAGAAACGCCCCGAGATCGAAAAGAACCTCCAGAAGATCGACGCGCTGCTCGCCGCCATCCGCGACACGTGCGGGAAGGCGTCCGCTGTCGCGGATCGCTATTCCGGTCTCAAAACGGCTTTACAGAGTGTTTCGTTCACTGACGCCGAAAACCGCCTTCTTGAAGCCCGCGCCGCATGCGAAACCGCTCTTACGCGTCTCCGGCGCGACAGCATCAATATCGGAGTTGCAGCCAAAGCCGGACAGGGGAAGAGTCAAATGCTTCAAATGCTCACAGGCCTTGGAAGCGATCAAATCCCGACTGGAGGGGGGGGGGCCTGCACTGCTGTCCGTAGTATTGTCCACAACAGTGCTACAAAGAAAGCCGTGGTCCATTATCTCACCCCAGCCGAACTCCTCGAAAAGAAGGTTTATCCTTCCTATGCGCCTGCAGGCTCCACACCTTTTGCCCTCGGGCTCTCGGGAAAACCAACAACATTGGAGGGATTCCTTTCGTCGACACTCTCCACGGTTGATTCTGCCGACAATCTGCCAACACAGGGCGTAAACAATTGGAATGACAACGTCATCCCTCTTCATCGCGCTCTCACCGCCCATCCTGATCTAAAGCGGCTGCTTGGAAACGCTCCTGAAGAAATTCCGATGGAGGAAGTTCGCGAGTATCTCGTCAAAGACAACGACGAAACGAAACACAATGTCGTTTCTTTCGTTGAGTTGTGGACACCTTTTGAAGTCGGGCTTCCAGAAGGATTGACGGTGTACGACATTCCCGGACTCGAGGATCCCACCCCCGGAATTCGGGAGGACATGCTGGAAAGCGTAAAGTCTGACGCCGATGTCGTGTTCTTCCTTTTGAAGCCACCGACCAATGGAGAACGTACGCTTTGGGGGCCTGCGGACAACGACGCCACGGACATGCTCAAATCCGTGTATCCGCTTGCTGAAGTCAAACCTCAGGATTGGATTCAATTGATTCTGAACGAGGACAAACGAGAAGGACACCGAAACGGTGGAAGCATCAATCTTCTGCTAGGCAAGAATGCCGATGGATCTCCATCGGAAACGCTCACCTCCAAAATCCCGAAAGACTTTTCACCCGTTGTTTGTGACTGCGGCTCGAAGGACGCTGTTCGCGAGATGGTTGACGCCAATATTGACGCTCTAGTTAAGCAGGCCGGCCACATCGACGATCTACGCATCCGCCAGGCAGACGAGAAGTTCCGCGTCGCTCTCGCCGAAGCCAATGCGCTCTACAACGCCCTCCGCAACGCCTCCGGCGATGTCATCGCGCAGGAGTCGGGATTCAACTTCAATAGTGCTTGGGTGGTGTTTAAGGACTGGTTGCGACGTCCGTTTCGGTGTCAGGCCGCCTCCCCCGATCACAAAAGCGATCCGCTCTATCCGTTTTCCGAACTTTCGAAAGGCATTCTTTCAAAACACTTTCAGACGGCACGTGCGAAATTCAAGTCAATCTACGAGGCGAACGAAAATGCAATGGTGTTTCCGCCGGAACTTCCCGTCTTTTCAAAGCGTTACATCGAGCATCTGATGGGCGGCGACGATGCGGAGAACGGAATCAACGAGGCCGTTCGGAACCAACGAGAGGCCGTGCTGAAATTCATCCGCTCCGAACTGACGGGATGTTGCAACGTCTTGATGGACGAATACTTCAAGAAGGTCGTTTCCATCGGATTTGACGGAAATCCAGCATTGAAACTGTTCGGGGACGAAAACGGGAAAGCGGTTTCCCGTGAACGAATTGCTGGCTTTCTCTCTTCCGTGCGGCAAAGCGGAAACTTCCCGACCATCGAGTCGGCCGCCGAAGGGCTGCAGACGTTCTGCCTGACTTTTGAAGACACCATTCTTCCTGCCATCTACTCGACCGGAGATCTCGACGATTTCGATCCCGACCGCAGTTATGAGGAATCCATGCCCGAGACGCAAGACGAGGATTCCGATGATGCTTCGGAAGCCGACATCCGCCAGATCGACATGGTGAAGAACCACATCACCAAAAAGATTCCAGCCTCGGATCCCGAAGGAAGGGCTCGCTACCTTTTCAACTGGCTTCGCCGGAAATCCGAGACCATCGTCTCTGCGATGACATCCGGTTCGAACGAAAGCGCGGCGGCCGCGATTGCGAAGTATGTTGCAGCAGCTATGAAGGCGAACTACGATGCATTCGTGTATCGTTTCATTTGGGGAGCCGACTGCACCAGTGAATGGCGCTGCCTAGCCGACCGGAACAAGGCAGTCTTTTGGAAAGATGAATTCGACAAGGCGTCCGCCAATTCCCGCCTTGCCAAGGAGTGGAACGATGCCCTTGCCAGTCTCGCTTCCGCTCTCTAATTGTCCCTTCAACCAACCACACACCAACCAAAGGAACCAACCATGAACAAGTTTGAAGTTGTCATGATCGGAAACACTGCCGTCGGTAAGACGAGCATGCTTTCGGTTCTCGCCAAGGAACTCAAGAAGTACAACAAGGCCGGAAGACTTCAATTGAAGCCGACTTCCTCGGAATTTGACATTCTGGAAGGGAAGTGGAACGAACTCCTGAAGCAAGTCGAGAACAACGACGAGTTTCAGCCAGTGACAGCCAAACTCGATGGGACGGCAGAACCCATCGAGCACCCCTTCGAGTTTCGTGTTGAGGGAAAAAAGAAATGCGATGTAGTATTCGTAGACACGCCCGGAATCTTCACGCGCAAGCGCAATGAGGAATTGATTGAAAGGGTCAACCATGCCTTTGGCGTCTTCTGCGTCGTGGACGCCGCCGTCCTGATGGAATGCGCCGAGTCCCGCAACAACGAACTCAACTGTCCGGCATTCGTCCACGAAATTCTCGAACAGGTTTATTCGGACGGAGATAAATATCAACCGACTTTCATCGCGTTCATCCTGACGAAATGCGAGAAATACATGTCGACCAAGTCCGGACGGGATCGACTTGCCGAAAAGTTCCAATCCAGCTATGGCGACGTCATTGACATGCTCAAATCGCCGAACATCGAACAGACGCCCAAAATCTACATGCTGGCAATTCAGACGATGGGGAGCGTCCAGTTCGCCGAATTGGACGAAAACAACGAACCGGTGTTCATGGTGGTGGAAAAGAGCCTCACGCCGAAGGATTGTGCATATCCACTTGTCCTCCTACTTCGGAATCTCATCACAGTCCTCGACAGAAAGAAAGGCTGGTTTACGAGGTTGAAGGAACTTCTTCGCATTGAAAACCCGCTGACGGAATACCTCGCCGTCATTGAAAAGTCGGTCAAGAAGCCCGCTCTCTACAAGGCGCTGTAGAATGAAAATCGCAGTCAAGACAAGGGAATCCAAACGCGAGAACGACTACGACTGGAACGATTACTTCCCTTCGAATAGCGATGTAATTACCGAAGCCACTCAATTCGTTCGGGCGCTTGAAGGAAGCGACGTTGACCGTCGTTTCGCAGCCTTTGTGCGTTCACAGATCGATGCCGCACCAGCTGTTGTCATTTCCGTTTCTACGAGACGCAGGGATGATGTGGGCGGCGCTGGGCGCGGTCGCCCTATCCGCACGATGGCCTTCCTTCGCGCAGAAAAACGGGACGAAACCGATCTCCTCGCCGCGTTCTTCGCGGAGTGCCTTCGCAAGTCGGATGCGGAGACGATATACAATGCGAAAAGTGATGTTGCCAAGGCGGTAGAGAGCCTTTACCAGACGAAGAAGTTGGATGACTTCATGCAGTTCTGCCGTTCGCTGCCTACAGTAAACGGCGGAGGTGTCAAGCTGGCAGATCGATGGGCGATTCCGCGAGACCGAGACTATATGACGGACCGGAGCGCGCTGGTAGAATCACTCCCTGCACTTATAAGGGACAATAAGCCATTCCTTCTAGCACTTACCGACCGTCTGCCGACGGATGTTCTCTGTTCTCTCGGTTCGATGTTTGACCATGCTGTTGTCTGCATCTTCTCGAAAGCGACCGAGAAACCCGAGAAACTACCGGAGCCTGCCTCGCAAAAACACCGCCGAGCCGCGGCAATCGGAGGAGCCGTCCTCCTCGTCCTCATTGCCGCGGCCATTGGAACATTTTTTCGAGGGGGTAGAAATTGTGAAGCCAATCCTCGGGGTGGCGGGCCAGATGGCGGGTCAGGCATGTCAACAAATCGGGAATACATTGTCGAAATGGTTGTATCCGCCTTCACCAAAGTCATCAAAGAGTTGACGCCAAAGACAGCGCAGACGAATGTGCTGCAGTCTAGTCAACACGATTCAGGCGATCCTGTTACATCAGCCATCACCAATGCACCGCCACACGAGGTGGCGGTAACAAACAGCATCAAGGCTGCGACTACTAAAACAGGAAAAAGGAAAACGGAAAATGAGTAGTAATAGTATCTCTCAACTTTTTAAGAAGAAGGCTGCTAAGTTTAAGTCTGAGTTGGGCGCAGTCTGCTCTGACAAGGGCCCGTACTTTGATGGCCCAGGGGACCGTTATGTTCAGTTGTTTGCGCATGGTGTCATACTTGGAAATATGAAAAAACTCACTATGGACGATAATTTGATATGCGTCTATGGAAAACTGTTTCATACATGGTGGCCCAACAAAGACGCCGGATGGCTTGGTAAGCCACTTGAAGATACCTTCAAGAAGAAAGACAAAGCTGGTCATGATATCATGGTACAGCGTTTTGAAAATGGCGTGATCTGGTGCCGTGCAGACGGAGGAGACGACGCACATTGGCTATCCTGGCATGATTGGCATGCAATCTCAAAGCCTAAGGATACTAGCGATAAACATCCGTAAAGAACATGAAAGCGCATGCCGAAATTACCCGTTCATTAAATGAGAATTGCAAGCTACCACCAATGAAGAATTGCGCTCAAATGAAGTCAAGGGAAGAAGTTGTCGCATTGTTCCGAGACAAGTACGCACACCTTAAGACGGTCTATCCAACTGTGGGGCCATTTGAGAAAATCTGCCTCTATCAGAATCCTGATGGTGGTTGGCAGATGAACTTTGAAAACTGTGCCGCCATCACACTTCGATACGGAGATAACGAACCATATGAAACTCATGGAGCTATTTGCGCACGATGGTATGAAGAGGGCGGAGCGTACAATGAACAAGGTAAACCTGGACGGTTAGGCTATCCAATATCAGACGAAATGTTCCTTGTTCAAAAAGGAAACAACTTCGCCCGAGTCTCAAATTTCAAAAGAAGAGGAATCGCGAACGAGAGCATCGTTTGGACAGCGCAAACCAATAGAACAGACATCATATCACCTCCAAATGTTTACGGGTGTTCAATATGTAGAACTATGTTTGGCGTTATACCTTTTTGGAGTACAATGGAAGAACCTTCGCCAGCATATATCATTCAATGCCCCAAATGTAATAAGCCAATTAACCTTTATTGGACATATCCAGGAGAGTTTGGATAAAGTTTGTAACGAAAGAAGTGTCGGGGCGCAAGCGATCCGGGTTGTAGGATGATAGCCTAAAATGCGAGAAGAGAACAACAGCGTCGTTCTTCAGGCGTTTGAAACGCAGTTGTCGGCAGATGGTTCGCTTTGGCGGACTATCGGTGAAATGGCGAAGTCTTTCGCATCGCTGGTGATCTCTGCGTTGTGGGTTCCGCTGGCGTGGAAGGGCGCAGGGGAGATGGTGCAAATGGCTACGATTATTGAAACTAAGAGGCTAGACCTGAACGCGAACTATATTAAGATCAAGAAGCTCCCAGTGAAGTCCTTTATTTCTGGATTCACGGGCGAGACTAACTGCCTTGTGATCAGGAAGAAAGGTTTGGCGGTTGTCGTTGACCCTGGCGGCGAAGGCGAGAAGATTTCGCGGTTTATCAAGTGCAATAAGTTGGTAATGTCGCAAAGTTGGGGATGGGATTCGTGCCAAAAGTCAGCGGCATAGATGCTTTTGCAGCTTGAACGAGAGCATCACTTTCTGGTTGAGATACATCCTCTCCTTCCAGTACTTCTCCCACTCCTCGTTTGACGCGAATATCTTCAGCAGTATGCTGGACACCTTGTTGAGACCGGCTTCCTTCCAGTTGTA
>CACZAK010000149.1 GCA_902779075.1 uncultured bacterium | reverse complement strand
GCATCGCCCTCGGCGCGGAGTGAGCGGGATGAATTTCGAGGACAACCTCAAGAAGCTCGAGCAGCTTGTCGCCAAGATGGAGTCTGGCGACATGAAGCTTGACGACATGATAAAGGCGTTCGAGGAGGGCCGCAAGCTCGTCGACACTTGCCAGAAGGACCTCGAGTCCATCAGGCAGCGCATCGAGAAGGTCACCAAGTCGGGCGCAGTCGAGGAAATGAAGGCATGAAACAGATATACGTCCAGGCGCAGCCAGACCACATTGAGTCGCTTTCGAAGTCGGCTCCGATCGCGGCAGTCGAGGAGCTCGTGTGGAACGCGCTTGACGCAGACGCGCGCGAGGTCAAGGTAGACCTTATCACCAATCCGCTTGGCGCGGTCGAGGCGGTGCGCGTGTCGGACGACGGCACGGGAATCGACGCCGAAAAGGCCGACGCGACCTTTGGCTCGCTCGGCGGCAGCTGGAAGCGCACGGCGACCCAGACGGAATTCAACGGACGTCGGCTCCACGGGCGGCACGGACGCGGGCGCTTCAAGGCGTTTGCGCTTGGAACGCACGTCGAATGGCGCACTACGATTCGCAAGGAAGGCGGCGGTTTCATGTCGTACGTCCTCTCCGGCGACCTCTCGAAGCCAGGAGTCTTCGACCTCGACGAGAGCGCGAAGCCCGGTCCCGCGACAGGCACCGAAGTGAACATCACCAACATCAAGGCGACGTGCGACTCCCTGCTCAGCGCGGAGGAGACGGTGCAGACGCTCGCTGCGAAGTTTGCGCTTTACCTTAAGAGCTATCCCGACGTCAGGATCTACTTCAACGGGCTTCCCGTGACGCCCGTCATCGTCCAGCGTCGCACAACCGACTACAAGCTGACGCTCGAGAATGGCGCGGAGGCGAAGCTCGAGGTCATCGAGTGGAAGCGCAAGTTCGTCGGTGCCGGGCGTCTCGTTTTCGCGGGCCCCGACGGCTTCCAGCTACACGAGCAGTCCGCGCTCGTGCGCTCTGGCGGAATTCCCTACACGGCCTACCTCGTCTCGCCGCGCTTTCCCGCGCTCAATGCCGAGAACGCGCTTGTCATGGACGAGCTCAATCCAGAGGTAAGGATGTACATCGACGAGGCGAAGAAGGTGCTTAAGGCGCACTTCGTCGCGCTCGGCGACGAGAAGAGCGAGTTCGAGCGCGAGTGGGAAGAGCGCATCGCCGCTCTCTCGAAGGAAGAGCGCAAGACGCTCTACATGATGCTAAAGAAATCTCTTAAGGCAAAATAGCCGCCATGCTCTACTACCTATCTCAGTACCTCGTCCCTTATTGGGGTCCGTTCCGTCTTCTCCAGTCTCATGCGCTCCTGCTCGCGGGCGGCACATTTGCCGCGGCGCTCCTCGTGTGGCTTTTTTTGCCGCGTGTCTGGAACCGTCTGCCACAGGACCACGGCAAGGCGATTCTAAAGGACATGGGCGGCATGCAGTCGCGCGGCAAGCCGACGGGCACAGGCCTCGCGGTGACGCTCATCTCTCTCCCAGTGATTATCCTCTTCGCGCCGCTCGCTTTCTGGGATTTGATGGCCGTGCTCGCGATGTATGGCGCGATGCTATTCGGCTATCTTGACGACCGCGCGGCTGTTCCGTGGGGGGAGCTTAAGAAGGGGCTTCTTGATGCGGTCGTATCCGGAGCGATAGCGGTGTTTATCTTCCTCGGACACTCCGACGTCATCGACGGCTCGCACGTCATGGTGGCGTGGCTGCCGTTCGTGAAGGGCGCGACGATGATCGGCGACGTGGGCGTGTGGCTCATCCCCGGCTGGGCGTATGTTCCCGTCGCGGCGGCGATACTCTGGTTTACGATGAACGCGACGAACTGCTCGGACGGCGTTGACGGGCTTGCGGGCACGCTTACCGTAATAACGCTCGCGATGCTTGCGGTGATCCTATACATCGTCGTCGGCTATCGCCCCGTCGCGCACTACTTCCTGATTCCGGTCTACTCCGAGGCCGCGCGCTGGGCGATTGTCGTCATGATCGTCGCAGGCGCGTTTGGCGGATATCTCTGGTACAACGCCGAACCCTCGAAGGTGCTGATGGGCGATGCGGGGAGCCGCTTCCTCGGGATTCTTGTCGCGACGGCCTCGCTCATGACGGGCAATCCGCTTCTCGTCCTCTTCCTCTCGCCTGTCGTTCTCGTCAATGGCGGCGGCGGACTCGGGAAGCTCGTCCTTCTCCGTGTCGCGAAGCGGCTTGGGTTCCAGATCGGCGACGACAGCGTGATTCGCAAGGTGCGCTTCCCGCTGCACGACCACTGCAAGAAGAACCTCGGCTGGTCGAACGCCCAGGTCCTCATGCGTTTCGTCCTGCTGCAGCTCGCCCTCGTCCCGATCCTCCTCATGATCCTTATCAAGGTGAGGTAGCGCGTTCGCGGCGGGAGTGTTTCGGCTTAGGGCTCGCTAGTTTTGCCGCGGATACGCGGCAAAACTCCGGCGAAAAAGCCGGTGGCGACATCGATTTCGCGGTCTTTCACATTTTGCCAGTGCCGGCAAGCCTTTCGGCAAAATGACGACGCGCCGAAATCGGGTCGCTTCCGTCTTTTTCACCGTCGCTTCGCATGCCGCCGAAACACTCCCACCACTCCCGCGCAAACCATTGCTAACTGGGAGAGCGCCACGCTAGCGCCCGCTTGCGCGGCTCGGCCTACGGCCTCGGTGGATATGTCATCTTGGCGGCTTTCTAAGTTTGACCACTTTGTTGCACTTACTTTAACGCGGCTAATTTGCCGCGATTTTCTTGTTGCGGGAAATGAAAGGGTTGTGGTAAAATTGTCGCGTTCCGATGAGGGGTAAGTGCGCTTGCCTCCGATTCGGGGCGTTAGATTTCCCGCGTGGCGGTAAGGGCGTCTCGGCACTCGCTTCGCTCGGCGTGTTCGCTTCCCTATGGGTCGCGAACCCCAGCAAGTGGCGGCTACCTCCGAGACATCTGCCCACCTCTGCGTTTGGGATTGCGTCAGAGGTGAAGCCTGAGAAACTAAGCCAAAGAACGACGCACGAAGAGGACACTGCCGTCCGTGCAGTTTCGCCTCCTTCGGTGTATCGTTCGAAGGTTCTCTCAGGCACCTACCTCTGATACATCGGAGGAGGTGTTTTATTCCCTGCGCCGAATCCGATTGTGTGGCGACGGCAATGACGCCGTCGTAACAAGAGGGAAAAGGTGCGCCGCCTCAACGCTTCCAGGCGGACAGCGCATCAGACGGCGGAAGTGGGAGGATTTGAGGATGAAACGAGATGAACAAGCAAAAGAGTTGTTGTGTCGCATTCAGGCATTGAGGCGACAGGATCCAAACGACGCGAAAGTAGAAGATGCTGCTTGTAAATTGCGGGATGATGTTATTGCATTCTTGTCTGAAGAAGGTAGTAGAATAGTAGAGGTTGGTAAAGTCGAAGGTGTACAACCGATATTTTGCCTAGGAGAAGGCGACGCGTTCTCTATCTCAAGATGGAACGAGGATGGTCTCGATAAGATAATTAAGATTTTAAACGAATGGTTGTAATTTACAGCAATAAGGAGGTGTCACAATGCATCATACAGACATGATTAAGTTCATCAGGGAAGTATTTCCTGAGAAGTTCAATCTTGGTGATGACAGTCTCCTATACCATTACACCACGGCAGATGTTTTTGACAAATTGGTTGAAGAAGGTGGAGAGTTGTATTGTACGCATTATATGGATCTCAATGATAAAGTTGAGTTTTGGAAGGGTTTTAAGTATTTCAGCGATTATCTTGTAAGAAAATATGGAAATGAACCAAAGGAGGAAATCTTGGAATTGCAGACGGCTATGAAATCATTAAAGGACGTATGGAGAAAGCTACACAAACTCTATGTGGATGCTCCGTGGATTATGAGTTTCACGACAGAAAGAGATTCTTTGTCTCAGTGGCGATCCTATACTGACCACACAAACGGGGGTGTGTCCGTAGGGTTTGAAAAGAATGGCCTTGAAAACGTGCTTCAGGAATGTCGTGAAAAGAATGGTGCAGGTTGGGATGTGGTGCTTTTGCCTTGTATTTATTACGGCTCAGGCGTTGATGAACGCTTGGATAGGTTGATAGACCTTCTTTTAGAGCGAATCGACACAAATTTGTCGCTATGGCCTGAAGAATTGAATAGGACTATATATTTGCTCTCTTCGATTATCAAGGATGCCTCGTTTGAGATGGAGCACGAATGGCGTCTCGTAATTCAGGCGACAGATAAGGTAGCGTTGAAAGGAGCACAAGTCATTGGAGGCAAGGCTAGATTACCCTTGGGAATCGGCATGAAGGGCGAGCGACGCGTAGGAGGCCTTATGAAAGAAGTCTTGCTTTCGCCGCATGGGAACAAAAACCGGCTGTGGCATAGTGTGACGTTGCCAAAATATTCTTGTGATGGTTTGTCATATAAACTACATAGCAGTAGTTTGTCGTATAATGGCAAGTAGGCCGTATAATGCGTAACTCTAAAAGGAGGAAGACGATGTGGTATAAAAAAGTGATGGTATTATACATGGCGGGGACTATCTGCTTTGGTGTACTGGCGGAAACATGGATTGATCCCGACACGGGCTTTAAGTGGACGTATCGGCTCGAAGGCGATACGGCGGCGATTTATGGTGGAATTTATTGCGCAATCTCTCCGTCGCCGACAGGTACATTGACGATTCCCTCTAGGCTTGGCGGTCGGCCTGTGACGATTATTGGTGCGGGATCGTTTTGTGACTGTAGCGGTCTTACGAGCGTGACGATTCCGAAAGGCGTGACGATCATCGGGCAAAATGCATTCTCCGGTTGCAGTGGGCTTACGAGCGTGACGATACCCGACAGCGTGACGAGCATCATGGGTTCTGCGTTCGAGGGTTGCAGCGGGCTGACGAATGTGGTGATTGGAATCGGCGTGACGAGCATCGATAATAGTGCATTCTCCGGCTGCAGCGGTTTGACGAGCGTGACGATACCAGACAGCGTGACGAGCATCTGGGGTTATGCGTTCAAGGGTTGCAGCGGTTTGACGAGCGTGACGATACCCGACAGCGTGACTATCATCGGGGGTTATGCGTTCGAGGGTTGCAGCGGTTTGACGAGCGTGACGATACCAGACAGCGTGACGAGCATCGGGGGTTATGCGTTCGAGGGTTGCAGCGGTTTGACGAGCGTGACGATACCCGACAGCGTGACTAGCATTGGTGGCCATGCGTTTCTCGGCTGTAACGGGTTGGAGGACGATAATGGTTTTGTCGTTTTGAATGGTGTTGTGCATGAATATTTTGGCGTTGATGGCGATGTGACCATACCCGATGGTGTGGTGAGTATTAATGATTCTGCATTCTCTGACCACAAGGGTCTTACGAGTGTGACAATCCCCGACAGCGTGACGAGCATCGGGGATAGTGCGTTCTGGGGTTGCAGCGGGCTTACGGGTATATTCATTCCGAATTCTGTGATGAGCATTGGTAATGCAGCATTTGATAATTGCGATGGGTTGTCACAGATTATAATCCCCAACAGCGTTACAAACATAGGTTATGGGGCTTTCTCTGATTGTGTTGGACTCACTAATGTTATAATATCGGAAGGGGTGTCGATTATTGGTTGTTTTGCATTTGGAGGGTGCCTTAATCTTTCAAGTTTGATTATTCCGAACAGCGTCACAAATATTGACAGTGGGGCGTTCAGCCAATGTGATCTGGAACACGTGTCGATATCATCAAATGTGTTTTTTATCAGCGACACGGCATTTTACTACAAGTGTAATTCCCTAATGTCGTATGATGTTTCACCCGACAATCCAAATTATATGTCGAAAAATGGTCTGTTGCTGTCAAAAGATGGCACAAAGATCATAGGGTCATCAATCAATGGTGATGTCGTAATTCCTGAAGGGGTTGCTTCGATTTCAACATGGCCTACTTTCTACTATGTTGAAAACATGACGAGCTTAAGCATCCCAAGCAGCGTGACAGAAATAGACTTTGAATATTTTTATACATGCTCCAGCTTGACGTCAATTGTGGTTGCAGCAGACAATCCTACATATTTGTCGTCATGTGGACACCTCTTATCAAAAGACGGCGCTACGCTTATGGTTGGGGTGAATGGCAACGGAGAAATCCCCAATGGCGTACGAGACATAAGTCCTTCAGCTTTTAGGGGCAGATACTTGTCAAGTGTGACGATCCCGGACTCTGTGACGAACATTGGGAAATATGCGTTCTTCAATTGCGCAAATCTTTCAAGCATAGTCTTTGAAGGTAATGCTCCGAGCGTGGTCAATACGTCTTTTAAAAATGTTTCAAATTCGTGTTGTATCAAGGTGCGGTTTGGTTCAGTTGGCTGGGCCGTTGACATTCCTGGAGAATGGCAGGGCGTGCCGATAGACTATACCGTGCCCGTCTTGAAGTTCAACGCTAATGGCGGGATTCTTGGTGAAACTGTGCATGTCTCTGATGGGGGCATGGTGGGAGAATTGCCAGTTCCGATGCGTACTGGATATGCTTTTGCAGGATGGTTCACTGGTGCGGTTGACGGTGATAAGATTGAGCCCGGTAGGTTGTTGGATCGAAGTGTCCGCGTCTATGCGCACTGGATGCCAAACCAGTATGAGGTGACGTTTGACGCGAATGGTGGCGAGGGCGGGATGAGTGTAACGCAAGATTTCAACACTCTATTAAATCCCCCTGTTGTGACGCGAGAGCATTATCAATTCTTAGGGTGGTCGCCTGAAGCGCCAACAGTAATTCCTGCTTCGAATATGACATATACTGCGCAGTGGAAGTGCGATTGGGATTTTGTCGAGCTTGATGATGGTACATTGGCTATTACAGGCGTCACAACAAATCTTGGCGAGAATGTTGTCATTCCTGACGAGATAGATGGAAAGCCCGTGAGGCGTATCGCTCGCATTGAGTTCGGGAATTGTGGCGGGTTAAGGAATCTTACAATCCCTGATTGCACAACGGAATTCCTTTGCGGGGTTCCTGGTTTGTTGCAGGTAAAGTTTGATTCGGCCTTCGACACGACTTCGACAATTGACGATGCTGGGAATGTCGCAAATGTTTCTGGTGTCGTCGCCGCTTATCAAAAGGCATCGGCAAGCCCATGGGAGTTCAGCGATCCATTGACTGGCAAGAAGTATTCATGGAGTGAAAGCAACTCGACTTACGCCTATTTTGGGCAGATGTATATGACCGTTGGAAAGACTTATGTGTTTGGTGCGAATTTTGATGACAATGCTTATGTGAAAGTTGATGGCAATGTTCTGATTCGCACATCAACATCGGAGTCTGTGTTCTCGAATAGTTCGACAGTTTATGTGGGTAAGTATTTATGCGGTGAGACGGGATGGCACGATGTGGAATTTAGGCTTGGCGATATTTCAGGCGCCAAGGGTGGGTGGGGCTCTACTGGAAAAAGGTGGAGCGATGATTTTGGACTAGGCTATCGAGATGATGGTGGCACGACTACGACGCAAAGCCAGTGGAAGAAACTTCTAGACGCTGGCGATGGGACTTTGTTCAGATGCTTTGGTGTAGGCGGCGGTTTTGTAGGATGTGAAGGATTGAAGTCCATAACGATGCCGTGGCACCTCTTGTCAAGTATGACGGAGCTGTTTCCCGATGCATACACAAACATTGAATCAATTGTTCTAACCGGCGATGCTGTGAGTGTCCCGACAAATGCATTTGCTGGCTGTTCTTCGCTTCGGGAACTAGTGTTGCCTGCATGTGTTGCTGATATTGGCGCTGCTGCGTTTCGCAATTGCAGAGGACTGATAGAATTGGAAATTCCGAATGGTGTGACTAATATTGGCTCGTATGCGTTTTATGGCTGCAGTGGTTTGACAAGCGTTACAATACCCGAGGGTGTAGAGAACATCTGTGATTACGCGTTCAGAGATTGTAGGTCGCTGATTGTGGCGTATGTGCCAGAAAGATTGCGAGGCAAGTTGAGCGCGAATGTCTTTGAGGGCTGCCATAGTGACTTTGCGATTTTCTATTATCCGTATACGATGCGGGATGGTGGTGCGGCATCTTGGCGAGTGGATCCTGACAATCTGCATGGAGACGATGAGCAAAGTCTGCGAAGTGGCGCAATTGGCAACGAAGAGGAGTCTTTGCTTGAGATGACGGTGCCGAGGGCTGGGCGGTTGTCATTCTGGTGGAAAGCCTCGAGCGAGCATGACGGCGACAGTGTTTTCGATGGTGCCTATCTCACCATAGATGACAAGCCAGTTGGAGGGTTGGACGCAGATTCCTATGCGCTATGGGGCGTTGCTGTCGGTGGCGAAACGGGTTGGACGAATGTCGTTCTTGACATAGTTGGCAAGGGTCCGCACAAGATTCGGTGGACATACCGAAAAGATGAAGTGGACGAGGGTTCGGTGGGAGATGATTGTGTTTGGGTGTCGGGGATAGAGTTTGATCCAGAACCATTCAGTTTTGCGGAGTGCCTGAACGACGCGGAGTTGTCCGTGACTACGGAAGGAGATTTGCCATGGGGGCGAATTCAAGAGGCAGCACAGTCGCACGACGGAGTTGCGTCGCTCAGAAGTGGTGCGATTGGCAACGACCAGTCGTCGACGCTTAAGATTCAGGTAGATGGGGCTGGAGAGCTTTCGTTCTGGTGGAAAGTCTCAAGCGAACGTACGGTTAGAAACAAACGCCACGATGGATGCTCCTTCTTGGTCGATGGCACAGAGAAGCTCTACATGGATGGCACGACAAATGACTGGCAGATGGTGATGGTTACGATTGAGGGCGATGGTGCCCATGAACTTACATGGACATACCAGAAGGATGCATCTGACAACAATGAGGTTGGCGAGGATTGCGCTTGGTTGGATGAGGTAGTATGGGTCCCACATATTGATCCGATTCCGGTGGTAGCGCTTGATGCGACGCCAGATGTGGTGACAAATGCGATTGATTTTGCGGGATTCGCAGATGCGGCGGTCAAGGCGGCGATTGGTGGGAGCGCGGCGGAGTACAATGCGTTTAAGACTTGGGCTGATGGTGTGAAGGGGGTAACTGGCGATGCGCTTGCTGGCGAAGCGGCGGTAGTGGCTAACGAACACGCGGCGGCGGCGTATTTGCTGGGCGCGGAGCGGTTGTTTGAATATGAACCGACGGTGGAGATTGGCGAGTTGTCGATTGGTGAGGGCGAGAATGCTGGCACTACGGCGATGGCTGTCGTGGTGACGGTGAAGGACGGCGAAATGGTGGTTGCGGTAGATGCCGAGAAGGTTGCGGCGATGTTTGAGGCGACAAGCGATCTTGGCGACTGGACTGGCGTGGCGAAACTGATGTCGACGGTGACAACCACTGGCATCGATGCAAACGGGAAGATGACTTTTGTTGTCACTCCTGGCGATGGAACAGCGTCAAGGGCGTTTTTGCGAATAAGACGATAGGGCCAGCGAGACGCCGGCTTTCCCGGTTAGAGGCACTTAACTTCGGACTGGCGTCGGATAGAGGCGCGGTTATGCACACATACAGTTAAGCGAGTCGGCGATTCGTCGGCGAGCGCTGATGCTACGAAGACAAACGCGCCATAGCGGAAGGTCGGGCTAACGGCGCATGTGTTTTTCGTCCGCAAGGAGTCGCCGCGCCGAACGATGGTCGGAGCGAAGCGCAGAGGCCGGAGAGCCGACTGGCGCACGAGAGCAGGTTTGCGGGCCCGGCGTGATTTTGACTATCGGCGTAAAGGGCGCGCGTGAAGGCGCGCGCGTCAAAATCATGCCGGTGGGGCGCCCGCAAACTGCGGGTCGGGCGAGCAGGTCGGGCGTAGGCCTCGCCATCGAGCGGCGCATCTGCCGCGCTTGAGGGCTTTGGCGGCATTTGGTATAATTGGGGCATGAAAACTGCCAATCTGAGGTTTGCCACGTTTGTGGCCGCTGCGTCTGCCGCAATTTCCTGTTTTGCAATGCTCGACGACGAGGCCGCTCTCAAGGCCGCCCGCGAGACGCTTGCCAAGATGACGCTCGAGGAGAAAGCGCTTCTCACAGGCGGGTCTGGCACGATGACTCTCTCTGCGATTCCGCGCGTGGGAATCACGAAGGAGTGGACGATGAGCGACAACTCTTCGACCGTCCGCCCGCAGATGAACCGCTGGGACTGGGACTACACGAAGCCGCGGAGCGAGAACACCAAGCTTCCGTCGCTCTCCGCGCTTGCCTCCACCTGGGACGTCGAGCTCGCGTGGCTCCACGGCGAGGTGCTTGGCGCCGAGATGCGCGACCGTGGTGTTGACGAGCTGCTCGGACCCGGCGTCAACATCGCCCGCACTCCCCTCAACGGCCGCAACTGGGAATACCTCGGCGAAGATCCCTGCCTCGCGGCGAAGATGTGCGTGCCGATGATCAAGGGCGTCCAGAGCTACGACGTCGCCGCGACCGTCAAGCACTTCTGCCTCAACGACCAGGAGTGGAACCGCA
>CACZAK010000148.1 GCA_902779075.1 uncultured bacterium | reverse complement strand
TGAATACTGCCAGCTGCGCAAGGACGGGACGCGCTGCCTGGGGCTGGAGAGGCTGCGCGACGGCTACGACCATCAGTGGCAGCTCTGCCAGAGTTCAAAGGTCTGGGACGTGTTCCACGACGACATCGTCGCCGACGGGCGGAAGGGCTATGTTGACGTGATGCCGCAGGACGGCTACCGCCCGTGCGAATGCGCGGACTGCCAGGCGGCGTATCGGCGCAACCCGGACGGGTCGCTGCCCGAGAGCTACGCGAGCGAACTCGTATGGGGGCAGACCGCTGCGCTGGGACGGCGTTTCCTGTCCGAGGGGCGGACGGACCTGACGCTGACGCAGATGTCGTATGGGGCGTACAAGGAAGTGCCGAACCTGGACCTGCCGACCAACATCCTGGTGATGGTCGCCGTTCCCGGGCCGTGGCGAGTTTACGACCGGAAGGCGCATGACGCATCGCTTGAGCGCATCCGCGAATGGGACAGGAAGACCGGCCGCCGCGTCTGGCTCTGGACTTATCCGCACAAGTTCTTCACGACGGTCCTCCCCGGCGTCCCTTCGTTCGGCCCGCGCGCATGGGGACGGTTCTTCAAGGACGCCGCGCCGGACATCTCCGGGGCGTTCTGCGAGTCCGAGACCGACCACTGGCTTTTCCACTACCTCAACTACTACGTGTTCTCCCGCATCGCGTGGAACCCCGAGACGGACGTGGACGCCGTAATCGACGAGCACAACCGCCTGATGTTCGGCGCCGGAGCCGGGGAGATGGCGAAGTTCTTCGACATTCTGGAAGAGAAGTGGGTCAAGGGCATCGCGGGACGAGTCGTCGATACGCCTGTCGGCCCGAAGTCCAGTTCGCCGTGCGAGTACGAAATCTGGACAAAGATATACTCACAGGATGTCATCAGGAAAATAGATGATATCCTTTCGGCGGCTATGTCAAAGGCCGGCAAGGGCACGATCGAGGCGCGGCGCATAGAGCTTATCGCGAGCAAGCTGTACGGTCCGCTCAGGAAGGCGGCAGATGCCTATTGGTCGATGTGCGACGCCGAGGCCGAGAGGAAGCGCCGCGCCGAGATGCCGGACGATGGCGACGCGTTCAGGGACGCGAAGTGGATTCCGTGCAGCTCCCTCGCGAAGTTCGACGACAAGATGTTCCTCAGCGCTCCCAATTCCATGATGGTCACGACCGGCACGAACAGAACCGACCATACCGGCTGCTTCCTGGGCAGGACCAGGCTCGAGCCTTCCACGAAGTACCGGATATCGTATTTCGTGAAGTGCGACGGCATCGACCCGCTTTGCACGGAGTACAACAACGGTGGCGTCTCGGTGTACATCCGGCAGAAGAGGTCGGACGATAAGGGCGGGCGCACATGGCAGTTTCCAGAACACGACAACTTCCTTTCTGGCACGACTGACTGGATTCCGCAGGTGTTCGAGTTCGAGACGGACGAGTCGTGGCGCGAGCATCCGGAGACGCTGATCTATCTCCAGACGCGCTACGCCGCAGGCGTCGCGCACTTCGACGACGTCCGCCTCGACAAGATTTCAAAATAAAGCAGTTAAAAGAACATCAGAATCGGAAGGGTAAAGGGCATGAAGCAGAAAAAATTGTCAGGGACAAAGGCGGTCTTCGCCGCCGCCGCCATTGCGACTATGGCGTGCGGCGCCGCGACGATTACGGCGGAGAACGCCGAGGTGGTGGTTCTTAAGGACGCTCCAGACGTCGTGAATGTCGCGGGGCGGGAACTCGTATCTTTTCTTTCCCGGTCTTTCGGCCGCGATGTTCCGCTTTCGGCGGCGCCGACGGAAGGTCGCGTGTCGATTGTTCTCGGCGAGAACGAGCTTTCGAGGGCTGCGGGCGTCGATCTCGACGGCTCGCCGACAGATACGTTCGTCATAAAGGCGGACGGCGGCCGCGTGTACATAGCTGGGCGCGACGATTCCCGGTTCCGGCTTTCAAATGTCATTTCCGCGCGGCAGCCATACTCCATGCTCCTCGGGCACGACCGCGCGACCTTGCACGGCGTGTATGACTTTCTCGAGCGCTATGCCGGCGTCAGGTTCTACTTCCCGGACGACGAGCTTGGAACGGTCGTGCCGAGACGGGACAGCATCGAGGTGCCGGACGGCGTCCGCAGGGTGACGCCGGATTTCCTGCTTCGCGATCCGTACTTCGGCGGCGACGGCAAGTGGCATGTAAACGCCTGCGGCGGAACCGACCCCAAGACTGCGCAGTGGCTGCGTCTGCGCTTCGCATCGACGTCCATTCCCTGCTGCCACGGATCGCGAGACTTCCACTTCGTGGAGCGCTTCGGAAAAACCCGCCCCGAATACCTCGCGATGAAGAAGGACGGCACGGTGCGCCTGGATATGAAGCAGTTCGCGACCTCGCAGTACTGCTGGTCGAATCCGGGTTTCCGCGAAGAGCTCTACCAGGACGTGAAGGCGTATCTCACGGGTCAGCCGGCTTCGTCGCGCGGACTGAAGGGCTGGGGCAAAAACTGCCGGTACGGCAAGTGGGTTGATATCATGCCGGAGGATTCCTTCCAGGGTTGCTTCTGCAAACAATGCCAGGCCGCATACGGCGAGGCGTGCGTCGCAGGCGATCCCGACTATGCGTCGGAAGTTGTGTGGGGCGTGGCGGCAGAAATCGGCAACAGGCTTCTCCGCGACGGGGTTCCCGGCAACATCACGATGATGGCCTACCGGCCCTACCGCCGCGTGCCGGACTTCGCCCTGCCGACGAACCTGTGGGTCATGGTCGCCGAAAACGGCCCGTGGTCCATGCCGAACCGCGCCGCCATGGAGCGCCAGCATGGCGAGATCAGGGCGTGGAAGAAGAAGGTCGGCCACAAGGTGTGGATATGGACGTATCCGAGCAAGTACGGCGAGCTGATGATCAAGGGGGTTCCCTGCGTCGGCCCGCACGCCTGGGGAAGATACTACGCCGACCTCAAGGACGACATTCTCGGCGGGTTCTGCGAGTGCGAATGCGACCGCTCGATCTACAACTTCCTCAACTACTACGTCTATTCGCGCGTCATGTGGGATGCGTCCACTGACATTGACGCGGTGCTGGACGAGCTCTATGCCGATCTTTTCGGCGCGGCGAAGGGCGAGATGAAACGCATGTTCTCCGAACTCGAGGCGCGGTGGACCGGGTGCGTAGTCGGCAATATCGTCGACACGCCGGTGGGGCCAAAGGCGATGCGCCCGGACAACAGCGTTCTCTGGGGCGAGATATACTCGCCTGATTTCCGCCGCGAGATGGATTCCCTGCTCAAGACAGCGACGGCGAAGGTCGGCGCCGGCTCGCTGGAGGCGAAGCGCATTGCACTGATGCGTTCCGAGTTCCACGACCTCATGCTCGAGGGCGCAGAGGAGTACGAGTCGCAGGCGCGCGCCGTCAGGGCCCTGCGCTTCGATGCGTCGGCGGGGCCGATCGACCTTGTCGCGCGGTCGAGCGGGTTGAGGGGATTCACCAACGTCGCCACCGTCGCCACTTCCGTCATTGCCCGCCGCACTCCAGACGCGCTGGAGTTCACCTTCAAGTGTGCAGAGCCCAAGACCGCGCTCTGCTCCTGCGCCTACTCAAAGCCGGGCGACCCCAACTGCTGGCGCGACAACACCGTCGAAATAGTGATGAATCCCAGCGGCGACGGCAAGACGATGTTTCACTACATCCTGACGAGCGCCGGCAACCTGGCCGGACAGCGCTATGTGCGGGGCGGCGGAATGTCGAACGACTGGCAGGGATATGTCAAGGGCGTCAAATCGGAGGCGAAGGTCGGCAACGCGGAATGGACCGGAAAGCTGCAGATACCGCTGGCGACCATAGGCGAGACAAAAGATTCGTTCCAGATAAACTTCTGCCGCCATCGCATGCTGACGGACGGCACGGAGGAAGCGATATCGTGGAGTCCGTACGTGTTCAACTTCCACGACCTCGAGCGATTCGGCACGATTTGCTATAATACCAAAAATGATGAAGAGAACTGAATCCAAGTCGTCCCAGCTGTACGAGCAGCTGAAAAACGACATTTTGTCTGGGTGCTACTCCGAGTCGTGCGTCTTTCCGAGCGAGGTCGCGCTTTCGCGACGCTTTGGCGTAAGCCGGTCCATGATGACAAATGTCGTGCGCGAGCTGGAGCGCGACGGACTTGTGACCCGCTACCAGGGCTGCGGCACGTTCGTGACGAAACACGGGGCGTCGCGCAAGATCGGGCTTCTCGTCCCGGGAGTGTCGATCACCGACTTCTTCAAGCCCATCGTCAGTGAGATCAATCGCCTTGCGGGCAAGGATGGCTACGATCTCTGGTTCCGCGAGATATGGAGCGAAGTCCACTCCGGGCGCATCGCCCAGGTGCGCGACTTTGCGGCCGACTTTATCAGGGGCAATGTAGCAGGGGTGATCTACGAACCTCTCTCAGGGCCCGAAGGCGACGAGGTGAACTCGCGCATACTGAACTTGTTCGAGAGAAAGAAGATCCCTGTCGTTCTCCTCGACTGCGACATAGTGCCTTTCCCGGAAAGAAGCCGGTATGACGTCGTGGGCGTTAACGACGTAGAGGCCGGCGCACGCATAGTCAGGCATCTTCTGTCCGTAGGTGCGAAGCATATACACTTCCTGTTCGGGGATCTGCGGCCCATGACGTTTATCAACCGGATTGCCGGAGCGGAGGCCGAGCTCAGATTGGCGGGCGCGAAGGCGTCGTGCGGCGGGAACATCCTCTATGCCGAAGCAGACGACCTGAAGGCCCTTAAGCGCTATCTGAAGCGTCAGAAGCGGCGTCCTGACGCATTCGTATGCTGCAACGACGCGATCGCCGCGGTCTTCAGACAGACTCTCGAAAAGGCGGGACTTCGGGTTCCTGAGGACATCATGCTGACGGGCTTCGCAGATCTTTCCATCGCTTCGCTCATGACGCCGACGCTTACGACGGTGCGGCAGAACCGTGAGCAGATGGCGCAGACGGCGTTCCGGCGGCTCGTCGAACGGATGGAGAACCCGTCGCTTCCGCCGTGCGACATATTTCTTCCCTCGCCACTGGTGGTGCGCGAATCGACGAATAGAAGGTCGAAAGGAAAAACTAAAATATGAAATGCTGCTTTAAAATTCTTTTTGCCGTGATGTGTGCGGGAACGGCGTTTGCCGAGACGCCGGACGAGACTGCGGCGCGGATCAAGTGGTTTACCGACGCAAGGTTCGGCATGTTCATACATTTCGGCGCGTATTCGCTGGCGGCGCGCCACGAATGGGTGAAGAACTACGAGAACGTGTCCGACGACGAGTATGCCCGGTACGTCGAGAATTTCGACCCCGACATGTTCGACGCGAAGGAGTGGGTGCAGGCGGCGAAAGACGCCGGAATGAAGTACATCGTACTCACGACGAAGCACCACGACGGGTTCTGCCTCTTCGACTCGAAGCTCACGGACTACAAGGTGACGAACACTCCGTTCGGTCGCGATATCGTGAAGGAGTTCGCCGACGCCTGTCACGAGGCGGGCATTCGATGCGGGTTCTACTATTCGCTCCTTGACTGGCATCACCCGGACTACACGAAGGACTACTGGTATCCCGGCTGCAAGGGGAAGTCGAAGGAAGAACTTGCCGAACTCAACAAGGGGCGAGACTTCTCGAAATACCTCGACTACATGCACGGCCAGGTGCGCGAGCTTCTGACGAACTACGGCAGGGTCGACATCCTGTGGTACGACTTCACGACGAAGACACATGGCGCGCCGTGGTGGGACACGTTCAAGCATACGGCGGACTGGAAAGGCGAGGAGCTGCTGTCCATGACCCGGGAGCTTCAGCCGGGAATCGTCGTCAACGACCGCCTCGGCAACGGTGTGCCGGCCGACGTCGTTACGCCGGAGCAGAACAAGACATGGAAATGGCCGACGCACGGCGGCAAGCCCGCGCCGGCCTGGGAGAGCTGCCAGACATTCTCCGGCAGCTGGGGCTACAGCCGCGATGAAATGACGTGGAAGGACGTCCGCCAGATACTGACGATGATCATCGACAACGTCTCGAAGGGCGGGAACACGATACTCAACGTAGGTCCTACTGGGCGCGGCGCGTTCGACGCGAGGGCGAAGGACAGACTTGCCGGCATCGGGAAGTGGATGAAGCTCAACGGCCGCTCGATCTACTGTTGCGGCTCCGCGCCGGAGGGGATTGCCGCGCCGGAAGGTACGATCCTTACGTACAACAGGGAGAAGAAGCGTCTTTATGTGCATCTGATCGACTATCCGATCGCATCGCTTCCGATGTCGTTCTCGGAAAAGGTGAAGTATGCGCAGTTTCTCCACGACGCATCGGAGGTCAAGGTCAAGATACCGCTGACCGTTGCAGGGACGCCGCGTGCCGACGTAGATCCGTCGTTCATTCTGCCTGTTGTCAAGCCGGATGTCGAGATTCCGGTGATAGAGGTGTTTCTGAAGTGACGGGAAGGAGGGTTTTATCTTGGTGCTGTCGGTGATGGCAATGCTCGGCGCTGCGGTGACGCTGCCCGTGGAGAAGGCAGCGGAGGTCGTGGACTTCCGCGCCCGGACTTGTCCGGCGAAGATCGCGTCGGTGTCGGAGGTGTCGGTGACGCCTCAGGTCTCCGGCGAGATCCTCGAGGTATGCTTCGCGAACGGGCAGACGGTGGCGAAGGGCGATGTCCTGTACCGGCTCGACCCCGTGAAGTACATTGCCGCGGAGAAGAACGCGGAGGCGAAGGTCGCCGAGGCAAAGGCGCGGCTCGAGTATGCCGGGATGCAGGCGGTCCGCTACGGAGAGCTGGTGAAGACCCGCGCCGTTCCGCGAGACGACTACGACCGCGTCTGCTCGCAGCGCGAGGTGTACACGGCCCTGCTCGCCGCGGCCGAGGCCGATCTCGCCGCGGCACGCGACGACGTGAAGCACTGCACCATCGCCGCGCCGATCGCGGGAAGGGTCGGCTCCACCCGTCTCACCGAGGGGAATTTCGTCACGCGCGGCGGGGCGGAACTCGTGAAGCTCGTGCAGACCGATCCGGTGCGCGCCGTGTTCGAGCTTTCGAGCTGCGACTACGAGTCGGACTTCGGCGGCGATCCGGCTAGGCTTTCCTCCGAGGGCGCAGTGGAGCTTCGCCGGCTCGCGGGCGGAGCGGTCGTGGCGACGGGACGCGTGGAGTACGTGGAGAACGTGGCCAATCCGCAGACGGACTCGGTCAGGATATTCGCGCTTTTCGAAAACGCCTCCGGCAGGCTTCTCGCCGGTCAGACTGCGATGGCGACGCTCAGGAACGTCGGTGGCGCCAAATGCGCGGCTGTTCCGCCCAATGCCGTCGCCCTTGATTCGAGAGGTACGTATGTGTGGGCGCTTGACGCGGGCGGCGCGGCGCGGATGAGGCGCGTTGTCCGCGGCAGGATGCAGGGCGGGATGCAGCTGATCGCCTCCGGGCTCGCGCCGGGCGAGAGAGTCGTCGCGGACGGGGTGCATCGCGTCGCGGAAGGCGACATAGTGACGCCGGAGAAGTAGAATGCCGGTGCGCGAGTTTTTTGCGGCAAGGCCTCGTCTCGCAGCGGTAATCGCGCTGGCGACGGCGCTAGTCGGCATCTACGCGGCGAGGTTCGTGGCGGTTTCGGACTACCCCGAGCTCGCGCCGACGATTGTCGAGGTGTCCACCACGTATTCGGGCGCGAGCCCGTCTGTCATCGCCGACACCGTGGCGACGCCGATCGAGGATCAGATCAATTCGGTGGAAAACGTATATTTCTTCGATTCGCGCTGCAGCGACTCGGGGACATACGAGCTGTATGTGACGTTCCTTCCCGGCACCGATCCAGACATGAACCTTGTCAAGGTGCAGAACGCCGTCAAGCGCGCCGAGCCTAAGCTTCCGAGCGAAGTCCTCCAGGTCGGCCTTGCGATCGAGAAGTGTTCGTCAGACTACGCAGTGCAGTTTCTCTTCACGACCGACGGGAGCGAGATGGACCTCGTCTCGCTCGGGAACTTCGTGAACCATGAGATAAAGGACGCGCTCCAGCGCGTCCGCGGCGTTTCGTCGGTCTCGTGCAGCAACAACGAATACGCGATGCGCGTGTGGCTCGACACGATGAAGATGGACGCGCTCGGCATATCCGTCGCGGATGTCCGCGCGGCTGTCGCCGGACAGAACATCCAGCCGGCGGCCGGGTTCGTCGGCAACGCGATGAGCTCGCCGTATCTCTCCTACAAGGTCAACGCGCCGGGCCGCCTTGCGACGGCTGCGGAATTCGAGGCGATAGTCGTCCGCACGGACCCCGCGACTGGCGCGCGCGTGACTCTCGGCGACATCGCCCGCTGCGAACTCGGCTTCAAGAGCTACACGCAGGAGCCGCGTCTTGACGGGAAGCTCTGCTTCCTCGCAAGCGCCTACGCAGACTCCGAGGCCAACACGAGGGAGGTGTCCAGGGCGTGCCGCAGGGCCGTCGAAGACTGGATGAAGCGTGCGCCGAAGGGCGTTGCCTTCCAAGTCCTGCACGACCAGGCCGATTTCATCGACGCCATCGCCGGGCATTTCCTCTTCCTGCTTGCACTGGCGGGGATTGTCGCGCTTGCGGCGTTTGCGGTTCTCGCCGGACTCCGCAGAGCGGTCGTAGCGGCGGCTGTCGTGTGCGTTTCCGAACTCTGCGGCGTAATCCTGCTGTGGGCGGCTGGCTGGACGTTCGATGCAATGACGGCCTTCGCGTTTCTTGCGGGGTTTGCGCTTTCGCTTGTCGCGGCGGCGGGCGGGGCGTCAGGCGTCATGACCGCGCTGACGGTCGCGGCCTTCGCGCCGCTTGCGCTCTACGGCGGCACGACCGGCGCGATGTTCGTCCGCTTCGCGGGCGTGGCGGCCACGGTCTCTGCATCCGCCGCCTTGTTCTCCGCCATGCTCAACGTCGCGCCCGAGCGCGAGAATCCTCGTCTGTCGTCGCGCCGCGCAATGGTTCTTCGCTGCATTCTCCTTGCCGCCTCGGGACTTCTCGCGCTCGTTGCGCCGCTGATCCCGAAGGGATTCGTCCCGGACGAGGACAAGGGCATCATAAAGATCGAGGTGGAGCTTTCGGAAGGGTCTTCGCTTGCGCGGACGCGCGCAGTCGTCGCGCGCATGAACGAGGCGCTCTCCGGCACGCCGGGCGTTGAGCTCGTCTACACGGCGGCGGGGAATTCCGCCGCGACGAAGATTGGCGAGAACCATGCCGCCGTCAGCATACTTCTCAAGCCCTGGAAGGAGCGCCGGGGGCTTTCCATCGCCGACGTGTGCGCGGACGTCGAACGTCGTCTCAAGTCCATAGCGGAGGCAAAGTTCTTCGTGATGATGCTCACTCCCCTAAGGGGTATGGGCGGTACGGGCGGATGCAAGGCGTCGCTCTGCGCCCTCGGCGACATCGATCCAGCCGAGCAGTCGGCCGACGCGGAGGCGTATGCGGCGAAGTTCAGGGCGATGAGCGACGTGAAGACCGTCGTCACGACCTTTTCCGCGGATACGCCGCAGCTCTTCTTTTCGGTGGATCGCGACAAGGCGCAGGCCCTCGGCGTGTCGGTGCCGTCCGTATTCTCCACCCTCCAGTCAAAGCTCGCGAGCTTCTATGTCAACGACTTCAACATCGACGGATGCTCGCGCCAGGTGATTGTGCAGAACGACTACGAAGGGCGCGACGCCCTGGAGGACGCGATGGATCTGCGCTTTCCGGGCGCGGGCGGAGCGATGGTTCCGCTGTCCTCGGTCGGGACGTTCCGCCACGTTCTCGGCGCGCGCGTCATACCGCGCATCGAGAAGCGCGTCGCTGCAGGCGTCGTGATACGCCCGGACGAGGGCGTCTCCACGCTCGAGCTTGTAAGGCGCATAGAGGAGGATCCGCCCGATCCGAAGAAGTACCTCGTGTTCTATTCGACCATGACGCGCGAGGAGGTCGAGAGCCGCGGGAAGTTCGAGCGGATTGTCGCCATCGGCGTCCTGCTGATGTACCTGGTGCTTGTCGGCGCGACGGAAAGCTGGACGAGGCCGTTCGCCTTGATGCTTTCGTCGATTCCCGCCGTCGCGGGAGGCATTTTCGGCGTGTGGATCTGCGGACACGAATTCACGATCCTCGCGCAGCTTGCGCTCATGTTCCTCCTGGCGTTCCCGGCGGGGCTTGCCGTGCGTCCGGTCGCCAAGGCGTCCGTCGCATTCTGCGCGGCGCTTGCGCTCGTCCTCTGCGCGGCGGTGGCGTTTCCCTGCGTCGGCTCCTCTACGTTCGGCGCGTTCGCCGTGCCGATCGTCTTCGGCCTCCCGGTCATGCTTGCAGCGCATTGCCTGAAAGAGGCGTGACGGCGCGGCGCATATGCCGCGGCATTTTTTGGTATAATATCCCCCATGAATGGATACACGTGTGTAGTCTGCGTCAAGCAGGTTCCGGATACGAAGAAGGTGACCGGGCAGGCCATGAAGGCCGACGGGACCATCAACCGCGCGGCGCTGCCCGCGATCTTCAACCCCGAGGACAAGAACGCCCTTGAAGCGGCGCT
>CACZAK010000147.1 GCA_902779075.1 uncultured bacterium | reverse complement strand
TGCGCGACCTTCTCGGCGAAGGGTGCTTCACCTCCAAGTCGACGCTGTACTCCTGCCTCGACAGGCTCGTCGCCCACAAGGACGGGATGTTCGAGTTCCGCCGCGACCGCTGGGCGGGGCTCTTCGCGTCGGACTGCCGCGTGATCCTGTACGACCTGACGAGCACGTACTTCGAGGTCGACGGTACCAAGGCGGACGAGTCGGATCTCCTGCGCCACGGCTACAGCCGCGACAGGCGGGGCGACTGCCTGCAGGTGGTGATCGCGCTCGTGCTGACCCCCCGAGCAAGCACGGCCACTCCCGCTGTTGGCCGGGCCACCATGACAGGGGGGATTTATGAGCTACGCAGGGGGGATTTATGAGCCACGTTGGGAGAGCCACCTCCCTACGATTAGGGTTTGATGCCCCTACTGCGAGGGCATGACCTGCGTACTGACTTACATTCAGCATTCCCCACCCAACGCAAGCGTGATTTTGGGAAATTGAAGTTTTGCGCGCGGATTGAGATAAGAATGCGCGATACGTCAAATATCGTAATAGGTGAACGCGGCGGGTTTGAGGTGTGAGATATGGCCGGGCTGCTTGTTGCCCTCGCGGCGGAGTCGTTACGTCAAACGTCGCGCAGGCGGATGCGGTAGGCAAAGGCCTTCGCGTCGCAGGTTATCTTGAGGACGTTGCCCGTCTGGCTCCAGGTCGGCGCGACGGCACCCTTCTCCGGATCAACGGCGTCCACGCCCGCTACCGTTCGTCCCTCCGCGCCGAACGCGGCGAGATCGATCTCGGCGGAGAAGGCTTTGGAATGCGGGAGCGGCGTGATCATCCAGTCCGCGAATCGAAATGCGCCATCCGTCTTCACGCCGACAAAATCAACGGTGCGCCCGACGGGCAGGTTGCGCGCTTCGACGAACATCCCCTTCGGCGACTTCGCGAACGCGCAGCGCACGCCGTCTCCATCGCATAGTCGCAGCCCCACAGGTCGAGACACATGCGCGAACCAAGCGCGGCGTGTCCGGGGCTTACCTTGTAGCCCGAAACGGCGCGGAAGCGACGTCCCGCCTCGAACGAGCCCTTCGACGAGGGCACGAACGTAAACGTGGCGTCATGGTGTGCATGGAGCGAGAAGAGATTCCGCTCGCCGTCCAGTCGGCCTCGTCCGGCACCTTCGGCTGCGGACCGAGCTTCGGCGCGGACACCTTCCGCACGGGACGCGGCGCATGGGGGTTCTTGTACATGAAGACCGCGACCGGATGTGGGGCGTCCTCCTTCTTTACGCCGTTAGGCGTGAAGCGCGCATGGACGGGATAGAGGGCGTTGAGCGCGCTCGGACGCGCCGTGCCGGTGAAGAGCAACTCCTTCTTCTCACCGGACTCGAGAACAATGGGGCCTTGGGGATAAGCTACGTCCCAGCCATCGTTCATCCAAACATCCAGCTTGAGGGGACCTTGCGGGCCAGACACGTCCCAGTCGTCGTTCATCCACACTTCCAGCTCACCGGCGATGGGCATGCCCGTCCTGTTCTCCAGCGTCACGGGGAAGGTACGCGGCGCACCGGCCTCTACCTCGGTGACGCCAAGCGGCCAGGCGTACGGATTCTTGCCGGGGCGCTCGGTCTTCTGCGGAAACGAACCGATCTCCACCCTCACGCCGCACCGCTCCTCGACGGGCGCCAGGTACGCGGAAGCCGTAAACGCAACCGCCACCGCGCAGAATAGTGCCAGCGACCTCATTTTGCACATACTCATCGCTTCCCGGCAAGGTCGGAAATGACCGGCGCAAGAATGGCGGCCATGTGCGCGAAGGCCTCGTCGTTCGGATGCACGCCGTCCATGGACACCTCGTCGCTCCCGTACAGGTCCTGTCCGGGCAGATAGCGGAAATTGGCATGGCGGGCCGCAACCTTCTTCGAAAGCTCCGCGAAGAGCCGCGTCTTCTCCTCGTCGTTGCGCGAGACGTCAGGCTTGAGCCATCCGTTCAGCACCGGCGGCGCACCCACCAGCAGCACGGGCGTCGTGGGATGCTTGGAGCACAGTTCGTCGAAGAACGCCTCGAAGTTGCGCCTGATCAGGTCGGGCGACAGGTTGTGGTACGGATCGCACACATAGACTGCCGCGTCAAGTTCCGCCAGCATCGTCGCCGCCGCGGGATCCAGACGCGCCCCTCCGGAGAATCCGAGGTTCACGAACGGCCTCTTCACCATGCGTTCAAGACGCGACGTGAGCGCAAGACCGGGACGTATGTTATACGCGCCGTGGATGATGCTCGTGCCGTAATAGACGACGGGCCTCTCCTTTCGCGGCGGGATGAGCTTCGTCTTGGACGCGGCGTCAACGCCTAGCTTGAGAGACGTGAGCCGGTTCCTCAGCGGCAGGTAGAGACGGAAACGCCGGACTTGCTTCGGGAGCTTGCTCACAAGCTGGTATTCCACGTTCTTTCCCCAGCGGACACCATGTCCCGCCGCAGCGGCCCAGCGCCAATCTCCGCGCGCCGCGTCGAACACGTACAGGTCGGTTCCGACGCAGGCACAGCTGTTGAAGTTGTTCTCGCCGAAACCATGTTTCGCGAACGCCGTCCGCACCGAGACCGATGTCGTATCGCCCTCGAACTCGAAGAATTCGCCGGTTGACGAAATTCCGTTTCCCCACACGCTCGGCAAGTCCTTTGCAAAACGCTTCGGGATGCGGTCGAACGGCAGTTCCGTGTCGCTCCAGCCGCGCCCTTCCACGTCCTTGCCGCCGATGTCGATCCACGTGCATCCCGCACCTGTACCCGCCTTCAGAGGCGTCGCCGCCCACGCCGCCACTAGGCATGTTGCCGCCACTGCTATCTGTGTTCTCATGTTCATTGTCAGACTTCCTTTCTTGCTTTATTAAGTATTGCGCACTACTTGACGGGCCGCAAGACCGTCCGGAAGCGATGCGTCTTTCCCTTCGGTGCCTTCACGAACACGGTCGTCGCGGGACGGACCATCGGCACCAAGTACTCACGACCTACGAACCACCCGGCCATCGAGGGCTTGAGGCGACCCGTGACCGCCTCCGCCCGTTCGCCGCCGTCACCGCCGATCTCCATCTCAAGCGCGTACTTCTTTCCCGCACCGTATTCCGCCCGCACACGCCTGCCGTCCGCCGAGACGACGACGTTCGTGGTGTCGAGCTGGAAGAGGAGCGTGTAGTCGTGTTCCTTGCCGTCGGCGGATTCCGCCACGTCGCAGATGGTGATCACGTCGCGCTTCTTGTCGAACGTGATCTCGCGACGCTGCTTCGCGAGCTTCTGGCGCTTCGGACCAAACTCCTGGTCGTAGATTCCAAAGGCGAAGTCCTCGTCCTTGGTCGAACGCCAGCCGGCGTCGATGGGCGCGGTGACGCGTTTCGGCCCCGAACGGTTTTGCGCAAGGCCATCAACGAGCAGCGTGTTGTGGTCGTAACCCGAAAGGCCGTAACCCCTTCTTCTGGAAGCCTCGTACTGTCCACCACCGTCGTCGAACACAAGGCACTCGTTCCCCTTCCACAACACGAAGGAAAGCTTGTCCTGATGCCAATGCCCCATTCCGAGCGGCCCGACATCAAACGCAAGGTACGTCGCGTCGGGCGTCCAGTCCGTGCGCATCGCGGCGAATCCCGAATATGGCAGATAACGCGACGCCGTCTCGCCCTTCGGCGGCTCGCCCTCACGCCCATTGGTGACAAGCCACAGGAAATCGCGCCGCTCCGGGAATATCTTCGCCGCCGCGGAAAACGACGAGGCCAGCGGATCGGTGAAGGTGTCGTTGAAGTTCGGCAGGGTGAAGGCCGGCGTCACGAGCGCGAGAGGACCCTCCGTGCCGAGACGGAGCGGGTCGAGAAAGTCCTTGGGAATCTCGTGTCCGAACCCGAAGGCATGTGCGCGCAGATACAGCCGCGTCGCGGAGGAATAGAACACCTGGTGGTAGTTCGGCGACAGCTCGTACTGAAGTCCGTCGGGCAGGACCTGCTCCTTGATCGCCTGCGAGAAGACGCGGAGCGCCTCGCGGCGGATCGACTCCGAGTCCTCGAACTCCGGGAAGTCGAGCGCGAAGAAGTACGCGCCCGTCATCTCCATCAAGAGCCAGTTCCCGCCCGTGCGGTGCGCGATCAGGTGACGCGCCTGTGCGTGCGCGGACTTGACGAAGGCGATGAGCAGCTCGTCCGTAAACGCAGGCGACTTCCTGAACGCCTCGAACGCGACGCTCCACGAGCCCATCAGACGAATGCCCTCCTCAATCGTGCGCCACGGGGAGCCCCTGTTGTTGTATCCGCGCTCCGGCGGGACCCCGCCCGTCTGCTTCAGCCAGTCGGAAAACTGCTGCGCGAAGGCACGGGCGTACTTCTCGTCGCCGGTGTGCGTGTAGGCCCGCGCGAGAGCGGTCCAGAACGACATCCGATTGAGCTGCCATGTCCACTCGGGATTGTACGGTCCCTTTTTCGCCGAGGCGTCGAAGAGCCAGTCCACGCGGTTGGACGGGAACGCCCAGGCGACGCCCACGACCTCTATCTCGCCCTTCACGATGCGGTCAACCTCCCCGAGGTCGCGCGCCGCGTCCCGCGCGAACACGCCGGAATCGATCTCCGGCTTCGCGGGGCGCGTGCGGAAATACGCGGCGGGCGGCAGCGCGTCCGCCGTCGCAGCGCAGATTACAGTCGCCGCAAGCGCAACCACTGCAAATACATGAAAGCGATGAGCCGCCCAACTTTTCAGCTCGCAGGCTCTGTCCATTTGAGATTTATTCAATTTTTGCATGGCAAATAGTTTAGCAAAAATCCCGTTACTCCACCACTCAGTATGGCCTAAGCGCGTTAGTCTTGAGGAACGTCTCGTATTCAAGGCAGTTCCAGCATGATGGACCTGAACGCCGCAATCTCCTCCTCCGTCACGCCGCAGTCGAGCAGGTAAAGCTCAATCCGGCGCCGAAGCGCGTCGCCCAGCTTGCCGTACCGCGCAAACCCCGCGTCGAAATGCTGCGTGCCGCGTCCGTGCTTCGGATCCTCCACGCCGGGAATGTCCCCTTCGTTGTAGAACGTCGATTCGTAGTCGCGCTCAAGATCCTCCTTCTCGACGCCGAGAACGCCGTTCAACACGTAGGCGAGCGACCCGGTGCGATCCGCCCCGCCGATGCAGTGGAAGTAGATCGGATAGTTCCTCCTGTCGCAGAACAACCGGAAGTTCTCCGCCATCGTCTTCTTGCCGCTTGTGCGGAACATCCCCGAATAGTAGGGCGAAGTGGTGGCGCGTTTGACCAGCCTCACGTTCTGCCCAAGCGGAGAAGCGTCCAGCCGCCCCGTCTCCTTGCTCCCGCGCAAATCGAGGTCCGTCTTGATGCCGAGCGTTCCGGTCATGTACGCGACGTCCTCCACCGTCAGGCGGATGCGCCCCCTGTCGAGTCCTGAAATGCTGTTCTCGTTGAGGCCCTGTCCGCGGAATACCATTCCCGTGCGCACGCGACGTCCGCCGGCAGCCTTCCATCCGCCGAGGTCGCGTACGTTCTTCGTCTTGCCCTCCAGCTCGATCCAGCGCGGCGGCTCGGCTGACGTCACAAACCGCGCCACGGACGAAATGTTCCCGTGCTTCGCCCGCCCGCACTTGCACGCGTCGGGATACGTGAAGCCGCAGTCGTGCCCGGGGCACGATACGTTGCTCCACACCTGCCAGTAATAGGTCTTCCCGAGGTCGAGGTTCGCGAACGGCACTTCGTACGACCAGGCCTGCTCGCCGGAGGCGTCCTTCGCTCCCTTCTTCGCCCAATCTTTTTCAAGCCACAGTTCCCGCGCGTCCGAGAGGTCGGATTTTTCCGCGAGCCTGATGCGCCAAGGCCCGTCTTCGCCCACCGTAGTCTTCCACTTCAGCACAAGCGGACACTGACGCCGCCACGAATTGCGCGCCGCCAAGGCATCCAATCCCTTGAGCACCTGCTGACGCTCCACGCGGGTCTTCCCTGCCAGCACCTTCCGCTGCTTCTCCGGGAGCAATTGGAAAACCTCGCCGTCCGCGGGCGCAACAGGCACGACCGCCGCCCGGCCTGACAACGACGAGCCTACCGTCAGCGCGACAACAACAAGAAACGCGAAACGAGCTATAGTATGCTTTCCCATACGTAAATTATTCCTCTTTTAGATAGCCTTCAATGACACAAGCCGCGTTCGGTTCGCGCCAGGAGGCGGGTTTCGCAACGCGGTACGAAAAGGCACCTTTCATGCGGGCGAGAAGCGTCCGCCCCGTCTCCACGGTGAACGGCGCAGGGCCGATTTCCTTGCCCGCCGCGTCGAGCGCGGTCACGGACGCCGCCGCATACGGCAGCATGAAGAAACTTCCCTTACAGAGAAATACCTCGTCCGTACCATCGCTGTTCAGGAGACGGTACATTCTTCCGTTCGTGCCGCCGAAGGGTGTAACGGCGCGTGTATCGTATGCGTTTAAGTACGCGTAATCCGGCGCGACTGAAAGATCGAGCCTTCCGCCGCCCTTCCACGTTGCGTCCGACACTACGCACGCCGAGCCGTCGCCAGCATTCGCAAAGAATCCGTTCGGCGGCAACACGAGCCATCTGCCGTTCCTCTTGAACAACATAGGACAGTCGGTGGAGCCGTTGGCCGCAGTCTGCGTGCCATCCGCGTATTTCACCGCCACCTGCGAGCGTCGGTAGATGCCCGAGGCGACGGCGGCGGAAGTATCGAGCAGGTTCCCGTCGGCGTCCGCATAGCGGATTTCCTTCGCGTCCGACTTGCAGTAGTGGCGGCCCGTGCCGAGAAGCATGAAGTAGCTCTGGTCCTCGTCCTCGGAATTGCCCTTCATGAAGAATCCCTGATGCCCGAACGCAACCGTCGCGGCGAGGAATCGGTCACGCCAGGCAGTGCGGCTTGGTGCCTTGTAGGTCTTTGGATAGAACATCGCGGGGTAGCCCATGCCGAAGTTGTTACAGAGCGGGTGGAGACGCAACACGTCGAAATCGACGAGCCAGGGTTCCTCGAAGAGACGTGCCTTCTGGTCCTGCGCGTAGTTGCCGTCCACAAGCCCGCAGTAGAGGTACTGGCTCTGCCCTTCCGAATAGACGGGGCCGTTCAGCACCCTGCGCTCGAAGTCAAGGAGTTCGCCAAAAGAGTAGAACGTAGCGGCAAACGTCCCCGCGCCTGGCACGCGCGCATCGTAGTCCGTGCGCTGCCACGGCGTCGTGCAGGTATGGACGTCGCAGTAGGCGGTGTTGAAGTGGAACTTGCGCTGGAGTTCCGTCCAGATTTCCTCGCACGCCTCGTTGATCCACGCGGGTTTAGGGGCGTAACAACGGTTCCACGCCGTCAGGAAGTCAAGCGTGCGCAGACGCGTCACGCGGTCTGCGCTCCAGTATCCGTTGACGGGGGCGAAGTCGGTATAATTGTTGTAGGGGCCATACATGTAGCCGAGCTCATCGATCATGAAGCGCGTGAAATCACGCATGCCCTCGTCGCCGCCCTTGCCCGGCGCGGGACGCGTGCGGAACGTGAAGCTCTCGTTCTGGTCGCGCATGCATGTCTCGTGGTCGTTCACAATGAGGTGCTTGATGCCGCGCCGACGGCGTGCGCGCCAAAACGCCTTATCCTTCTCGCGGTTGTTGGCGTGCATGACCGACCACTGCCGCTCCGCCGTCACGGCACGCCAGGGCGATGGCGGGTTGGGGATGTTGGGCAGGACCTCCGCGAAGTTCGTGGAGACCGACCACACGAACCGCTCGAACACGGGATTGCGCGCACCGTCGGTTTTCGGAAGATACTTCACCCCGCCGTTCGAGGCGACCGGCACGGGATGGTTCGTGGGAAACACCCACGAGGCGTTCGACTGCGTCCAGTCAACGGACGCGAGCAGGAAGAGCCGCCCGTCGCCCTTCCCCGCCGTGACGACGCACGGACGCCGGTACACGCCGTCGCCGTTTCCGCCGCACGTGTAGTAGGGAACGGGCGTGAACGCCACCTCGTCCGGATTTTCCATGCACCCGAAACGCACCTCCTCCACGCCCGCCGGCGCCTCGACGTCCGCGACAAGAGAATTGGCGATGCGGTGGAACTTCACCTTCGAGCCCTTCGCTGCCGCCGCAGGGAACAACCCGCCGCCCTTCGCGAATTGGATCCATCCGCCGCCATGACGGCGCACGGCGAGATCGTCCCACTTCGTCTGATCCTTCGGCAGCCTGAATTCGATACTGGCATCCTCTGCCACGATCGGAATGATCGTCGTCTCGACGTTGGGGAACGGCAGACGCCCCTCGCCCGTGTTCAGTCCCTGCGGTTCATTGTGGAATATCTGCACGCCGCGCTTGCGACGCGGCTTGAACGAAAGAGGATTGAACTCCTCCTTGTACACGGCGAGGCTCGTCAGTTCCAGCCACCGCCCACCCATTTCGTTTCCGCCGCGTAGGGTGAAACCTGTGAACTTGCCACCCTTCGCAACGCGTGCGACGAAATGCGGCGCAAGGCGACGCTGTACGAGATGCCAGTTCCAATGGTTGAACTTGTGGAGGAACACCGAGAACGGTTTTCCCGCCGCATCAATAAAATCAGCGGCTATGGAGAGTCGATCCTCCCACGGCACTTCTCGGAAGTTGTAGTAGGTATGGTTGCCCCAGATCCAGACACTCACGGTATCGGAACCTGGCGGAATCGGAACCGGCGCGGGTGCCTTCAACTTGATGACGCCCTTCTTGCCGGGAATCTTGTAGGCGAGATGCGCCACGCCGTTGCCGAAGAGGACGCGCTCGCAGGCGGTCGTAAACACAGCCGTCGCGCCCGTCACCTCGCACGTCCAGCCGTCGGCCGAGACGAGCGGCAACAGCACCGGCCGGTCATCGGCTGTCCGGTTGGCCCAGTCGAATTCATACGGACGCGTCCCGGCCGGGCTCGGCAATACCACTGCCGCCGCTACGCAGATCGCCGCTGCGATCGTCATTAATTTGTCGCCCTTCATTTGGTGTTGTCACTTTTCTTTTGATGCTGCCGTTGAACAACTAGTCTAGACTTGTAGCGTGTCCTAGTGTATCTCGACCTCCTCGATGGAGGCGAGCCTGTTGGGGGAGTTCATGATTCTGCTCATGTCATCTTTAGCCATTCCCGGAAGAACGGATTGACGAAACGCCACGAACCGCCGTATTCGTATATGATTTCGTCGGCAGCAAGGCGCGAAAGCGCTCGCGTCACGGTGCCGACGTTCCGGATTCCGCATTCTGACATGAAGTCGCCTGAAAAGGGCTTGGCGGAACCGTTGCGTGCAAGTCCCTTGAGCAAGGTCGCCTGAATCGGCGTGAGACGAGAGAGCGTGGGGCCGAATACCTTGTCTTCGCGCGCGAACACAAGCTTGAGTCCGGCGTTGATTTCCGCATCTCCAATCGAATCACCCTTGTCCGTCGCGAGCCAGATTGTTTCGCAGAGTTCCTGTACGTCTCCCGAAATTCCATCCGAGATCGACAATATACGGTCAAGAGCTGTTCCAGAAATCTTGCGCTTGGCAACCTTGAACCGCGCTGCGAGAAAGCTCTTGAAGTCATTCGCCGGAATAGCCCCCACGGTGAACGAAGTGGCGGACTTGTAAAACGGGCTCTTCGGGGAATCGAATATTTCGTGCATCTTGTTGCGCACGCTGCCGAGGAATACGTGGGGCGTCTTGTTCTGGAACTGTATCTTGGCGCGAAGACGCGCCAGCAGCACGTCCGAATCCGCCATCTCCAGAACATCCTGAAACTCGTCGAAAACGATGCAGAGCTTGCGCTTGCTGGCATGGAAGGAAAGCATGTCCATCACCTCTTCAAGCGAGGCAACGCTGTTTGCAGACCTTGAATCGACAGTCAGCTGCGGTATGCCCGTGTCGCGGTCCAGCGTAAGAATCGGACGCAGACTTGCAATTAGCTGCGCCGTCCGGCGGAGGAATCCAGCGCTCCTGTCCAACGCCACGACAGCAGCCACGACGCGCCGACAGAACTCTTCGATGGTCTTTACGCAGTAAAGATCGATGTACACGAGCTCCAGGGAACGTATCGTCTTGACCGTCTCGCAGACAAAAGACGTCTTTCCCATGCGGCGTTCACCTTGAACAACCACATTGAGTCCCGCTTCTATCAGCTTCGAGAACTGCCGCGCCAGCTCCGCGCGAGGACAATAGTTCTCGCCGTCAACGATCATTCCGTATTTGAAAGGTGCCATGTCTTCACTCCTTGTTTCTCCTAGCCCGCACATTATACCAAACTGCATAACGCATGTCAGTATAATTCTCAATGCCGCTCTTGCGTTTGTCCGTGTAGAACATGTAGAACGTGTAGATCATACTGCTGCATTGTGAACGGTTTGCGGCAATAAACATCCCTTTTGCCAGAATTGACCATTCCGCACCGTAATATCACGGCGCGGAACGGGTGGATGTGGATGGCTACTGCCAAGCGAGCGGGCGATGGATGAAGCGGTCGCCACGCTTTCCGTATGGGATTGTGTCGGGGAGTTGGCATTGCGCCGACATTCGGAAGAGTGGACAAAGCCTGCATATAGACTTTCTGGCGATCAAGCGCGGCGCCGTCGTGCGGATATGTCTTCACGGGCGAAGTGAAGTACT
>CACZAK010000146.1 GCA_902779075.1 uncultured bacterium | reverse complement strand
GGAATGCACTACACGCAGGACGAGAGCTACTACCTGCTCGACGCCGACGCGTCCGCGTCGCCAGTCGTCTATCTCGGCAAGAAGACCGGCGTCACGCGCGAGGAGTTCGCCGACGCGCTCCGCGCGAGCGAGAAGACGGGTTCCTTCGACGCGCTCAGGTACGTCAACGTCTTCCCCGCGAAGAAGCACGACCATTTCCTCATCCCCGGTGGGACGATCCACTGTTCCGGCGCGAACTGCATGGTGCTGGAGATTTCCGCGACGCCCTACATCTTCACGTTCAAGATGTGGGACTGGGGGCGGGTGGGCCTTGATGGCCGACCGCGTCCGATCCATGTGGAACACGCCCTCGCCAACATCCAGTTCGACCGCGACACGGAGTGGGTGCGGAAGAACCTCGTCGGACGCGTCGAGACGATTTCGGAGCGTCCGGGCGTGAAGGAGGAACGCACGGGACTGCACGAGCGCGAGTTCATCGAGACGCGCCGCCACTGGTTCACGGAACCCGTCGCGCACGATACGTGCGGGGGCGTGAACGTGTTGAACCTCGTGGAAGGGGAAGAGGCGACCGTGGAAAGTCCCACGGGCGCGTTTGCGCCGTTCATCGTCCACTACGCCGAGACGTTCATCGTGCCCGCCGCCGTGGGCAAGTACGTCGTGCGCCCGTCGGGTCCCGGCGCGGAGAAGCTTCACGCGACAATCAAGGCTTATGTGCGGACATGAGAGGAGGAGATGGCATGACGGCTGAAAAGAAGTGCGGAATCGCGGCGCTGTTGCCGATGATGGCGGGGTTCTTCGTAATGGGGTTCGCCGACATCGTGGGGCCGGTGGTGAACCAAGTGAAGAGCGAATGTGCGCTTGACGACGTGACGGCGGGCTTTCTGCCGTCGATGATCTTCGTGTGGTTCTTCCTCATTTCGCTGCCGACGGGCGTGCTTTCGGGGAGAATCGGGCGGAAGAACGCGGTGCTGGTGTCGCTTGCCGTGACGGTGGCCGCGATGCTCCTTCCGCTTGCGGGCGGCGCAGGGCGTCCGTGGCCGTATTTCGCGGCTTTCGCGCTGATTGGAATCGGCAACACCATCTTGCAGGCGGCACTTCCGGCGCTGCTGGGCAACGTCACGCCGCCGGCGCTCCTGGCAAGCCGCATCTCCCTCGGACAGTTCGTCAAGGCGATCTGCGCGGCGCTCACGCCCGTGTTCATCTACGTCGCGGCGAGCGTCATGGGGAACTGGCGTCTCGTGTTTCCGATCTACGGCGTGCTTGCGGCGGCGACCGCCGCGTGGCTGATGCTTTCGCGGATTCCAGACGAACGGGAGACGTCGGGTGGGCTTCCCGTCCCACGGACGACGTTCGGCAGCTGCTTTGCGCTCTTGCGCGATCCGCTGGTCCTCGCGCTGACCGTCGGCATCTTTTTCGCGGTGGGGCTGGACGTGGGCTTCTCGGTAGCGATTCCGGAGTTCCTCAAGACCGTGTACAAAGTCGACGTGAACATGGCGGGTACGGGGCCGACGGTCTATTTCGTGGGCAAGACGCTCGCGACGGCCGCCGGCGCGGCGCTCTTCGTTCGGTTTCCTCCCGCCAAGTGTTTCCCTTGGTGCATGGGGCTGTGCATTCTTGCCGTCGCGGCCTTTTTCGTCTGTTCAGGCCCCGTCGCCTTCCTCTCCTGCGTGTTCGTGGCGTCGGTCGCCTCGGCGAACACCTTTGTGATGTGCATGGGGATCGCGCTCGACAAGTTGCCCGACAAGGCAAACGAGATCACGGCGCTGATGGTGATGGCGATCGCGGGCGGGGCGGTGGTGCCGCCCATCCTCGGCTTCGCGCAGAAGTGCGCAGGCAGTACGGGCCTCGTGTGGGTACTTCTCGCCTGCCTCGCGTACCAGGCCGTGCTTTCTGTCTGCCTGTACCGCAGCGAAGGAAGTGAAAGAAGCGGTTTGAAGCGGCGAGAGCGCCGCTTCCCCGAAAAGCGCCCTTTGGGGTCGTGTGCGGCCGAACGGACGATTGCCGTTCCGTTCGGTTTTGACGCAGAGCCGGGTAATTTCGTTCGGTTTTCGTGCGGGGCAGAGGGGATTTGTGGTATACTGTCAACGCCCCGGACGGGCTGTGTAACATGAACATGAAAGGATAAAAAATGAACGTCGGCGTATTTCTCTGCCTCGAGCCCTACACGTCGCTCGAGAACAACCTCCGCCTCGCGCACGAGTACGGGTTCACCCATGCGGACATCACGGACACGCACTCCGGCGGCAGCATGTTCGCGAGCGCCGGCCTTTCCGCGTCGGTGAGCCTCGACGACAACCCGTTCGAGATCCGGCGCACGTTCGAGCGCCACGGCATGAAGATCATGACGCTCAGCGCGCACGCGCTCCTTCTGGAGCCGTCGTCGCCCGCCAACTTCGCGACCGCCGAGATCATGAAGGCCATCAAGTTCGCCGCCGGCGCGGGCATCGAGTACGTCATCACCACCGAGACCTTCGCGAAAAGCGAATGGGCGAAGTCGCTCACCTACAAGGAGAAGGTGTTCATCGCCGCCGAGAAGCTGTACAACCCCTGCAAGATGGCGGCGGACTACGGCATCAAGCTCTGCCTCGAGCAGCACGGCCCGCTTACGGACACGATCGACGGCATCGGCGACATCATGGACCGCCTCGGCAACCCCGACTCCCTCGGCGTGAACCTCGACACCGGCAACAGCTGGCTCGGCGGCACCAACCCCGTGGACCTCGCGAAGAAGTACCACGACAAGATCTACCACATCCACTGGAAGGACCTCGGCCCGGAGTGGCTCCCGAAGCGCGGCACGATCTTCGGCTGCGGCTTCTCCACCATCGAGGTGGGCACGGGCTGCATCGACGTGGCGGGCGTGATCGAGGTCCTGAAGGACAACAAGAACATCAAGTACTCCACCCTCGAGGTCGGCGGCTCGGCGGAGCTCCTCCGCGCCAGCGCGAAGTACATCGAGGACCGCTGGAACGCGTAAAAATCTTCCAACTAACAACCCAAAAGGAACAATAAAATGGCAAACGAAAATCAGTGTGGCTTCGCGAAAGCCGTGAACGAGTACCTCGCCACGCATTGCGTGATGGGCCTGACCGACTGGGACGACTTCCAGAAATATGTGGCGGCGCCGGCGGTCAAGGGAACGGTGGACGCAACGGTTCAGCCCTGCCATAAGGCGCGGCGCGTCCGCTTCTGGGGTGCCCTGGAGCACTTGCCGGTGATGCGCGGATGGGGACTTGACGTGGACGAGTTCGACCCTGACGCTTCCGCTCGCGGGTGCAATCCAGACGTGATCTTCTGCCACCTCCAGCCCAACTACTCGCAGGGCGACGTGGACCAGATCCGCGAGGCCGTTCGCCGCGGCACGCACTTCATCACGCTCCAGAACACCGACCGCTGGTGCGACGTGATGGCCAAACGCCTCGGCCACACCTACACGGGCGTGCTCAATTCCAATGCGAAGGCGGCCGTGTATTTCGCGAACTGCCCCAAGCTCTTCGCGGGCTTCCCGGAAGGCCGTCTCGACGCTACCGCGTTTCCCTTCCTCTCCGCGCACGCGTGCGCGATGTACATGACGGGCGAACGCTGTCTGCTGGGCCTCGCCGACATGCAGCAGAAGAAGATCGCCACGGCAATCGCGCAGTATCCGTACGGCAAGGGCGCTTTCACGTTCGTGGGCCCGTTCGTCGATCCCCGTCCAAACGAGATTAACAATCCCACCTACAAGCGTCTTCTCCTGAATCTCATCACGCTCCTGCCGCCCACTGGCGGGAAGGCGTGCAAATCCTGCTAACAAAGAAAGGTAAAATACACATGAAAACCTCACGGAAAGACTTCCTCAAGTGCGCCCTCGCGGCGGGCGCGTTCCCCGCAATCGTCCCGTCGTCCGTGCTGGGCGCGGACGCCCCCAGCAACAAGCTCCAGATCGGGCTGATCGGCCTCGGCCGCATCGGCACCACGATGGACATCGGCGGGCTCGTGGCCAACAAGGACCTCGCGATGCTCACCACGATCTGCGATGTCGACTCCGTGCGCCTCGCGAACATGAAGCAGCTCGCCGAGAAGCTCTATGGGCGCAAGATGGACCACCTCAAGCTGGAGATGGACTACCGCAAGGTGCTGGACGACCCCGGCATCGACGGCGTGATGATCTGCACGCAGGACCACTGGCACGCCCGCATGGTCGTGGAGGCCTGCTACAAGGGCAAGGACGTCTACGTGCAGAAGCCGATGGCCCTCTCCGTGGAGGAGAGCGAGGCGATCGCGGAGGCGGTCCGCAAGATGAAGCGCGTGTTCCACATCGGCACGCAGCAGCGCGGGCAGTACAGCTTCCGCCAGGGCGTGGAGTGCGTGATGAGCGGACGCCTTGGCACGCTGAAGCGCATCGACGTGGAGCTGCCGCTCAACAATCCCGACCGGGAGTGGAACGTGCCGTCGATCGAGCGTACGCCCGATCCCAGGGACTTCGACTTCGACCTCTGGCTCGGCCCGGCGCGCGACGGCGTGCCGTATTCGCAGCTGCGCACGCACTGGCGTCCCGTGGACGACAGGGGCAGGCCCTACGCGAATATCCCCGGGCAGAACGTCGGCTGGCTCCAGATCCAGGACTACTGCACCGGCAACATCGGCGGCTGGGGCTCGCACCACATGGACATCGCGCAGTGGGCGATGGGCAACGCGGGGCCGATCTCGGTCTGCTGCGACAAGGCCAACTTCCTCACGGGCCGCATGTTCAACGTCCACCACGAATACCACATCCTCTACAAGTACGCGAACGGCGTGGACCTGCACTGCGCGTCGCGGATGCACTCCGGCCTTCCGAAGGGGCTCCGCTCCGGCGGCGGCTGGGGCGTGCGTTTCATGGGCGCGAACGGCGACTGGATTTGGACGAGCCGCGGCTCGGCGGCGGTCGCGGAGGCGGACCGCGTCGACACCGCCTACAAGGCGAAGGCCGACTTCTGGCGCGCGCTCGAGGCGAACAGGAAGGAACTCATCGCCGGCGACCCCGAGAAGCACGCCGTGCGTAATCCCCACAAGAACCATCACCGCGTGTGGTTCGAGGGCATGCGCGCGCGCAAGGACACGCACATCACGGTGGAGGAGGCGAACGTCTCCACCATCTCCTGCATCCTCGGCTACCACGCGATGAACAACATCGGCCGCACGATTGGCTGGGATCCCGTGAAGCATGTCTTCACGAATCCCGACGACCAGAAGAAGCTCTACTCGTGTTTCGAGCGTCCGCAGTTCGCGGTCGCGCCGATCATCAAGGAAATCCGCAAGAAGGCGGGCGCCTGAACGCGAGGATAAATCAATGTCAATTCGTAAAACCTTTTGCACGACGCTTGTGGCGGCGGCGTCTGTTGTTACCATCGTACTCAACGCATCGGGTGCCGCGCCGCAGCGCGTGTGCGGCGGCGATCCGTTCATCCATCTGGAGAACGGGATGTACTATCTGTACTTCTCGTCAGGCGACACGGTAGGCCTCACGGTCTACACCTCCACCGACCTCAAGGAGTGGCTGCCAGACCAGGGGCGCGACAAGTTCGGCCGCGCCTACGTGAACGGAAACGGATTCGGAAGTAACCGCTTCTGGGCTCCCGAGATGCACAAATACAAGGGCAAGTACTATCTCTTCCATTCCGCCGAGGAGAAGGTGACGGTGGACGTGGGCGATTCGCCGCTCGGTCCGTTCAGGAATCCCGAGAAGAAGCCGTTTTTCCCGGAGGGCAACATCGACAACTCCTTATTCCTCGACGACGACGGCACGCCGTACATGCTCTACGCGCACTTCTACGCGGGCAACGAGGTGTGGATCTGCGAGCTGGAGAAAGACCTCCTGCACGCGAAGCCCGAGACGCAGCGCAAGTTGATCCGCGCCGAGGAGGACTGGGAGATGAACAGGGCCGATCCAAGGTTCTCCAAGTGGTCCATCGCCGAGGGGCCGTGTCTCGTCAAGAAGGACGGCCTCTACTGGCTCACCTATTCAAGCCACCACGTGATAGACGACAACTACAACGTGTGCCTTGCGACGGCGACAAACGTGAAGGGACCGTACGTCAAGCAGGGGAAGGGGCCGATCCTCGCGCCCAAGGGCAAGTACCAGTGTACGGGCCACCACTCGCTCTTCAAGGACAAGTCCGGCAACTGGAAGATCGTGTTCCACTCCCGCGATCCGGGCGGCGGTCCGCGCTACACCTACACGGCGGATGCGAAGTTCACCACAAAGGACGGCCACCCGTGGATTGAAATTGGCGAGTTCCAGCCGTGTCTCATCAAGAAAGACGCACGGCCTGCGAACTTGCCGCAGCCGCAGAACGTCCCCGCGCTGATGAAGACGTTCGACGGCAAGGACGTGAAGACGCTTGCCGACTGGGAGAATGTCCGCGCGCCGGAACTGCGCGAGCGGTTCGAGCGCGAGGAGTACGGACGGCGTCCCGCAGCCGCCAACGAGCGCGGCCGCGTGTCGTTCAAGATGTACCGCGAAAGCGAGGCGTTCGACGGCAAGGCGATCTGCAAACACGTGCGCGTGACGTACGACGGGCCGAACGGGAAGCATTCCTTCCCAATCACGGCCTACATCCCGAAGACGGGCAAGCCCGCGCCGGCGTTCGTCTACATCGCGATCGACTTCTACACGAAATACGACGCGGACGGCGCCGTCACGACGAGCGAATACTGGCCCGTCGAACAGCTGATCGACCGTGGTTACGCGACGGCTGCGTTCAGCGTTATCAAGGTCGCAGCGGATAAAACCGACGCCGGGTTCTCGCAGGGCATCTTCCAGGCCGTGCAGCCTGAAAGCGAGCGCGGCCCAGATTCGTGGGCTACGATCTCGGCATGGGCGTGGGGCGCGAGCCGCGTGATGGACTGGATGGAGACCGAGCCGCTCATCGACGCGAAGCACGTCGGCGCGGTGGGACACTCTCGCGGCGGCAAGACCGCGCTCTGGACGGGCGTGACCGACAAGCGTTTCGCGATGGCGTGTTCCAATGAATCCGGGTGCGGCGGCGCGAAGTTGAACCACATCGCCCAGCCGAGATCCGAGAGCATCGACGCGATTTCCGGTCCCAAGCGCTTCCACTACTGGTTCTGCCGCAATTTTCGCAAGTACGCGGGCAAGGAGATGTCCATGGACTTCGACCAGCACGAGCTGATCGCGCTGATGGCCCCGCGCCTTGTCTGCGTGGGCTCCGCGACGGAAGACCACTGGTGCGGACAGGTCGGCGAATGGTGGTCGGCAAAGCTCGCCTCCCCGGCGTGGGAGCTGTACGGCAAGAAGGGGCTTGTGTCCGACAGATGGCCTGATCCCGAAACGCCGCAGCAGGCGGGATGCGTCTCGTACCACCTGCGCACGGGCAAGCACTTCCTAACGCCCTACGACTGGGGCCGATACATGGACTTCGCCGACAAGCACGGTTGGCGCCCCTGATTCAGTAGACGAATAATTGAGAATAATGAGGTGAAATGATGCGTCAAGTCAAGGTAGGACATTTTTCCAACGTGAAACCACGCCTTGGATGGTTGGTTGCGGCTCTCGCAGCGAGTGCCGCGCTCGGCGCGCTGGGCGCGACCGACCCAGTGGCCGCTGCGCTTGGACGCACGCTGCTTCCTAGCGGTAACCACATAGTCTACGACAACATGCTCAAGGCCGTCTACGAGGCGGACCTCGCGGCAGACGAGGCGTGGACCGCGTGCAAGACGCCGGCGGAGTTCGCTGCGCGACAGCGTACAGTACGTGCCGCGCTCATGGAGGCGCTCGGGGGATTCCCGGAGCGGTGTCCGCTCAACGTGGTCAGCACGGGGCGCGTGGTGCGCGACGGTTACACGGTCGAGAAAATCTATTTCGAGAGCCAGCCCCACCATCACGTGACGGCGAACCTCTTCTTGCCCGACCCCGTGAAGTTCCCTGGGAAGCGTCCCGGCATCGTGGTGCCCTGCGGGCACTCCACCAACGGCAAGGCGGCAGCCGCCTACCAGCGCGGCTCGCTTCAGGCCGCGCAGGCCGGCATGGTGGCGCTCTGTTACGACCCCATCGACCAGGGGGAGCGCGTGCAGTGCCGCAAGAACCCGAACCTCTGGAGCTGCGGCGCACACAACAACGTGGGACGCCGCGCGGAGCTGCTTGGCTGGAACACGGCGCGCTTCCGCACGTGGGACGGCATCCGCGCGCTGGACGTGCTCGCGTCGCGTCCCGAAGTGGATCCTTCCCGCCTTGGCGTGATGGGACACTCCGGCGGCGGCACGATGTCCTCCTGGATCATGGCGCTCGACGACCGCATCGCGTGCGCCGCCCCGAGCGGTTTCCTCTCCACGGTGCGCACCGTGTGTGAGCAGTGCGGCCCGCAGGACGCGGAGCAGTTCGTGTTTGGCGAGCTCGCGTTCGGCTTCAACCATCTAGGGCACATCCTCCTGCGCGCGCCGAGTCCCGCGCTGTTCTGCTCCTCGCATGGCGACTTCTTCCCGTTCTCGGGCGTGGTCGAGACGTCGCGGCGCGCCCGCGCGGTGTACGCGATGCTCGGCAAGCCGAACGCCTTTGCGCTCTCCGACACGATCGGTCCGCACCACTGGCACGAGTCCACGCGCACGCGCGCCGTCGCGTGGATGAACCACTGGCTGCAGGGCGGTCCCGCCCCCGCGCCGATGCAGACGCACCGCAACCTCCAGTTCGGCTTCGACTACAAGAACGTGGATACCGGCCTCGGCTACGAGGCGAAAGGCCTCGCGCACATGCGCAAGACCAAATGGGAGGCGAGCGCCACGCCTACGGGCAACACGCTCGACCTGCCGGGCGAACGCACGGTCTACGATATCATGAAAGACGAGGCCGACCGCGCGAAGGCGGCGCGTCAGGCACTCACGGACGACGTGGTGCGCCGCGTGGCGGGGATTCGCCCGACCGACAAAATCTCCTTTACGGTATGTGAGGCGTCGGAAAAGGACGGCGTCGCCTCCGCCGTGCTCGTGCAGGACGACGGTACGCCGGTGCCCATCGTCACGGTGGGCGCGGGTGAGTCCGTGCTTCTCGTGGGCGACGCTACGAAGCGCGCGGACCTCGCGCCGCACGTGAAGCGCCTTGTCGCGGCGGGCTGCCGCGTGACGGTGGCGGACATCCGCGGGTTTGGCGAGACAGCCGCCGCGAAGCATGTTTTCTACGGCATCAAGAGCCCCGACGAGGAACTCGCGCAGCTCGGATGCCTAGTGGGCGTGCCGCTCGTCGGCCGCCGCGCCGAGGATATAATCGCCGCCGCAAAGCACAGCGGACGCCCCGTCCGCCTCATCGCCCTCGGCCGTGCCGCCATTCCCGCCGCGCACGCCTTCGCAGCTGCGCGCTCTCTCTTCTCGCGCATCGAGACGATCAACGCCCCATGCGCGTGGGCGGAGCTTTTCGCGGATGACGCGAAGCCTACGCGCTTCGCGGACGTGGTCCACAATGCCTGGCGTTTCTACGACTGGGTTGACCTCCTCCAGCACTAAGCATCGTTTTCGTTGGGATAGCCCCTGCCACCGAACGTCCAACCTATTCAGGCTTGCTGCGCATGAGATGGAAATGATATAATTGTGCCATGAAAATCAAGAACAAAGACAATAATGGAGAAAACAATGACAGTAAAGAAAGTTTCGGTGCCATTAATTTTATAATTAATGCCATCAATTAATTCTTTAATGGCACAAAAAACCAAATTGATGCCATTAACATCTAATGGGACTAGGAGGAAAGACAATGAATAGTAAATTGGAGTTCATACTCAAGCCTGTTTCTGGCGCGGCGTCGTCAGAAGGCGGCTATCGCGCCTTCATATCCACGGAGAAGGGCAACGCCGTTGATCTTGACGGAATCATAGCGGAGGCGCGTGATTTCGGATACATCACGGGAATCAAGGATGAAGCGGCGAAGTCCATCGTGCGTGGAGTGCTTGATTCTATGATAGCGGGTGTCATTCGAGATGGCCGCACCCGTCGCCTTGACGAATACCTTTCGGTGTCGCTCAAGGTCCACGGGCGGTTTGCGGACAAGCACGACGAGTTCGACCCCAAACGCCACAAGCTCGCGCTCTCCGTGAAGCAGCTTGCCGCGTTCCGTCCCTCGTTCGAGGGGGTCGAGGCGACGAACGTTGACCACAAGCGGCAGTTCCGCATCTATTCGGTTAAGACGGCCGGTTCCGATCTCCGTGGCGGCCGCCTTGTACTTGGGCGCGACTTTGTGATAAGGGGCGCGGACTTCCGTCCCGGCGACAATATGTTCGGCGTCTCGTTGTCCCTTTACATAGACCGCACGACAGTCGTGACCGAGAATCCGCCGATACTGTCGGCGGACGATGGCGAGATACGCTGCGCCTGGCCTGAGGGGATGAAGGACGATAAGTTCTACGGCACTTATGGCGATGTTGCGGTATACAGATGCGAGAGCGAGGGCGACTGGAAAAGCATCGCCCGCCGCGAGGCGAGAGTTGCCGTCCTCGCCGCAGTGGGAAAGGCGTAGGTAAGGGGCGCATCTGCGTTTTTCACCATGCGTTTTGAGATTGGAAACAACCAAAACAACTGGTAAAAACAACTTTGAGAGGGGCGCGCGGGCTAACTCGCCCG
>CACZAK010000145.1 GCA_902779075.1 uncultured bacterium | reverse complement strand
GGCGGTGACGAAATCGGGCGGCGACCTCTATCTGCGCACCGGATTCTCCAACGACACGGTGAACGTCACGCAGACGGGCGGCAACTTCCGCTTCTACACCGAGGCGACCTCGCCCGTGTTCGACACGCTCAACGTCAACGCAACCGCAGGCACGATCTACATCCAGCCGCAGAGCACGTCCGCTCTGATCGACGTCCCCGGCACGATCAACCTCGGCAATTCGGCGAGGAACGTTTACGTGTACGGTCCCGCCAACAACAAGGGCATCAAGATCAAGGTCGTCGGCAAGGCGGGGCAGTTCGGTCCCGTCTGCACCACCAACGGCCCCGGAACGGTCTATCTCAAGAGCGGAACGGACCTCACGGCAACGGACTTCGGATGCGGCAACGTCGTATCCAAGCCCGCGCGCGGATACATGGTCATCGAGGACGGCGCGAAGGTGACGGTGACGAGCCGTTTCATGGGCGGCTACTGGGCGAGTGTGCCGGACACGCCGACTACGCACCGAGTTGACATTTACGGCGAGGTTGACGCGACGGGCAAGACAGCCTATCTCACGCTCGATGCCGTCCGTGCCGAGACGTACCTCCACGACGGCGGCGTGTTCAAGCTCAATACGTTCTCCGTCACGCGCCTCAGCACGCCGTACCCGTACGGCACGGGCGTCGGCGCGGGCGACGGCCGCCAGTGGTTCGTCATGGACGGCGGCTACCTTGAACTCGGTGCGGGCGGCTTCTCGGGGAACGCCATTCCCGGCTGCACGAAGTTCGACTTCCAGAACGGCACGGTGGTGAACACGGGGGCGTGGACCGCCATGCCCAACACGCTGCCCGTGTTCTTCGGCTTCGAGGACGTGGGCGGCGCGGTTGAGTTCAACCTCGGCGCGAACAACATTTCCTGGAACAGCGGCCTTTCTGGCGCGAGCGACGTGACGATCAAGGGATCGGGCAATTTCGGCGGCAACCGTGCGGCGGGCGGCATCGTGCAGGGTGTGGTGCTCGGCAAGCTTACGGTCGAGAGCACGGGCGCGAACGACCTCCGCAACGCATCCGCGTTCTCCGGCGGCCTCTCGCTCACCGCCGACGTGAACGCGCAGGTGGCGAAGTACGCCGACCAGCATTATCCGTACGCCGTTGCGGGCAATTACAGGGAGAGGCTTTCGACGAACGAATATAGCCTCGCGTATGTCGCCGGTGGTGACATCTGGCCGTTCCTGCACAAGCGTTACACATCTGGCAAGCCGTACGGCAACACGTGGTCGTGCACGACGCGCTGCGACTTCTACGTGCCGGCGGAGAAGGCTGGCGCGTGGACGTTCTGCGGCGCATACGACGACTACATGATGCTCCAGATCGACGGCGAGATTGTGTTCAACCAGGCCTACAACAAGCTGGCCGCGCATACTGTCACGCTTGCTGAGGGTTGGCACAGGGCTATCATCGCCACCTACGACGGTTCAGGAAACGCGGGGCCGCCCGCCACGAACGGCTGGAACGACGGCAAGTCGCTCGGTTTCATCATCGGCGAATCGACCTCCACTGCGGGCGGCGACTACACGAAGTTCGAGCCGGGCGCGAGCCTCGGCGACGGCCTGACGCTCCAGGTGCGCCCGGCAGTCAACGCCTGCGTGTGGAAGTGGAACAACACTAACTCCGGCTGGAGCACCACCGAGGACTGGAAGCACATCAAGTGCATTGATTCCGTTGCCGTGATGTTCAAGAGCAGCACCGATGCCGATGCCGCGGACTGGGTGGGCTATCTTGGCAACAAGAAGGCGAACTGCTTCGAGGGCTGGTTCAAGGTCGAGGACGGACAGGAGGGCGAGTGGACGTTCAAGATGGCGTACGACGACTACAAGCTGCTGAAGATTGACGGCGTGCAGAAGATCAGCAGCTCGTCTGCGAGCGCGGTGCCGACTGCCACGGTGACGCTCACGGCGGGCTGGCATCGCTGGGAGGCGCGCGTTGGCGACAACACCGGCAGTTGGGGTCCGCGTACGTACAATGGCGGCAACACTATTTCCTACATCGCGCCCGGCGAAACGGAGAAGCGCTTCGACGAGACGAACCTCAAGCTCGCGGCGACGCTGGGCGACATCGCCGTGCTGGAGCCGTCCGGCATCTACAAGGATCTGGAGCTTGGCGCGGGCGCAGTTCGCGGGCGACCACAACTGCTGGGAAGTGACGGGTGCGGGCGCGAGAACCACCGAACTCCCGGTGGCCACGTTTGCGAATGCCACGGCAGCCACCTTCGCGGGCTTGAAGAGCGTCAAGGTCACCTTCGATGCGAAGCCCACGCGCAAGGCCTACTACCTCACCGGTGTAATTGATGGCCTTTCCGCCGCCGACCTCCCTGCTGCGACAATCACGGTGAAGGATGCCAACGACGGCGACTATTCCGCGAACTTCACGCTCACGGTGAAGGACGGCCGCCTCGCGCTCCGCAACAGCAAGCCCGCCGGCATGTACCTCATCGTGCGGTAGGGCGTGCGGTAGGGCGAGGCGTCCCGCCGAGCCGTGACAGCAAGCGTACAACAGCAAGTCGTGCGGCTCGCCGGGACGGCTCGCCCCACCGGTTGCGCTTGTCGCGAGCCGGGATTTTCGGCTTGCGGGCGGCACCTGGATTTGCTACAATTAAAGCAACTGCGGTTGCTGTAACCGTGGTTGCTATAGAAAGAAAGCGATGAGACAATGAGGTTTTTCGACAGAGAGCGTGAGCTTGCGGACTTGAGGGAAATCCGCGAGCGCAGCAGGGAAGTCGCGCAGTTCACCGTGGTGACGGGGCGCAGGAGGATCGGCAAGACTTCTCTCGTCGTGAAGTCCCTTGACGGCGAGACGTATGTTTACCTTTTTGTCGAGAGGAAGAGCGAGAAGGATCTTTGCGAGACGTTTACCCGTGAGATCAATGAGAAACTGGGCGACGTGATGTTCGGCACGCCCGAACGCTTCGAGGATGTATTCGGCGCGCTGATGAAACTTTCCGCGTCGCGTCATCTGAACGTCGTCATCGACGAGTTCCAGGAATTCCGTAAGATCAACATCGGCATATTCTCGTCCATGCAGAAGCTGTGGGACCTGTACAAGGAGCGAGCCCGCATCAATCTCGTCGTCACTGGCAGCGTAAATACGCTCATGGTCAAGCTCTTTCGGAACAGGCGCGCCGCGCTCTACGGGCGCGAGACGGCCTTCATGGTCGTGGAGCCGTTTGCGACGGACGTGCTGAAGGAAATCTTGTCCGCCTACCATCCCGGATACAGGTCGGAGGACCTGCTTGCCCTTTGGACGTTCACCGGCGGCGTCGCAAAGTACGTGGAACTGCTGATTGACTCCAAAAGCTGGACGCGGGAATCCATGATCAAGGAGATTGTCCGCGCGAATTCACTTTTCCTGGACGAAGGGCGCGCCGTGCTCGTCGAAGAGTTCGACAGGGAATACGGCGTCTACTTCTCGATCCTCTGTGCGATTGCGCGCGGCAAGACGTCGCGAAACGAGATAGAGCAGACGGTTGGGCGGCAAGTGGGTGGATATCTCGCGCGGCTTGAGGATGACTATGCGCTGATCCGAAAGCACCAGCCGCTGTTTGCAAAGACCGCAGCCAAAACGGCACGGTATGAGTTGAACGACAACTTCCTCGTCTTCTGGTTCAGGTTCGTGTACCGCTACAGCTACATGCTTGAGCTGAAGGGGTATGAGCAGCTGCGGGAGGTCATCCGTCGGGACTATGCGGTTCTGAGCGGCCATGCGCTGGAGGAGTACTTCAGGAAGAAACTCGCGGAATCGGGAAAATGGACGCGCATCGGCGCGTGGTGGGACCGGAAGGGCGAGAACGAGCTGGACATCGTCGCCGAGAACGAGCTGACCGGTGACCATGCCGTCTGCGAGGTGAAGCGCAATGGCGAGAGAATCGACCTTGCCGCAGTTGCGGAAAAGTTCGCGGCGTTCCAGCGGGCGACTGGCGAGTGGCGGAGGGTCAAGCCCTCTTTCCTTGCATTGTCCATGGATGACATGTAGTCAATTTCGGTTTGGACGCAATTCTACGTTCTGCACGATTCGCGGATTCGGCCCGCTCGGCGAGCGGGCCCTACCATTTTGGGCGAGCGGGCACCGGGAGCGCTTGTCGCGAGCCTGGATTTTCGGCTTGCGGGCGGCGGTGAGGTTGTGGTATCATTATGCCAGTTCAACTTGCCAAGAAGGAATCTTCAACAGTTAGAAAGAGGAAAAGCGATGGAAAAACTTATCTGTAACTCCCGTAGGGGGGGGGCGAAAACTTCTAGTTTTGCTCGTGTTGTTGCTCTGGTTCTTGTGGGCGCGGCGGGTACGGCGTTTGCCGACGTCAACGTAGATTCGCTGCTGAGAGAGTCAGCGATGTGGCTGGACGCCTCGTCGCCCGCGAACTTCGTGTTCAATGAACTCGGCGTCACGAACTGGATCAACAAGGGTGCGGGCAGGGCAACCTACGGCGACGCCGTCGCGTACAGGGTTCGCACCCAAACAAGCGGCGACATCGCGGGCGTCGTGAGATACGGAAGCGTGCAGCTCGTGAACGGCGTGCCTGCCCTCCAGATGGGTCCAAGCGGTTGCGACGCCGACCTCAGATACGAGCGGATATCCACCATCCGCACGGTGTTTCTGGTGGGGCAGTTCATTCTCGACGACAATCTGGAGCCGCTGCTCGGCGACGACACCTATTTTGATCTGCACCGCGGCAAGTCCGGCTACGTCTGGAACGAGGCCTGGGCGAAGAGCAGCACCGGCTATCCCGGCAAGCCGACGTTCTACCTCAACAACGCGACGACGCCCGTTGCCAACCCCGATGCGACCGCGCCCGTCGCCAACGCGCTCAACATCATCACCATCGCGACGGCGGGCAACACGCGCAGCAATCAGCTCTCGCACGATCGCACCTACGTCGGTTCGCGCAATTGCGCCCGCGCCCTTTCGGAAGTGATCATCTTCACGCGCGTCCTCACCGCAGAGGAGCGCATCGCGATCTACAACTACCTCGACGCCAAGTGGAACCAGGGCGGCTGGGCGAACGTCTCCGGCGCGTACACCGGTCTTACGGCGGCTTCCTTCTCCGCCGATGCGACCATCGGCACGGCGGACACGCCGTCCGTGATCCCCGCCGCAATCTCCGTGGCGTCCGGGTCGACCGCCACCTACGCCGCGCCCGTTTCCACGGCCGACCTCAATTTCACCGGCGGCGGCACGCTCGCTTTCGCCGGCGATCTTCACGCCTCCGGCATGATTGCCCAGAGCGGCGGCACGCTTGACCTCGGCGGCAACGTGTACAGCGTCATGGCAAATCCCGCCCTTGAAGGCGACGTCACATGGGAGAACGGCACATTCTACCTTGACTTCTGGGGCGAATTCCGTCCCGTGGAGGGCGTGACGCTCACGCTTAAGAACGGCGCCGGGCTGCGCAAGAAGACATATTGGCGCACGTTCATCGACAAGGGCATGACGCTGACGTTCGCGGCGGACGCGGGCCTCACGGAAGTGCCGGGTCCGTTCGTCGTGACATGCGACTTCGCCAAAGACAACTACCTCAACATCCACGGCGGCACGCTGGTGGTCACAAATTCGTGCGACGGCAATAAAATGGGCCGCGACATCACAATCGGCACGCAGCAGAAGTCCGGACACGGCTTCATGAACATGGACGGCGGGCATGTGATCACGCGCCGCCTGCGCGTGGCGGCCGGCTGGGACAACGACACGACAGGCGTCACCTCCACCGGCACGGTCAACATAAGCGGCGGCACTGTGGAGCTGCAGGACAAGTTCGTGCTCGGCTCGAACAGCGGCACCCGCTCGGTCGCAACGATCAATTTCAACGGCGGCGAGGCGATTGCGCCGTACGGCTTCCTGATGTACGACGACGACGTCGATTTCATCACCTTCAACGGCACGGCGTTCAAGGCGAATGCGGACTGCGAGAAATACTTCGACCTCCGCAAGGGATCGGGCGCGAACGTGACAATCGCGGCGGGCGGGTTCCCGATCGAAATCGCGAACGGCAAGACGGTGGCGTTCGGCTGGGGCTTGAAGGGCGTCGGCGGAATCGTCAAGACCGGTGCGGGCACGCTCGTCCTCGACGCGGACGCCACCTTCACGGGCGGCGTCGATGTGCAGGCGGGCACGGTGTCCGCCACGACCGCCGGCGCGCTCGGCACGGGCACGGTGAAGGTCTCCGCCGGAGCGACGGCGGAGATCGCGGCCGGCTCGCAGGCGACGCTCGCGGCGGACTGCGCCGGTGCGATCGTCGCCATTGTCCCCGAGGGCGGCAAGCAGCGCGTCGTCGGCGTCGCGTCCGGATTCGACCTCGCAAACGTCACGGGCGCGAAGGACATCCACGGCAACGCCGTCTCCAGCGCGGCGTTCACGATTGAAAACGGCGCGCTCTACGTGACGGCGAACGGAGACCTCACGGCGGCTGTCGCGGGCGTCTCGAACGGCTCGTGGTACGCGCTTCCATGGGAACGCGACGGCGTCTCCGTGAACTATTCGACGACGCCCGGCGACGTGATGGTGGCGACGCTCGTCGCGTCCGGCACAAGCCGCGTGGCGATGGACGCCGACGCCTACGCGGGGACGGTGAAGGTCACGAACAGCGGCGACAACGCCAAGCTCGTGATCGCGGGCGGACACAAGCTGTTCGGCGACGTCGATGCGACCGGCGGCACGGCGGAGTTCGGCGTCGCGGGCGCAAACGTGGTGCAGGGCATGGTGAAGCTGCCCGCCAATGCCTACTTCCTTCTCAATGCGGCGGAGAACGAGGAGTGGATCTACGCCAACCCGACGTTCACCTTCGCCAGCAACACCCACAAGTTCAGAAAGACCGGCGCGGGACGCGTCGTCTATCCAGGACTTCCCGACCGCGCGGTGGCCTCTGACGAAGGCGCGTTCGCGATGAACGTCGCGTCCGACGCGTCTTCCGGCGCGCTCAACCTCACGGGCGCGGGACTCAAGGAGAAGGCCGGTTCGGGCACGCTCACCGTCACGGGCGGCACGTTCGGCGGACCGTTCGCCGTCACCGGCGGCCAGCTCACGATCAACGGCTCGATCCTCGGCTTCAGCTCCCTCTACATTGGAGAGGGCGCGAAGGCGTACATTCCGCACTGCTCGCAGGTCAACAACCGCCTGCCGCAGAACGGACAGGTGATCGTCGATGGCGGCGAAATCCACATCTGCGGCGTCAACCCGTTCTCCAGCTACGTTCCCGAGTTCTGGCTCACGAACGGCATGTTGCGCGTTGACTGCTCGACAGGAAACGAACACATCAAGTTCAAGAACATCCACATGAAGGACTCCACGTTCCGCCTTCAGGGTGAGAAGGGCGCCTACAACAAAAACGGCATCTTCTACTACTCCAACAGCGGCAAGTTCTACATCGACGGCGCCTGCACGTTCGAGGCGGCGGAGGGAATACTGAACGCGATCCAGGGCGAGGCGGCGGTGCCGGTGGTGGTCTCGGAAGGCTCATCGGTCGTGTGGGGCACGCCGTTTATGGGGAACATCGCGAAGACGGGTCCGGGCACGGTGCGGTTCGCGGACACGGTTGACCAAATCCAGTGCACGGCGACGTTCCTGATGCAGGAGGGTACGCTGCTCACCGGTTCCAAGGTGCCGCGTCTGAACATTTCGGCGGGCACCACGGTCAAGGCGCTTGGCGGCGATCCGCTCACCGTCACCACCACGCTCACGCTGCCGGCGTCCGGCACGATCGCGGTTGACCTTTCGGAAATCGACTTCACCACGCGCGAAGCGCCCGTGAAGATTCTCGCCTACTCGGCCTTCACCGCGGCGATGGCCGAGAAGTTCTCGTTCCCAACGATACCCGTCGAATGGGCGATTTCCAGCGTGGGCGGGCTCTCCGTCGTCAAGAAGAAGAATCCCAAGCACATCTACTGGAACACGCAGTCCGGCGAATGGACCGAGACGGCGTGGAACCATGACCCAGAAGGGTACAACGGCGACGGCTACCACGACGTCACGTTCATGGACAACACCAACGGCAACGCGAGCGCGCTCACCACGATCAACGTATCCGGCGACCGTGCGGTGACGTCGTTCGACTTCAACACCACGAATACGCCCTACGCATTCACGGGAACGGGTTCGATCACGATGCCGACGTTCAATGCGGGAACTGCGGGCGCGGGGTACGAGATCGGCGTGCCGTTCAATCTCACCGATGGCGGTATCACGTTCGCGACCTCCACGCAGGATCAGGTCATCAACGACATTCGCGGCACGATCGGCGCGATCAACGTGCCGGCGGCGGCTGGCGGCAAGGCGAAGATCAACTTCACGGACGCAAGCCCGCGCAATCCCGGCGCGATCAACATCGGATCGGGCAAGACGCTGGAGTTCAGCGTCAATTATGACCTCAACGTTGGAGCCTCCGTGAAGTCCACTGCGCCGATGACGGGCGACGCCACAACGAAGTTCATCCTTTCGAACAAGGGTTCATCGACCGGCCACATGGACATCACGCAGGACTACTCGAGTTTCCATGGCGAAGTCGAGGTCAAGGACGGCGCATTTCTGCATGTCAACGGGAAGTTCTACAACTGCACCGCCACGGCGGAGAAGCCGGTGCGCGTGCATGGCGCGAACACGACGCTCTCGCTGTATGGCAACCAGGTCAGCAACGGACGCAGGTTGCCGGACGACGCGTACGTCCACGTGTACGACGGCGCGCGAGTCATGCTTCGCGGCGTAAACTGTGTTGGCAGTTCCCAACCAGCCTCACCATACATGGTTATATCCAATGGCACGCTTGAAGTTACGACAGAATTCAAGCCCACTCATCTTCACACGCACGTCGCAGGCATGTATGGCGAGTCCGACATTTACTTCTCTGGCGGTTCGGGTACGCAATACCAGGATCGCGACGGAGTCGTGATCCACAACGGATTGCACATCTGTTCTGGCACGACCACGGTACATCGCGTGAGTGGATGCGCAGCCATGCTGACATTCGCCACTTCCTCCGTCTCTCCGAGCGTGAACGATTACAACGTCAGCGGTCCGCTGCATGTCGCAGACGGCGCGCTTCTCCGAATTGCGATGCCGTTGCGCAAGCCTCCGGTCAAGAAGGGCGGCGGAACGCTGGAGCTGGTAGAGGCCGCGAGATTGGGAGATGAAACAAATGCGCTCACGCTCGAGGGCGGCTATCTCAAGGTCAACGCGCTTGCCGACGGACTGGATACCGTGACCGTGTCTAACGGCGCGGGCTTCGATCTTACCGAAGCGGGGAGTATCTACCAGCCGACCAACGGCGTGGCGCTGGTGGCGTCGTCGGGCACCATCAAGCTCAAGACCGGTACGCGACCGCTTGCGAAGGGCGACTACCTTGTCAGGTGGAACGAGGGCCACAAGCCGAACGCGCGCTTCGTCCTTGAATCCGACGAGCCGAGAAGTTCGCGTTTCAGGGCCATCAAGACGTCCAACGGCGTGCGCATCGGCTTCCAGCAGTTCATGATCCTGGTGCGCTGACCTTTGTCTACTCAAAACCCCTCGGCATGTAATCGTGCTGTAGCGGGAAAATCCGGAAGCGATTTCCGGCTTGCGCTTGGCGGTGAAATTATGGTATCATTCTATCCGTTCAACTGGTCAAAGAGCATTCTTCAACAGTTCAAAGAGGAAAAGCGATGGAAAAACTTAACTGCAACTCCCGTAGGGACGGGGTGAAAACTTCCCGTTTCGCTCGTATTTTTGCTTGGATTCGCGCGGCCCTCCCGTTGATTGCGGTGGGCGCGATCCTTCCGGCAAGCGCGGTGACGCTGTGCGTCACGCGGCAGACGGAGACGTCCGTTACGCTCGCGTTCGGCGCAAAGGACAACAACGACTACGAGCTTTTCCTCGCGCACGGCGCGGCGGACGGCGGCGAGGACAAGTATGCATGGGACACCTTTGAGAAGGTCGCCGACATCGCCTACGACCAGACCTCCTACGAGTACGCGGTCCCCGCCGCGCTGCGCGACGGACGCCCCCTGCGCTTCTTCCTCATCCAGACCCTCGGCCTCAACATGGTGAAGGAACTCGTCTCCATCACCTCCACCGGCGCACAGTGGATCAACACCGGCACTGCGGCGGCTAACAACTGGGCCGTCGATTTCCGATTCAAGACGGGATCACTCATAAACGACACGGCATTCTTCGGGCAGAGCTGGGGTGGCAAGCAGTATCTCTTCATCTTGCAGAACGATGGCGGAACGAAGTTCAGGTTCTACGGCAATTCAAGCTACACTGTCAGCACGCCCGCCGCCAATACCGAATATCGGCTGGTGATTGATCCTGCCAGCATGCTTACGATCACCGGTGGCGGATCGGAAACGCGTAAGTCCGTTGATCGTTCGGTGTCCTCGGAGAAATTCGCGATCTTCGCGGACAAGGGCGGCGGGCATCGTGGCTCTTGGACGTTTTACAGCCTGAAGATCGGCGGCTCAAGCGGCTCGAAGGTGCGCGACTTCATCCCCGCCGTCAACGCCGCTGGCGACATCGGCCTCTACGACCAGGTGAACAACGTGTTCTATCCGAACCAGACGACGACGCCGTTCAACGCCGGCGCGGAGCGTCCGGCGGCCCGCTTTGGCCGCGTGATGGACGAAACGCCCACGTTCCGCTTCCCGCGTTCAGTGGCCGTGGCTGAAGCCACGGCCACCGAGGTCACGCTCTCCTTCACGAACCCCGACGGCAATGCGCACAAGCTCTACGTCGCGTACGGCGCGACGGACTGCGAGACGCGCAAGAACGCCTGGACCTCGTGGGAGGAGGTCGCGACGATCGCCGCCGACGCGACGTCCTACACCTACACGCTCCCCGCCGCGCTCAAGGCGGATGGTGTTTTCTACCGCTTCTTCCTTTTGAAGACGGACGATCTCCCTTATGCCTCGGAAATCGCGTCCATCACCTCGACAGGTGCGCAGACCGTGCGCCTCGACTACGTTCCCGGCACGGACACGACCGCGGAACTTCGCTTCGGCGGCGTGACATACGAGCACCAGAAGACCTTCTTCGGGCAGGGCTGGGCCGGATCCTGCTACCTCTTCAACATGCAGAATGACGGCTCCAACCCGTCCTTCCGCTTCCACGGCGGCGGTACCGCATCTATCACCGTGAGACCTGCCGCCAACACCGACTACCTCTGCCGCATCACGGCGGCGAACAAGTTCCTCCTCGACGGCGGCGGCGCGTCTTCCGAAATCCCGGAAAGCCGCGTGTCGTATGCATACAGCGACCTCTGCGTGTTTGCCTCGTATGGCTGCGGATTCGCTGCGAAGTACCGCTTCGACTCGATGGTCGTGAAGGACGGCGGTATCGCCGTGCGCGATCTTGTGCCGGTGCAGACTGCCGCCGGTAAGGGCGCGCTCTTCGACAACGCAAGCGGACGCGTGTTCGAGAATGCGACGGGCACGGACTTCACGAAGGGCGCGGCCGTCGCGCGCCAGGGCTGGGTTGTCTCGACCACGCCCACATACGCCGGCGCAACCTCCGCCGCGCCGACGGTCGCCACGCTCCTCGACAGCATCACGCTCACGGAGGATACGGAGTGGTCTACTATCGCGGACCGCCTCATCGATGCGGCTACGGTAAACCTCAACGGCTTCGAGCTTCATGCCGCCGACTATGCGGCGTTCCTCGCCAAGCACCCCGTCCTCGCCGGCACGGGCAACCTCCGCGTGACCGTCCCGTCGGGCACGACGCTCACCATCAACAACGGCAACAAGCCCATTCTCAACGGAAAGCTCATCAAGGATGGTGCGGGCACGATGGTTCTCTCCGCCAGCATGACCCACCTCACCGGCGTCACGGTGGCGGAGGGTATCATGAAGTACGGGGCGCAGTCGGTGATCGCAAACGGCATCACGGTGAAGGTCCTGGACGGCGCCGCGTTCGACATGAACGGAAACGGCAACGGAAACGTGCCGATCTACGACCTTGCCGGAACGGGTCCGGACGGCGGCGGCGCCCTGCGCAACACGGGCGCGGACGTGACGGCAGGCTCGGCGCAGATGAAGGGGCTAAGGCTTTCGGCGGACGCCACGGTGGGCGGCACCGGCAACCTCGGCCAGATCAACAGCAGCTACAACCAGCCGGAATGCTTCGACCTGAACGGACACACGCTCACGATAGACATCCCGTCCAACAAGGGCTTCTGGATTGCCACGGCGAACAGTTCGTCGCCCGGAACGATCTACGTGAAGCAGGGCATCCTCTATCCATACAAGAACGACAAGGAGGTGAGCCTTCCCAATGTGGACGTGATCGTAGACGGCACAGGAGCCTCGTACCGCATCCCAAGCGATGGCTCGAAGAAGGCCACGTTCAAGTCTATCACCGCGCTGAACGGCGGCCAGATCGAAGAGCGGGAGAACAGGACATACATTAAGGAGCTGACGCTGTTTGACGGTGCTCTTGTTCCAAGCTATGTCAAGTGGATCTATGTTGCGAATTCGGTTGTCGTCTCCAACGAGACGACTGACGTGACGCTCTATCCTCCGATCGAAGGCAACAGCACGTATGCGAAGCTCTTGAAGTACGGCGCGGGCACGTTCTACATCAAGAACAACCATACCGACCAGAAGATGAACTCCGGCGCGGAGATTTTCGGTGGCACGGTGGTGATGGACTCCACCGCCTCCACGCCGAAGCCGGAAATCGCGATTTCCTCCGCCGCAGTTCCCGTCACGATCCACGCGGGCGGCACGCTGGACATGCGCCTCTGCACGAACACCACGCCGTTCAAGGTGACGCGTCTTGTCGTGGAGGATGGCGGCACGTTGCTCCATGCGGCGAACAACAATCTCAGCATCGCGGGCGCGGCCACGTACACGAAGCCGCTTCCGTTCGGCGCGTTCGCGGGTTCGCTCGAAATCGCGG